>CAZHAC010000020.1:0-20982 GCA_964529765.1 uncultured Actinomycetes bacterium
GGCCGCTCACCTTGTCGAGGTTGGCCTGGTCGGCGGAGGCGAAGACGTCGGCGGGAGCGCCCTGCTGGATCTGAGTGGCGAGCGCGGAGCTGCCGCCGAAGCTGAACTGAACGTTCGCCCCCGGGTGCGCCTTCTCGAAGGTGTGGCCCGCGTCCTTGAAAGCGTCGGTCAGCGAGGCGGCCGCGAGCACGGTCAGCTGCCCGGACACCGGGCCAGCGGTCGGAGCGGATGCCGGTGAGCCGCCGCAGGCGGCCAGCAGGAGGCTCGCCAGAACCAGGAGCCGCTTCAAGATCTCGGCAGCTCCACCGTCACGTTGGTGGCTTTTACCGTCGCCACCGCGCGCACGCCCGGTTCGAGGCCCAACTCCTCAGCTGCCTCGCGCGAGATCAGCGACACCACCCGGTGAGGGCCGGCCTGGATCTCGACCTGGGCCATGATCCCGTCCTTTAGCACTCGCGTGACAACGCCCGGGAAGTGGTTGCGCGCCGACTGCGCAGCGACCACCTCGGGAACCGCGCGGGGCGCCACCTCAGCCAGGAAGCGCGCCAGGTCGGCGCCGTCGACCACTCGGTGCCCATTCGGCGTCCGGCGGGTCGGCAGCCGGCCGCTGTCGACCCAGCGGCGTGCGGTGTCGGCGCTGACGCCCGCCAGCTCGGCAACCTGGCCGATGCGATAGGTCGCCACGACCAGAATCTAGCACATGCAAGGATTCGGCGGCGGAGTCGCCGCAGTTGCTAGGAATTCACCGGCATGTCTGGGTCGACGAGGTGTATCCAGGTCAGCCCGTCCGGGAGCACCATTTGCTTGCCGTCGGCCCCCAGCAGCCGCAGCGGCTGGCTCGGATCGCTCAGGTCCCAGGTGGCGGGGAAGTGGGCGCCGCGGGTGTAGACATCGGCCTTCCCCTGGCCCTGGAGATCGAAGTCGATGCCCTCCTGGCCGTTCACGTCCTCGGTGTAACCGGCTCCGTGGTGGGCGACCCGCACCAGCACGACGTTGGTGATCCGGAGCGGCTGACTGCCGTTGGCCGTGTCGACCTCAGTCCCCGCCTCGTTCTTATACGTGTAAGTCTTCGACCCGCCGTCATACGTGTAATCGACGCTGTGGGCGAAGGTCTGGCTGAAGGAGAGGTGGGCGACCTGGGCGTCCGGCTGCGCGAGCGGTTCACCGCGCGCCGGCAGCTGGTAGGTCACCTTGGCGCCCGACCTCTCGACGCCGGCCGCCATCTGATCGCCTGACGTGTAGAGATTGTGGGGCGCGCGCCGCGAGCTGTCGCGGCTGAAGTACTTGCCGCCGTCGCTGCGGTCGTCGAAGTTGGGGAAGTGCTGGTCCCAGATCATGCCGAGCACTCGGTCGGAGGCGCCGGAGTAGAAGAGGACCCCGCCATAGCTGTGGAGCAGGCGGAGGGTGACCAGGCGGGCGCTGCGGTCGGGCCCGATGCGAGCGCTGCCGGAAGGCTTGAAGTAGACGGCTGTGAACCGTGTGATGCCGCCTTCGGTCAGGTACTCGTACACCATGTCCGCGTTCTGGAGGCCGGAATGTGGCCGCGACTCGGGCGCGTTCTCGACCTGAACCAGGGCCGGCGCTGGGCGGGCGGGGGTCGGGGTGGGCGTGGGCGGTTTGCCGGGCAAAGCCGGTTTGGGTGCGTTGGCGCAGGCGACAACTGCGATTGCGACGAGCGCAGCAAGCAGCGTACGGACGGATTTCACTCATCCCAAGATACCGATTGGTAGTCAGCCCGCCCCTCGCGGACGTGGCGGAGAGCCCACCCCAGCTGGGGAATGGGGCCCCCGGTCAGTCCGGGAGTATGGTGTCCGCGGTGCGCCAGCAGTACCAGGCGGCGACGGTCCGGAAGGGCCGGTAGACGTCGCCGAGCACGGCCAGCTCCTTGGGCTTCGGCCACTCGGGAAGACCGTGGATCACCGCGTACCCGCGCCTGACGCCGAGGTCGTCCACCGGCCACACGTCAGGCCGCCGAAGCTGGAAGATCAGGGACATCTCGGCCGTCCAGCGGCCGATGCCGCGCACGGCCGAGAGGCGCTCCACGATCTCGTCGTCAGAGAGCTCGTCGAGGTCGTCGAGCGGCACCTGGCCCGACAGCGCCCGTGACGACAGGTCGCGAAGCGATGCCAGCTTGCCTCCTGACAGCCCGGCCCCGCGCAGGACTTCATCGGGCGCGGCCTGGATCGCCTCCGGCGTGACAGTGCCCCCGAGCGCGGTCACGAGCCGGCCGTGGATCGCGTTCGCCGCCTTGCCGGCCAGCTGCTGAAAGACGATCGAGCGGGTGAGTGCGGCGAAGTATGAATCGGCCGGCGGGCGCAGCTGGGGCGGTCCGATGGCGACGATCCAGCGGGCGAGCGCCGGGTCGCGGCGGGCCAGCTCGTCAGCAGCGGCCAGGAAGTCCGGGTCTTCGACGGGTACCGGTGCAGGCGTGGTCAATAGCTACGTAAACCCCGATCCGAGCCGGATTGTTGCAGCCGCGCGTGCTTTATGCGAATTCGGCCAGGAAGGAGTCGAACTGCTCGCGCGTCAACCGCAGCTCGGACTCGCCGAGGTCGCGCAGAGGCTTCTCGGCCAGGCCTTCGTGGGTCGCGAAGTCGGGCATCTCCTCGTCGATGTAGAGGAGGCCGGTCAGCAGCTGACCCCTGTCGCGCGACTCCTGGATCAGCTGCATGGCCCGGATCGGGTCCGTGGGGTCGTAGTCCTCGCCCACCTTCTTGAGCCGCAGGTGGGAGCCGTCGTGGAGCGCCACGTCCTTCGTCTCGCCCGGTTCGTAGTCGACCTCGATCTCCTCGAAGTAGGGGATGAAGGAGACGTCGTGGATGGTCTCGTCGTGCTCCTTCACCCAGCTGTAGCTCTTGGTGGAGCCGTCGTGATCGTTGAAGGTCACGCAGGGCGAGATGACGTCGAGCAGCGCCGTGCCGTGGTGGGAGATGGCCGCCTTGAGCAGGGGCACCAGCTGCTTGCCGTCGCCCGAGAAGGAGCGGGCGACGAAGGAGCAGCCGATCGAGAGCGCGACCGCGCAGGGGTCGATCGGCTGGAAGGTGTTTACGGAACCTTTCTTCTGAACCGAGCCGACATCGGCGGTGGCCGAGAACTGGCCCTTGGTGAGGCCGTAGGTGCCGTTGTCCTCGATGATGTAGGTGCAGTTGACGTTGCGCCGGACCAGGTGCATGAACTGCCCGAGGCCGATGGACATGCTGTCGCCGTCGCCACTGACCCCGAGCACGACCAGCTCCCGGTTGGCAACATTGGCGCCGGTCGCGATCGCCGGCATCCGGCCGTGCACGCCGTTGAACCCGTGCGCCGACTCCACGAAATAGGTGGGCGTCTTCGACGAGCAGCCGATGCCGCTCATCTTGGCCAGGCGGTGCGGCTCGACTCCGAGTTCGTAGAGCGCCTTGCTGATGTGGTTGGTGATCGAGTTGTGACCGCAGCCGGCGCAAAGCGTCGAGGGGAGGCCCTTGTAGGCGTCACGGGGAAGGCCGATGCGGTTGAGAGTTGCGCTCATAGGGCGGGAACTGCCTCCAGTTCGAGTAGGGGCCTGGTGATCGCCTCGGCGGGGATCGGCCGGCCGTCGTAGTGCCGGATCGACCGCAGCTTGCCGACGTCCTCGGGTCCGGTCTGGAGCCGGATCAGGTCGTACAGCTGACCGTCGCGGTTCTGCTCGACGACGTAGACGCGTTCGTGGCCGGCCACGAAGCCGGCGACCGACCGCGACAGCGGCAGGGCGCGCACGCGCATGTAGTCGACCGGCAGGCCCTGCGCGTTCAGGATGTCGAGCGCTTCGCGGACCGCTGCATCGGTGGATCCGAAAGCGATCAGGCCGACGGGCGCGCCCGACTCAACGACCACCGGGGCAGGCATGGCGTCGCGCGCCGTCTCGTGCTTGCGGGCGAGCCGGTCCATGTTGGCGGCGTAGGCCTCGGCGCTCTCCGTGTAGCGTGCATTCTCATCGTGGCCGGAGCCGCGCGTGAAGTAGCCGGCCAGCGGATGTTCGGTTCCGGGCAGGGTTCGGTAGCCGACCCCGTCGCCGTCGACGTCCCGGTAGCGGCCCCAGGCGCCGTGCAGCTTCTCGATCTCCTCCGCGCTCAGCACCTTGCCGCGATCGAAGGGCTGCTCCGGATACTCGAAAGGTCGCGTCATCCAGAGGTTCATGCCGAGGTCGAGGTCGCTGAGGACGAAGACGGGCGTCTGGAAGCGGTCGGCAAGGTCGAAGGAGATCCGGGCGAACTCGTAGCACTCTTCCAGCGATCCCGGGAGCAGGACCAGGTGCTTGGTGTCGCCGTGCGAGAGGGTGTAGGCGAAGGCGAGATCGGCCTGCGAGGTACGCGTCGGGAGGCCGGTCGACGGACCGACGCGCTGGATGTCGAAGATGACGACCGGGACCTCGGCGTAGTAGGCGAGGCCGCTGAACTCAGCCATCAGCGAGATGCCGGGACCGGAGGTCGAGGTCATGGCGCGAGCCCCGGCCCAGCCGGCGCCGATCGCCATGCCGACCGCGGCCAGCTCATCTTCGGCCTGGACGATTGAGATCAGCTTCTGGCCGTTCTTGTCCACCCGAAACCGGTCGGAGTAGACGATCAGGTTCTCGCAGAGACTCGACGAGGGGGTGATCGGGTACCAGGCGGCGACCGTGCAGCCGCCCATCAGCGCACCCAGGGCGGCCGCCTGATTGCCCTCGATCAGCATCAGGCCGTCGGTGACGCCCTGCATCGGCTCCAGCCGGTAAGGGACCGGCCGGTCCTTGAAGTTCTGCTCCCAGTACTCGTAGCCGACACCGATCGCGGCCAGGTTGACGGGCCAGGTCTTGGGCTTGGTCTGGAAGGTGCGCTGAACGCCCTTCTCCAGGGCCTCCATCGGGATTCCGAGGAGGCCGGCGACGACGCCGACGTAGAGCATGTTGGTGAGCTGCTTGCGCAGCGAGTCACTCTCGATCCGCGTCTTGGCCAGCTTGGCGAAGGGAACCGGGAAGTAGCTGACGTCGTCGCGAGCCCCGGCGGTCGAATAAGCCTCCTCGTGGACCACCACCCCACCGGGGCGCAGTGAGCGGAGGTCATCGGCCCAGGTCGCGGCGTTAAGGCAGACGATCACGTCGGGATCGCCCTGGCGCGCCTGGTAGCCCTGCGGGGATACCCGCAGCTGGTACCAGGTTGGCAGCCCCTCGATGTTGGAGGGAAACACGTTCTTCGGCGCGACCGGGATGCCCATCGAGAAGATCGCGCGCGTGAGGACGAGATTGGCGGACTGACTGCCCGAGCCGTTGACAGTAGCGGCTTGGAAGGTCAGGTCGTTGATCGCTGGGTCAGGCATTGCTCGCTCGGACTTCCGCTTGTGGGGGCAATCAAGTTTAGCTCCGCACCGAAGCTCCAACCGTCAGGCTGAAGCCGCACAACCTCAGATTGTCACGCTCGAGAAGCGACGGGCGTCGAGGGGTGCCTAGGCACCGGCGAGGCCGTGGCGGTGAGCGTAGACGACCGCCTGCGCGCGGTCGCGAACACCCGTCTTGGAGAAGAGGTTGTTGATGTGCGTCTTCACCGTGGCCTCGCTCACGAACAGCCGCCGCGAGATCTCCTGGTTGGAGAGCCCGGCGGCGATCAGCTGGAGGACCTCGGCCTCACGCGGGGTCAAGCCGTCGGGGAGCCGGCTCTCGGCGCCGGTGGCCGCGATCCGTTCCACGAGCCGGGCCTGCACGGCCGGGTCGAGCAAAGCCTGGCCCTGCTTGACGGCCTCCAGGGCGCGCCGGATCTCGTCGACGCCGCTGTCCTTGGTCAGGTACCCGCGGGCACCGGCCTGGATCGCGGAGACGATGGATTCGTCGTCCGCGTAGGTGGTCAGGACGATGACCTGGATCGCGGGTTCAAGCGCGCGGATGCGCCGCGTCGCCTCGACCCCGTCACAGCGCGGCATGCGCAGGTCCATGAGTACTACGTCCGGGTGGGTGCGCTGCGCGACCTCCACCGCCGCCTCGCCGTCGCCCGCTACGCCGACGACCTCGATCCCCTCGACCAGACCGAGCATGGTCGACAACCCCTCGCGGATCAGGGCCTGGTCGTCGGCGATCAGGACGCGTGTCATGACGCCGGCAACCAGAGCCTGACCTGGAAGCCGGCCCCAGCCAGCGGCCCCGCGTCCAGGCGCCCGCCCAGCAGCTCCGCTCGCTCGCGCATCCCGGTCAGCCCAAAACCGCCACCCTGCCCGCCCGGCCGCGAGTTCCCGTCGTTCACCACCGAGAGCTCGACGCCGCCGCCGGCGGCGCTCAGCTTGAGCGTCACCTGACTGGCGGCGGCGTGCTTGCGCACGTTGGTGAGCGCCTCCTGGGCGGTTCGGTAGAGCGCCACCCTTTCCTCCGAACTCAGGGCGGGCAGTGCGTCCGGGACGTCGAGCCGGCAGGCCACCCCGGTGTCGCGCTCGAAGTCGGCGGCCAGCTGGCGGAGCAGCTCGGGGCCAGGCAGCTGCTCGCCGCGCAGCGCCGAGACGGCGCGCCGAGCGTCCTGCAGCCCTTCACGCGCGAGCGCGTGCGCGCGTTCCACAGCCTGCAGAGCGGCGGGATCCTCAGGTCGCTGCTTCATCAGCACCTCGGCCAGGTCGAGCTGAACAGCCATCGCGGACAGGCTGTGGGCGAGGACGTCGTGAATCTCCCGGGCGAGTCGCGTGCGCTCTTCCGCGCGCGCGGCTTCACGCTCCAGCTCGCGGGCGCGCTCCTCCTCGGCTCGACGGCGACGTACCGAATAGAGGCCGACATAAGTGAGGGCGGCGGCGAGCGCTTCCAGCGGAAGCGCGTTGAAGGCGGCGAGACCCTCGCTGAAGTACTGGACGGCGAGGCTGGCCGCGATGGTGGCTGCGGCCACCGAGAGGCCGGTGCGGAGCGGGAGGCGCGCGGCGGCGACAGCGATGACGGCGTACATGAGACCCGAGCCGCTGTGCGGCGCTGTCGCGGTGATGGCGGTGGAAAGCACCGCCAGCCCGGCTATCGCGGGCAGCGCGGTTTGCCGGCTGGCGATGTAGAAGCACCCGGCAAAGGCCACCCCGAGCAGGAGAGTGGCCCAGAGCCGCCAGGATCCCTGCAAATGCGGGTCCCGGAGTACGGCGGCGACAAAAAGGCCGGCGATCGCGAGGAGCATGAACCGCCCCTCGCGCGTCCGCCAGAGCCTCCCGCTGACCGCGTCCATCGCGCCGATGTTAGGAGACCTTCCTACTCGCGGACGGCTGCCAGCGGCGCCATGCCTCCCGCCCGCAGCCAGGTCACCAGGTTCTGCGCTGCGAAGGTCGCGAACAGCGTCATCAGCATCTCGGCCAGCATCGCCTGGCTGCCCAGGCCGAACAACCGGTCGACGACCGCCATTGCGATCCGGAAGGCGATAAGCAGTCCCCAGAGCGTGAGAGTCGTCCAGGTGCCCTGTGTCCAGGCCGTGCCGTCGGCTGCCGTCCAGGTCCGGATCGACAGGCCGCGGAGGGCACCGAGCGCGAGGCCGGCGGCGACGCCGATTACTGCCAGTGCGGCGCCCATGAAGTCGATCCCGGAGAGCGCCGGCATGTACTGCAGGGTGCCGTAGGCGAGCAGCGCGGGGATCAAAAGCAGCCGCCTCGGATTCATCGGCGACGCCTGCATCTGCCGGAAGAGGACGAACGCCAGGATGCCGAGCGCAAGAAGAATGGTCGTCGGGTTCGAAAAGTTCATCGAGCTCATGTCCACGATGCTCGCCGCCGACCCGCTTCCAGCACATCGGAGCCCGGTTGGATTTCGCTCCTCCACCCGCGGGTGGAGGAGCAAGGTGAGCACCCCGAGGTCCGATCCTGCGTTCGTTTACTCTCGTGGGTCATGAAAGCCCTGGTCCCGAAAGAGACCGCGCCCGGCGAGCGCCGTGTCGCTGCGACGCCGGAGACCGTCAAGAAGCTGACGGCGGCCGGTCTCGAGGTCGCCGTCGAGTCAGGCGCGGGGGAGGCGTCCGAGCATTCGGACCAGGACTACAAAGACGCGGGGGCGTCGATCGTCCCCGACGCGGGCAAGGCGGCCGCCGGCGCAGACATCGTGCTTCGCGTCCAGCCGCCGAACGCGGACGAGATCGCCAAGCTCAAGAAGGATGCCGTGCTTATCAGCTACCTGCAGCCGGCGACCTACGCGGACACCGTCCGCAAGCTGGCCGACCGGGGCGTGACCGCGTTCGCCGTCGAGATGATCCCCCGCATCTCCCGGGCCCAGAGCATGGACGCGCTCTCGTCGCAGGCCTCGATCGCCGGTTACAAGGCTGTCCTGATGGCCGCCAACCGGTTGGGCAAGTACTTCCCGATGCTGATGAGCGCCGCCGGCACCATCGCGCCCGCGCGCGTCCTCGTTCTCGGAGCCGGAGTCGCCGGTCTGCAGGCGATCGCCACCGCCCGGCGGTTAGGCGCCGTGGTCGAGGCGTACGACGTGCGTCCCGCGGTCCGGGACGAGGTGAGGTCGCTGGGCGCGACCTTCCTGGAGCTTCAGCTGGAAGCGCAAGAAGGCGAGGGGGGCTACGCCCGCGAGCAGACGGACGAGTTCCTGCGCAAGCAGCGCGAGCTGCTCACCGACCGGGTGGCGGCCGCCGACGTTCTCATCACGACCGCCGCCGTCCCCGGCCGCCGGGCGCCGGTCCTGGTTACGGCGGACATGATCAAAGGGATGCGCCCTGGCTCGGTGGTCGTCGACCTCGCGGCCGAAACGGGCGGCAACACCGAGCTCACGAAGTCTGGCGAGGTCGTTCAGGTGGACGGCGTCACGATCGACGGGACCACCAACATCCCGAGCACGGTGCCGGTGCATGCCAGCCAGCTCTACGCGCGCAACCTGCTCAACTTGCTCCAGCCGATGCTGAAAGACGGCCGGCTCGAGCTGGATCTCGAGGACGAGGTCGTGAAGGGCGCCCTGATCACGCGCAGCGGCGAGGTCGTGAACGAGAACGCCAAGAAGATGATGGAGGCGGCGAGTCGATGAGCAACGCCGAGCTGCTGACCCTGGTGACCTACTTCGTGCTCGCGATCTTCGTCGGCATCGAGGTGATCTCGAAGGTGCCGACCATCCTCCACACTCCTTTGATGTCGGGCACGAACGCTATCCACGGCATCATCCTGGTCGGCGCCATCATCGTGGCCGCGCCTGCTCACGACACGCTCGGCTACGTGCTCGGCTTCCTGGCCGTGGTCCTGGCCGCGACCAACGTGGTCGGCGGCTTCGTCGTCACCGACCGCATGCTCGAGATGTTCCGGGGCCGTCAGCAGCAGGCTCCTACGGAGTACAAGTGAACCCACTCGTACGCCAGGCCCTCTACCTGGTCGCGGCCGTCCTCTTCATCCTGGGCATGAAGCAGCTCAGCTCACCCAAGAGCGCCCGCCGAGGCAACTGGATTTCCGCCGTCGGGATGGGGATCGCGCTCATCACCACCGTCGTCGACCTGGCGGTGGGCGGCCTGTTCACGGGACCGGGCATAGCTATCACCGCGGTCGGGACAGTCGTCGGCGCGGCCGGCGGCGCGATCGGCGCTCGCCGCGTGCAGATGACCGCGATGCCTCAGATGGTCGCCCTCTTCAACGGAGTCGGCGGTGGGGCGGCGGCGATCGTGGCGATCTACGAGCTCACTTACATCCTCGGCCCGCACCCGTCGTTCGCGGCGTCGTTTCCATCGGTCTTCTCGATCGTGGTCGGGGGCATCTCATTCGCCGGCTCGGCCGTCGCCTTCGCCAAGCTCCAGGAGCTGATGACCGGAACCCCGATCACCTATCCGGGACAGCAGATCGTCAACGGCGCCGTCGCCCTGGCCATCGTGGCGCTCGCCGTCTACCTGATCGGCTTCGGGAACCTGGCGCCGGCATACGTCGCGCTCCTCCTGCTCGCGCTGGTGCTCGGAGTGGCCTTCGTGCTCCCGATCGGCGGCGCCGACATGCCGGTCGTGATCTCACTGCTCAACGCCTTCACCGGGCTGGCGGTCGCTGCCTCCGGCTTCATCCTCAACAACTTCGCACTCATCGTGGCCGGGACGCTGGTCGGCGCCTCCGGCACCTTGCTCACCCTGCTCATGTCCCAGGCCATGGGCCGCTCGATCGCCAATGTGCTCTTCGCCGCCGTCGGAACCCCGGTGGCGAGCGCGGGAGCGGCCGCGAGCGCCGAGGGCAAGACGGTTCGCGCCGGCCAAGCGGACGACATCGGGACCATGCTGGCCTACTCGCGGCGGGTCATCATCGTGCCCGGCTACGGGCTTGCCGTCGCCCAAGCTCAGCACGTCGTGCGGGAGCTGGCCGACCTCCTGGAGAAGAGGGGGGTCACGGTCGACTATGCGATTCATCCGGTCGCGGGCCGGATGCCAGGCCACATGAACGTGCTCCTGGCCGAGGCCAATGTGCCCTACGAGCAGCTCAAAGAGATGGACGAGATCAACGACGACTTCAAGAGCACCGACGTGGCGCTGGTCGTGGGCGCCAATGATGTGGTCAACCCGGCCGCCCGCAACACCCCCGGAAGCCCGATCTACGGGATGCCGATTCTCAACGTCGACCAGGCCCACAACATCGTCTTCCTCAAGCGCTCGATGCGTCCCGGGTTCGCCGGCATCGACAACGAGCTGCTCTACGACCCGAAGACGATCATGCTGTTCGGCGACGCCAAGGACTCCCTGACCAAGCTCGTTCAAGCAGTCAAAGCGGCTTAGAGCGGGGGCGTCCTCCCCTCGTTGACACCCTCTTTAAGCAGGGCTTAATTTGTCTCGCACACTCGTCCATCGCTGAAGGGGGTACGTACATGAGGGGATTCCTGTCTCGCGTCGCCGGCGGAGCGGGCGCGCTCGCTCTGCTGTTCAGCTCGGCGGGCGCAGCGCCATCGGCGCCGGCGCTGATCGCCTTTCCCAGGGCCGTCGAAGCGCCCGACACCACGACCGCCGCCGATGCCGGCCCGTACGACTGCACCACACCGGCCCCGGTTCACTACTACAAGTACTTCCACTGCTACGCGCCTCAGGACATCTTCAAGGCCTACGGCGTCGACTCGGTGCACGCGCTGGGCAGCGCCGGCATGGGGGCGGGGCAGACCATCGTTCTCGTCGACTCCTATGGCTCGCCCACCGCGGCCCAGGACCTTCAGAAGTTCCATGACATCTTCTTCTCGGGGCTGCCCAATCCCAAGTTCGACGAGATCTACCCGGACGGCACCCTGACCTACGACAACACGGCCAGCGGCAACGGACTCTCCGGACCTGCCGCCGCCGCCGGCTGGTCCTTCGAGGCGACCCTCGACATCGAGTGGGCGTACGCGATGGCGCCGCTGGCCCACATCGTCCTGATGGCCACCAACCCGGCCGAGACGCTCGGCGTCCAGGGCCTGCCGAACATGTTCAAGGACATCCGGGCGGCGATCGACGCCTACCCGGCGGGCACCATCTTCTCGCAGAGCTTCGGCACGGCGGAGCAGAACTTCGGCGGCGCCATGGCCACGCAGCAGGCGAACTTCGATGAGACCTACAAATACGGGATTGCCAAGGGCGACACCTTTGTCGCCTCTTCGGGCGACGAAGGTTCCGGAGGTGCCGACAAGCTGCATAAGGAGGGCGGCACCTTTCCCTACCAGGTCGTCGGCTACCCGGCCAGCAGCCCGTACAACCTGACGGTGGGCGGCACTCAGCTGATGTACGGCTGGACCTGGGCGCCCACCAGCAGCTCGGCCTACTTGAGCTCGGGCGCGCAGAACCCGGCGTTCTTCAACTCCGTCAGCTCGCCGGGGTCGATCACCGAGCCGGTATGGAAGGAGAGCTACCTGGGCGGCAACGACACCAGCGGCGGCGGCAAGAGCGCGGTCTACCCGCGGCCCGGCTGGCAGTCGCAGCAGGCATCCGTGATCGGCGCCAACGCGCGCGGGCTCCCCGACCTCTCGTGGGACGCCGCGGTCAACGGCGGGGTGCTGGTCTACATCACCGCCTTCCCCAACGCGATCCGGCCCGGCTGGCACATCACCGGCGGGACCAGCGCCGGCTCGCCTCAGATCGCCGGGCTTCTGGCCGACGTGAATGCGCTCCGGGCGCAGGCCGGGAAGGCGCCGATCGCCGACCCACACGCGGCGATCTACGCGCTCGGGAACGCCTCGAACGCGAGCAATTACTACCGGGACGTCACTCCCATGCACTTCGGGACCGTGAACTTCCCGCTGGTCGACAACCAGTGGAGCGGGACGCCAGACGTGCCCGGCTTGCCCGTGCTCAGCGGCTGGGACATGACCACAGGGTTCGGTTCGCCGCTCGCCAAGAGCTGGGTGCCCGCGCTGGCCGCCAGCTGAACTAAAGACAGAGTAATCAAGGGCGCGGCCACCCTCTCGGGGGCCGCGCCCATCCCGGCTATTCAAAGTAGCCGGGATCGGCTAGTATCGCGCGCAGGCAGCGTCGGGCCCCGCCCGCCAGGCGCCGGCGCCGAAACATGGACGGGAGGTAGACCATGACTTCGGCGGTCGCGCGCTCGCCAGAGCGCGATCTGATTTATCCCGAGGATCGGTTGCCCTGGCCGCAAACCATCTTGCTCGGACTCCAGCACGTGATGGCGATGTTCGGCGCCACCGTGGTGGTTCCGCTGATCCTCGGCTTCAACCCGAATACGGTCATCTTCTTCAGCGGCATCGGCACCCTGATCTTCCTGTTCGTGACCGGCCGCAAGGTGCCGAGCTACCTGGGGTCGTCGTTCGCGTTCATCGGCGCGGTGCTCGCGATCCAGGGCGGTCCTGGGAAGAACCAGGCCCTCGCCTTCGCTGGGATCGCGATTGCGGGAGTCATCTATTTCCTGGTCGGGCTCCTCATCCACTTCGTCGGCGTCAACCCGATCCGCTTCCTGATGCCGCCAGTCGTTACCGGCACGGTCGTGGCCGTGATCGGGATCGCGCTGGCGACGGCCGCCACGGCCAACTACCAGGCGGAAGCTGTCACGGCCACGATCACACTTCTGGCGGCGATCCTGGCCAGCGTCTACCTGCGCGGCTTTCCGAGGCTCTTGCCCGTGCTGATCGCGATCGTGATCGGCTATGTCGTCTCGGTGTTCGACCCCGCATGCTTCGGTGCCAAGTCCGGGTGCCACGTCGACTTCGCCGGCATCGGGAGCGCCGCCTGGGTGGGTGTACCGACCTTCACCTTTCCCGACTTCAGCCAGTTCGGGAAGGAGGTCAGCCTCTTCTGGTTCATTCCAATCATCCTGGTCGCCGAGAACGCCGGTCACGTCTACGCGATCAGCGGGATCATGAAGCGCGACCTCTCGGGCTTGCTCGGCCGCACCTTCATGGGTGACGCCATCGCGACCACCGTCGCCGGCATCTTCGGGGGCGCCGGCGAGACGACCTACGCCGAGAACATCGGCGTCATGGGCATCACGCGCGTCTTCTCCATCTACGTCTTCGGGGTAGCCGCCGTGGTCGCTGTCCTGCTTGGCTTCATCCCCAAGTTCGGCGCGCTCGTCAGGAGCATCCCGGTCAGCGTCCAGGGTGGGATCGATATCTATTTGTTCGGCCTGATCGCCGTGATCGGCGCCAAGATCTGGGTCGACGGCCGCGTCGATTTTTCGAAGCGCGCAAACCTGGCGGTGGCCGCTGTACCGCTCATCATCGCCGCCGGCATCCCCGCCACAGCCGCGATCGCGATCGGGCCCATCACCATCAACAACCTGGGCCTGGGGGCGCTGACCGCGATTGTGCTTTACCAGATCATCCGGCCGGGCCACGCGGCGGAGCACGGCGACGAAACCGGGGTCGCGGCAGCGGACGCCTAGAGCGCGGCAGATATATCCTCGTGATATGTCGACCCAGCTCAACAACACTTCCTACGTCGTGCTCGGGATGCTCGCTGTCGAACCACGCTCTGGCTACGACATCAAGCGCGTCGCCGATCACTCGACGCGGTTCTTCTGGCAGATCAGCTATGGACAGATCTACCCCGAGCTGAAACGCCTCACCGAGCTCGGGCTCGCCGAGCCCGAAGCCACGCCTCGCGGCGGCCGCGCTCGCAATCTGTACTCGATCACGGAGCGCGGCCGCCAGGCGCTGCTCGAGTGGCTGGGCGAGGCCAGCAACACCAGCTTCGAGATGCGCGACGAGCTGCTCTTAAAGCTCTTCTTCTCCGGCGCCGCGAGTCGCGAGGTCCAGCTTGCGATCGTGCGCCAGATGAAGCTCCGCGAGGAGGCTGCCCTCTCGGAGTTGAGGGCGATCGAGCCGCACGCGCGCGAGATGGCGACGAAAGCGAGCCTCGGCATCGACGTGCTGGAGGGCGGCCTGCGCATCCACCAGGCGTACCTCGACCACCTGGCCAGCCTGGAGACGAAGCTCACGACCTCTTGACAGGATATATCGCTGAGATATATCCTGGCGCAATGATCACGCGCCTGCGAGCCAACCCCTGGGTCACCATCTCGGTCCTCTGTCTCGGGCTGTTCATGATCCTGCTCGACACGACGATCGTTTACGTCGCCACGCCGAGCATGCTCACGAGCCTGCACGCCTCGCTCGACAAAGTCCTGTGGGTGCTCAACGGCTACCTGATCACCTACGCGGTGCTCCTGATCCCGGCCGGCCGCCTGGGCGACCTTTTCGGTCCCAAGCGGATGTTCATCGCCGGCCTGGCCGTCTTCGCGGCCGCCTCGGCCGCCTGTGGATTAAGCCACGATGCAAACCAGCTGATCGCGGCGCGCGTTGTGCAGGGCGTCGGGGGTGCCATGCTCTCGCCGCAGACGCTGCCCTTTGTGGCCAGCCTTTTCCCGCCCGATCGCCGGGGCGCGGCCTTCGGCCTGTTCGGCGGGGTCATCGGCCTGGCCACTGTCGCCGGACCGACTCTCGGCGGCCTGATCGTCACCTACTCGGACTGGCGGTGGATCTTCTTCCTCAACGTCCCGGTCGGCGCCGTCGCCCTCATAGCGACCGCTCTCCTGGTCCCTGACCTGCGACCCGGTCGCTCGCACAGCCTCGATCCGGCGGGCGTCGTGCTCGCCAGCGGTGGGCTGTTCGCGATCGTCTTCGGCCTCATCGAAGGCCAGCGCTACAACTGGGGCGCGATCAACGGGACGCTGCTGACGATTCCCGAAATCATGGGCGCCGGCGTCGCGCTGCTCGCCCTCTTCGCTGTCTGGGAGTCGCGCCAGCGCGAGCCCCTGGTCCCACTCCGGCTGTTCGCCGTCACCGACTACTCGGTCAGCAACTGGATCAACGTGGCCATGGCCTTCGGGATGCAGGCGGCCTTCATCCCGCTCACTATCTACACGCAGTCGGTTCTGGGGATGAGCGCGCTCACATCCGGCCTCACGTTTGCGCCGATGTCACTGGCGGCGGCCGTGGTCGCCCCGCTCGCGGGCCGGCTGACCGATCGCATCGGTGGGCGCCGCCTGCTGACCGCCGGGCTGGTCCTCTTCGGCGGCGGGATGCTCTGGGCTTCCCGCGCGGCTGCGCTCGACTCGACGAACTGGACGTTCTTCCTGCCAATGCTCACGGCAGGCGTCGGTATGGGTTTCATGTTCGCGCCGCTGACCACGGTCGCCATGCGGCCGATCGCGCCGGCTGATTCGGGGGCCGCCTCGGGCGTCTTCAACACCACACGCCAGGTCGGCAGCGCACTGGGTGCCGCGGTAGTCGGCGCCGTCCTCCAGAACCGGCTGGCGGCGCACCTTCCCGAGGAGGCGAGCCGGCTCTCCGGCCAGCTGCCACCGCCGTATCGGTCAGGTTTCGTCGCCGGCTTCCAGCACGCCGCCTCAAGTGGCTTCGAAGTCGGCGTCGGCCAGGCGGGCGGAGTCACGCTGCCGCCCGGGCTACCGCCGGCCGTCGCCGGCCAGCTGCAGGCGCTGGTGGTGCAGGTCTTCGACCAGGGCTACTTGATGGCGCTCCGGCCGACCGTCGAAGTGGGAGTGGTGGTCCTCTTCATCGGCGCCGTCTCGGCAATGTTCCTGGAGCGCCGCCGGCGCGTGCAGCAGCCGGAGGTCGAGCCGATCCGTCAGACGATGGCGGCCGGATAGGTCCCGAAGAGCCGAACTTCGCCAGCCGCCGCTTCAAGCGCGCTCAGCGCCTCCTCGGAGCCGGCCGGCTCCGCGACCTCGAAGTCGAGGTAGAAGCGGTATTCGAAGGGCTTGCCGATCACCGGCCGGCTGTCCAGGCGCGTGAGGTTGACGCCGCGATCGCTGAGCGTGCGGAGCGCTGTCACCAGCGAGCCCGGCGTGTGCGCGGTGATGAAGGCGAGCGAGCAGCGGCTCCCAGGCGCCGCCTCGGCGGGCCGAGCGGGCATACCGGGCTCGACCACCAGGAAGCGCGTCCGGTTGGATAGGTCGTCCTGGATGCCCTCCGCCAGCACCTCCAGCCCATAGCGGCGGGCAGCGGCGGCGGAAGCGATCGCCGCCATCCCCTGGGTCGGGTTCTCGGCCAGCCAGCGGGCTGAGCCGGCGGTGTCGTCGCCCACCACCTCGACGATTCCGTGGGCATGGAGCCAGTTGCGGCACTGGGCCAGTGCCTGAGGATGCGACAGCGCCTGTGTGATCGGCGTATCGCGGCGGCCGACCAGGCAGTGGATCACGGGGAGCACATGCTCACGCGTGACCCGAAAGTTGGGAGCTGCTTCCCAAAGACCGTCGTTGACCTCTTGCACAATGCCGCCGAGCGTGTTCTCGACAGGGAGGACGCAGGCATCGACATCGCCTGAGCGGAGCGCGTCGAAGGCGAGGCGGAAGGTACGCAGGCCGAGGGTCTCTGAGCCGGGGAAAAGGGCGAGCGCGGCCTCCTCCGAGTAGGCCCCAGGCTCGCCCTGGAATCCGATGCGTGACGGCAGCCTAGCCGACCTTCATCTCGGCGCCGGCGACCTGGTCGACAATGATCAGGAGGTCCGCGTCCGTGACCTCCTTCTGGCGGTCGGCAACGCGCAGGAAGTACTCCCAGGCCGGCTGGGCGTGCGCCTCGGGGAGCTCGATGCCGAGCACCTTGAGCCGGTGCTTGAAGGCGTGACGGCCGGAACGCGCGGTGAGGACGATCCGGGAGTCGGTGAAGCCGACGTCCGCGGGCCGCATTATCTCGTAGTTCATCCGGTCCTTGAGGACGCCGTCCTGGTGGATGCCGGACGCATGCGCGAACGCGTTGGCGCCGACGATCGCCTTATTGGGTTGCACGCCCACCCCCGTCAGCTCGCTGAGCATGCGAGAGGTGGGGGCCAGCTGAGTCGTGTCGACCGCCGTCTCCAGCCCCAGCGCAGCGGCGCGTACGCGGAGCACCATGACGATTTCCTCGAGCGAGGTGTTGCCGGCGCGCTCGCCGATCCCGTTGATGGTGCACTCGATCCGGCGCGCGCCCGACTGTACCGCCGCCAGCGAGTTGGCTACCGCCAGGCCGAGGTCGTTGTGGCAGTGGACGGAGAAGATCGCGCGCTCCGGGTGCCGGACGTTGTCGCGGACGTACTGGATCAGGCCTCCGAACTCCTCCGGCAGGCAGTAGCCGGTGGTGTCCGGGATGTTGATGACCGTGGCGCCGGAGTCGAGCATCCGCTCGACCGTCTCCACCAGGTAGTCGCGGTCGGCGCGCCCGGCGTCCTCGGGCGAGTACTCGACCTGGTCGCAGAGCGAGCGCGCGTAGGCGACCGCCTGCTCACCTCGCCGCAGGACCTCGGCGCGGGTCAATCCGAGCTTGCGCTGGATGTGGATGTCGGAAGCCGAGAGCACGATGTGGATCTGGGGGCTCTCGGCATCCTGGACCGAATTCCAGACCGCGTCGATGTCGTCGCGGACGGCGCGCGCCAGCGCCGTGATCGTGCAGCCGCGCACCTCGCGAGCGATCCGCGAGACGGCCTGGAAATCGCCCGGTGAGGAGATCGGAAAGCCGGCCTCGATGACGTCCACGCCGAGCTCCTCGAGCTGTTTGGCGAGCTTGAGCTTCTGGTCTGGGTCGAGTGCGAAGCCGGGCGACTGCTCGCCGTCCCGCAGCGTGGTGTCAAAGATGTAAACCCGATCGGGATCGGGGGTCGGCTGGAATACGGCAGGCTCCATGACTCCTGACTCCTCCTAGGCCTTTTCAGGCACTCCGCCACGCACTGCGGCGTCGCGGTTGGCGGGTTCTGTGCTTTCGGCGGTCTCGGCCGGTTCGAGCCAGGGCATCATCTGCCGCAGCTCGGCGCCGACCTTTTCGATCTGGTGATCCGCGTTCTCCCTGCGCATGGCCAGGAAGCGCTCGCGCCCACCGGCCGTGTTCTCGTCGATCCACCTCTCAGCGAAGCTGCCGTCCTGGATCTCTTTGAGCACCTGGCGCATGTTCTGGCGGACGTGCTCGTCGATCACGCGCGGACCCGACACGTAATCGCCGTACTCGGCGGTGTCGGAGACGCTGTAGCGCATAAAACCGAGGCCGCCTCGGTACATGAGGTCGACGATCAGCTTCATCTCGTGCAGGACCTCGAAGTAGGCGAGCTCCGGCTGGTAGCCCGCCTCGACCAGCGTCTCGAAGCCGGTCTGGATGAGCTTTGAGATGCCGCCGCAGAGAACCGCCTGCTCGCCGAAGAGGTCGGTCTCCGTCTCTTCCTTGAAGGTCGTATCCAGGATGCCCGCGCGCCCGGCGCCGATGCCCTTCGCATAGGCGAGGGTGCGTTCGCGAGCGCGCCCGGTCGCGTCCTGGTGGATGGCCAGGAGCGCCGGGGTGCCGTTGCCCTCGACGTAGGTGCTGCGGACGAGGTGTCCTGGTCCTTTGGGCGCGATCATGGTCACGTCGACGTCCTTCGGCGGCTGCACCGTTCCGTAGTGGATGGCGAAGCCGTGGGCGAACATGAGCATCATCCCCGGCCGCAGGTTGGGCTCGATCTCGCTGCGGTAGAGCTCGGCCTGGCCGACGTCGGGCGTGACGATCATCACCACGTCCGCCTCTTTCACGGCGTCCGCAACTTCCACCACCCGGAGGCCGGCAGCCTCTGCCTTTGCTCTTGAGCGGGAGCCGCTGTAGAGGCCGACCCGAACGTCCTCGCCGGAGTCTTTGAGGTTCTGAGCGTGGGCGTGGCCCTGGCTGCCGTAACCGATGACGGCCACCTTCTCGCCCAGCTGGGCCGGGCAATCAGCGTCGTAGTACATCTTCACTTGGTTGCTGTTCTCCTCATCGCGACTGGCCCTGAGCGGGCGAATTCCACGAGTCCGTAGGGCCGCAGCAGCGACAGGTAGGACTCGACCTCCGTGGGTTCGGCCGTGATCTCGACGATCACGTGCCCGTTGGCGGCGTCGACGACGCGCCCGCCCGCCTCCGAGACGCGGGCCGCCGCCGCCTCGCGCTGGTCCTCACCGAGCGCGAGCTTGGCCACGATCAGCTCGCGGCTGACGACCGGCTCGTCGGTGATGTCGTGCACGTCGATGACCTCGACCAGCTTCTCGACCTGCTTGGCCACCTGGTCGACCTCCGCGTGGCCGGCATCGACCGTCACCGTCATTCGCGAGCGGCCGGCGTCGACCGGGCCCACCGAGAGCGCCCGGATGTTGAAGCCACGGCGCCGCACCTGGGAGGCGACGCGTTCGAGCACGCCGGGGTGGTCCTCGACGACCATGCTGAGCACGCGCAGGCGGTTAGTCACCGGGGTGCTCCCAGAAGTCGTTCAGACCCTTGCCCAGGGGCACGATCGGGTAGACGTTGGCCTCGGGGTCGATCCGGAAGTCGATCAGGTAAGGACCCGGGGTGGCCTCGGCGCGGTCGAAGGCGCCTGCGATCTGGTCCTCCGCGGTCACCACCTCGCCCGGGATTCCGTAGGCCTCGGAAAGCTTGACGAAGTCGGGCATGACCGTGAGGTCGACCTGGGAACGGACACCTCCGTAGAAGTCGTCCTGAAACTGGCGGACCATGCCCAGCGAGAAGTTGTTGAGGAGCACGACCTTGACGTCGAGCTGCTGCTCGACGGCAACGCTCATCTCCTGGGAGGTCATCACGAAGCCGCCCTCGCCGGCCACGCACCACACCGCCCTCTCCGGGCGCGCGACTTTGGCCCCGAGCGCGGCGGGCAGCGCGAAGCCCATCGTCCCCGCCCCGCCGCTGTTGATGAACAAGCCGGGCGCCCGCGACTTCCACCAGAGGGCGGCCCAGATCTGGTTCTGTCCGACGTCGGCGACCACGATCGCCTCGTCCCGGCAGCGCCGATACATCTCGGTCATCACGTCCTGCGGCTGCAGGTGTCCGTTGGAGCGCGTGTAGCGAAGCGGGTGCTCCTCGCGCCAGGCGTCGATCTGGGTCAGCCAGCTCCGTCGGCGCGCGCTCGCGGCATCCGGGCTGTAGGGCGTGATGTGGGGGATGATTGCCCGTAGGGCCTTCTTGGCGTCGGCCACCACCTCGATGTGCGGGCGAACGTTCTTGCCCATCTCGGAGCGGTCGATGTCGACGTGGATGAAGGTCTTGGCGTGGGGCGCGAACTCGTCCAGCTTGGCCGTCACCCGGTCGTCGACGCGCATCCCGATCATGACCAGGCAGTCCGCGTTCTGGACCGCCTTCAGGCACCAGCCGGTGCCCATGAAGCCGGTCATGTGGAGCGCGAGCTCGTGGTCGGTCGGGAAGGCGCCGATTCCGAGCAGCGTCGTCCCGACCGGAACCCCGGCCCGTTCGGCGAGCTCGATCAGCTCCTGCTCGGCCTTGCTGAGGAGGACGCCGTGACCGGCCAGGATCACGGGGCGCTCGGCCTCGTTGATCTTCCGCGCCGCCTCCTCGACCCGCGAGAGGTCGGTCTGGTACTTGATCCGGTAACCGGGAAGGTCGACGTCCTCCGGGTACACAAACGGTCCCGAGGCCTGCTGCGCGTCCTTGCAGATGTCGACCAGGACCGGGCCAGGGCGGCCGCTGGTGGCGATGTAAAAGGCCTCCTTGATCGCCTGCGGCAGTTCCTCGATGTGCTTGACCAGGATGTTGTGCTTGGTGACCGGCATCGTGGCGCCGATCACGTCCGACTCCTGGAAGGCGTCGCGCCCGACCTGGGTGGAGATGACCTGGCCGGTGATCGCGACCATCGGCACCGAGTCCATGAAGGCGGTGGCCAG
>CAZHAC010000021.1:0-20768 GCA_964529765.1 uncultured Actinomycetes bacterium
TCGGCGAGCGGGCCGCGATCATTGGCGAGATCCGCGAGGAGCCCCCGGAGATGGTTTTCATGCACACCGCCTTCGGGGGCTCACGGGTCGTCGACATGCTGATCGGCGACCCGCTGCCCCGAATCTGCTAAGGAGCTTTGGGCCGCGCTCCTCAGCAGGTCACGTCGATCGTGGCCTTGTCGCCGTTGTCCGCCGCGCCGTCGAAATGTAGGCTCTTACCGCCGTTGGCGAACGTGACCGTTCCGCCAATGCGCCCGGAATAGCCATACATCTTCCCGTCGAGGATCACCGTCGCCCCGGTGTTCTGGCTGCCACCCCCGACTGGACTGTTGACGGAGACGAAGTCGGGCCGCGTGCCCTGGAACTCGTGACTCGTCACAGTCCCGACGTTGACGACGAAGTCGCTGCCGACCGTGGTACAGGTCCCCCCGCGCAGCGTCTTGTTGGCGCCGTTGATCGTGACGTTCGCGACGGCCGTCCCAAAGCAGTACCTATTAATCACCCCGGGATTGGTAGGACTGATGTTGTCAGGTGGACAAGCGCCATGGCTGCCGCCGGCGGAGGGGGGCGGTGGTGGGGTGGAGCCGCCGGCATTGCTCGGGGAGCCACCGCAGGCGATCACCAAAGCCGCTGTTGAGACCAGTGCTGCTGTCCACGCTTTCATGCATTCACCTCTGGGAGATCGAAGAACCGGCCGCATAGGGTGCCCGACTGCACGCGCGATTTCAAGTCATTGGCTTCTTGACGGGCTGGCCGCGAGCTGGAAACCTCGGCATCGAGATGCCACAGCTGCTACTGGTGACGTCAACCGGTCCTGCCGATCCGACGCGGGCGAGCATTCCCTTCCACATAGGCGCCAATGGCGCCGGAGCCTCGGACCGCGACTACGCCGTCATCCTCGCGGGCGACGCTACCGAGCTGGCGAAGCCGGGCGTGGCCGCCCGAGTGCGCGGCGTCGGGGTGCCTCCGCTGGCCGAGCTCCTGGAGAAGGTCAGGGCCCAGGACGCGACCGTCTACGTTTGAAAAGGCTGCGCGGAGGCCCGTGGGGTCTTGGAGCTGCCGACCGGAATGGTCTTCGTTACGCCGGCGGACGTGGTGCGTCTGACATTCGAGGCCGAGCGCGCTCTTACGTTCTGAACTGAGGGTTCGACCGCGGAGCGTCCACGCCCCTCCCCTGATCCTCTCCCAGCCACGCGGAGAGGGGGCGTGCCAGGCCCATAGAAGGCCGTGCCGGAGTACCTACTTAGGCGAGGTGGCCAGGACTGTGGTGGCGCAGTCCGGGCAGACGCCGGAGAACACGAGGGTGTGGCCGGCCAGCCGGTAGCCGGTGCTCGCCTCGATCTCCCTGGCCGCATCTTCGACGAGGCAGCCCGGAACCTCGGCGATTCGCCCGCAGCTCTCGCACTTGACATGCTCGTGGTGGTCGCGGCGGGCCTCGTACCGCGATAGGCCGTCTCCCAGCTCCACACGCTGAATCAAGCCTTCGGTCTCGAGCACAGCGACCGCCCGGAAAACCGTCGAATAGTCGGCGCCGCCGATCATCGAGCGTGCGCGGGCGAGCAGCTCATCGAGCGACCAGGCGCGGTGCTCCTGGTTGGCGAAGATCTCCCGGAGTGCGTCGCGCACGGGACTCGGCCGCGGCATGAACGATAGCGTACCACTTTGTCCTACTTGCGTAACCTACTTGCGCATAAACCTTGCGCAATTGCTATGCTGGCCGTGATGAGGTCCGGGTGGGCCGGACCGATTACGCGGTTGAGGTGCGTGTGGATGCGTAGGTTGGCGGCTGCGGTAATTCTTTCGGCGGGTCTGCTGGTAACGGCCTGCGGTCTTGGCGGCCCAGGCTCCTCGGGCGGCAAGCTCGAGGTGGTGGCGGCCGAGAACTTCTGGGGCAGCATCGCCAGCCAGCTGGGTGGCGACAAGGTTCACGTCACCAGCATCATCACCAACCCCGACACGGACCCCCACGCCTACGACGCCACCGCCAACGACGCCAAGGTGATGGCCCGCGCAGGCTACGTGATCGAGAACGGGGCCGGCTACGATCCCTGGGCCCCCAAGCTGATCTCCGCCAACCCCAACTCCGGCCGCCAGGTTCTCGACGTGGGCGACCTGGTCCGCGTCAAGGAGGGCGGCAACCCTCACTTCTGGTACTCGCCGGACTATGTGAACAAGGTGATCGACCAGGTCACCAGCGACTACAAGAAGCTGGATTCGGGCGACTCCAGCTACTTCGACCAGCAGAACTCGGCCTACAAGTCGACGGCGCTGAAGGACTACAGCGCGACGGTCGCCGCCATCAAGCAGAAGTACTCAGGCGTGCCCGTGGGTGCCTCCGAAAGCATCTTCGTGTACCTGGCCGACGCGACCGGGCTCAAGCTGATCTCGCCGCCGGACTACATGAAGGCGATCAGCGAGGGGACCGATCCGAGCGCGGCCGACAAGGCGACCATCGACGAGCAGGTGACCACTAAGCAGGTCAAGGTATTCGTCTACAACTCCCAGAACACGACGCCCGACGTGAAGGCCGTCGAGGACAAGGCGAAAGCAGCCGGCATTCCCGTCGTCGAGATCACAGAGACGCTGACGCCGGCAACCGCCAGCTTCCAGGACTGGCAGACCACCCAGCTGAAGGCGCTCTTGAAGGCGCTCGGTGGCTGATCCCCGGCCGGTGTCTGCGCCGGCCCCTCCTGACTTGCGAGGGGTGCCGGGCGAGGCGGCGGTGAGGTTCGCGGGCGCGGGGGTCCGTCTCGGTGGGCGGTTCATCTGGCGCGGCGTGGACCTCGAGATCGGCCGCGGCGAGTTCGTGGCGGTTCTGGGGCCGAACGGCTCCGGTAAGTCGACGCTGATGAAGTCGGCGTTGGGACTGGTTCCACTGGCCGAGGGCAGCGTCAGAGTCCTCGGCCAGCGCGTGCGGCGCGGCAACGACGACGTCGGCTACCTGCCTCAGCGCCGTAACTTCGATGCTGATCTAAGAATCCGGGGAGTCGACCTCGTCCGCCTCGGGCTCGACGGCGCCCGGTGGGGATTCCCGGTGCCCCTGGCCGACCGCTTGATATCAGGCGGCGCCAAAGCCCGGCGCGTGGCCGAGGTCATCCACCTCGTCGGCGCCGATGACTACGCCGACCGCAGCATCGGCGAGCTCTCCGGTGGCGAGCAGCAGCGACTGCTGATCGCCCAGGCGCTGGTTTCCGGAGCCCGCATGCTTTTCCTCGACGAACCGCTGGAGAGCCTCGACCTCAACAACCAGCAGGCCATATCGGGGCTGATCCAGCGGATGTGTCAGGAGCGCCAGGTCACCGTCCTCCTGGTCGCCCACGACGTCAACCCACTGCTGCCCTTCCTCGACCGGGTCGTGTACGTAGCCCAAGGGCACGTCGTCTCCGGCCGCCCCGCCGAAGTCATCCAGACCGAAACCCTGACCAGGCTCTACGGCGCTCCAGTGGAGGTCCTGAGGACAAGCGATGGGCGGCTGGTCGTCGTCGGCCAGCACGAGCCCGTCAGCTATCACGCGCACGGAGTGGCCTAGGACTTAATTGGACGGCGCACCCTCCTGGGACCTCCTGGCGGACCTCCAGCTCCTGCTGCAGTTTCACTTCATGCAGAACGCGCTGCTGGTGGGCACGCTGGTCGCCCTGCTCGGTGGAGCCATCGGCTACTTCGTGATCCTGCGCGGGCAGAGCTTCGCCTCCCACATGCTGTCCCAGGTCGGCTTCCCGGGCGCGGCCGCCGGGGTGCTCCTGCATACCTCGCCAGTGCTCGGTCTGATCGTCTTCTGCGTCACCGCCGCGCTGGCGATCGGCGGGCGGCGGCGCGGGCTGGACGCCGGCCGCCGCTCGGAGTCAGCTGCCGTGGGCAGCATCCTCGCCTTCTCGGTCGCGCTGGGCCTGCTCTTCTTCAGGCTCTACGCGGGCTCCGCGCAGGGCATCTACGCGTTTTTGTTCGGCAGCATCCTGGGGATCACCGACCGCGATCTCCTGGTGACGGCGTTCACCACCGTGGCCGGCCTGGCAGTGATGTGCTGGATCGCGCGCCCACTGCTCTTCGCCTCGGTCGATCCGGCCGCGGCTGAGGCGCGCGGCGTCCCGGTTCAGACGCTGTCATTGGCGTTTCTCGTCCTTCTCGCCCTGTCCGTCGCCGAGACGGTTCAGGTCGTCGGCACCTTGCTGATATTCGCGCTCCTGGTCACCCCAGGCGCGGTCGCGCAGCAGATCACGTCCCGCCCCGCCATCGGCCTGCCGCTTACCATCGCCCTCTCACTGGTTTTCACCTGGGCTGCCCTGGCGATTGCCTACTTCACCATCTTTCCGGTCGGCTTTCTGGTCACGACTCTGGCCTTTGGCACGTACCTGCTGATCCGGCTGGCGAAAGTGTTGACGGGGCTTCGCAGCGGGCTTGGCTCACGTGCTCCAGTCGAGGCGGCAGGGTGATCGAGCTGGCGCTGCAGCCCTTCACTCTGAACCTCGTCGACGACGTCCGCGAGATCCTCGGCTACGACTTCATGCGCCACGCCGCGCTGGCGGGCACCTTCATCGCGCTGGCCGCAGGGCTCGTCGGCTACTTCGTCGTCCTCCGCAACCAGGTGTTCACCAGTGACGCACTCGGCCATGTCGCCTTCACCGGTGGCCTGGGCGCCCTACTGGCTGGCGTTCAGCTGCTGGTGGGCGTCTTCGGCAGCACCATCGCGATCGCGCTGGGGATGGGTGGCCTTGGGGGCAGGGCTCGTGGCCGCGACGTGGCGATCGGAACGGTGTTCGCGTGGGTGTTGGGTGTCGGTGTCCTCTTCCTCAGCCTGTACACGACCTCTCGCAGCGGCATCGGGAGCGGCACGGCCGGCGTCTCTATCCTCTTCGGATCGATCCTGGGTCTCCAGACTGCGCAGGTGATGACCGCGACCATCGCCGGCATCGCGACCAGCCTGGTCTTGCTGGCAATCGTGCGTCCATTGATGTTCATAAGCATCGACCCCGATGTCGCAGCGGCGCGCGGGGTACCGGTAGCTGCCGTCACCACGATCTTCCTGATCCTGCTCGGCACCACCGTGGCGGAAGCGGTCCAGGCCGTCGGGGCGCTTCTCATCTTCGGCCTGATGGTCACCCCGGCGGCGGTCGCGCAGCGAGTCACCAGCCGGCCGTACTTCGGGCTGGTGATTTCAGCCGCCCTTGCGGTCGCCTGTGTCTGGCTTGGGCTCGGGCTCGCCTTCTACCTTTCTTACCCGGCGAGCTTCTTCATCACGGCGCTGGCGTTCGCCGCGTATGTCTGCGTGGAGGTGGTGACTCGCGTCATCGCCGCCATCCCAGCCTCGGCGGCCTCGTAGACCTCGATCTCATTGTTTGCGGTCGAGCCGATCAGGAAGGGCCGGCGCAGCGCCCAGGCGAACCGTTCAGCGGCCTCGAGTGCGGTGAGGACGCGCTTTTGCGGAGGCTGGCCGGCCGTCGAGTGGAGAGACCCGAGAGCGAAGTCCTCGCCCGAGCCGATGGCAGCGAATCCTGATGCGTACTCGGCAACCTGGTAGTCGCCGCCTACGTGGAACAGCCGTCCTCTGACGCCGACCAGGAAGTGCCCACCACGCTCGGAACCGTCCTCCTCACCCGCGAAGCCACCTTCCTTCAAGCAGTCGCGTACAGCCTCGGCGAACTCGCGCACCATGAAGGTGTGGAGTTCGCAGTCCGCGGGCGGCTCGGGGAGAACGAGGCGGTGCTGGAGGAGCTGACCCATCCTGAAGCTGGTGCCGAAGCCGATCAGGAACTCGCCACCGTGGAAAACCTTGCTGTCGGAGCGAACGGCGATCGTGTGACCGGCCACCGAGGCGCTGTCGGCGCCTATGTAGACATGCCCGGAGTCGACAATCCCGGCGATACAGGTCATGATCGGGCGGAGCATAGCATTTGACGCGAGCCACTTGCGCAAGTCAACTGCGCATGCTATGTTCGGCGCCCAAATAAAGGAGGAAATGTACTTGGAGTTCTTCAACCTGAAGACGAAGCAGCGGGTAAACGTGCCGGAGAGCGACATTCGCAAACGGCGCAGCGTCCGCACGACCAGCGGCGGGAAGACGCAGGAGCGCTATGCGGTGGTGGCGGAAGTCCAGGTCGAGGGCAAGCCGCTCCAGATGTTCAAGTTCGTGAACAAGGAGACCTACGACAAGCTGAACGTCCCGGAGGTCGACTAAGAAGCGGCCTACGACCGCTTGTATTCGGCTACGGTGCCGTCGAGCAGGACGAGCCAGAGCTCGTTAGTCGCGGCGGCAACCGAAGCCGAAGTGGCGCGCAGGGTCTCCAGCGTTTGCCCGGTCCTCGGATCGATCCGGATCGTGGTCGGTCCACTCAGCCAGAGGCCGTCCCGAGTCAATCCAAGCTGATCGATGCCGGCCGGTCCGAGGAAACCGGGCCCTGGCTGCTTCCAGTCGACGGCGCCGGTTTCGGCGTTGATCCGGGAGACGTCGCTCCCGAACGTGCCCCGGATGTAGACCGCGCCGCCGTCCGAGACCGCGGTCGGGCTCCACCACTCCATCGCGTAGCGGGCGGTTATCCGCCCAGCGGCGGGGTCGATGCGATCCAGGTGACCAGTGCCCGCCCGGGCGCAGAGGACCCAAACCGCGTTCGGCTCGGCGACCACCGCCGCCGTCCCGTCATCGAGCCCGCTGATCGTCCGCACTACCCGGCGCTGCTTGAGGTCGACCTGGTAGAGGGAGTTGGCGGCCTCGTTGCCGGTAACCCACGCGGTCGTCCCGCTGATGGCGATTCCCCAGCCGCTGCCCGGCAGGTCGACCTGGTCGATCGCCGAGTGGAGGCGGGGATCGACGCGGACCAAGCGCTCCCGCCCGTTGTCAATGGCCCACAGAGAGGAGTCGCCATAGGCGATCGCGTAGGGCGTGTTGCAATCGCGCCAGCCCCAGGACCCCGAGTAATAGGCGTGGACGCTGTCTGGAGCGCAGCCCTTCTGCCGCAAAAGCCGGGGGTCGGCGACGGCGATGCGGGCCACCACCTTGCCGCTCGCCCGCTCGATCTGCGTAACCGTGCCGTCACCCATGTTGGGCACGAAGGCCCAGGAGTCGCCCAGTACGACCGGACCGGTCGTCGGCCCCGCCTGGAAATGGGCGACGCGCGCCCAGCTGTGAGCCTGCGATTGGCTGGCGGTGCAGGCCGCGACGGCCGCTGCCAGGAACAGGATCGCCCGCATCACCCACGCCATGCGCGGAGTGTAATAGATCTCATTCTGCAAATCTCTTACACTGCCGCTGTGCCCGGACCGCTCCCCTCGGAATGGGGTGCCGAGCCCTGCCTCGACCTGGTGAACAGCCGCTGGAGCGACCATCTTGGGTCGGGCCGGCTCTTCGACCGGCTCCCGGAACCGCTCTGGCGAAAAGCCTTCCTGGACCACTGGGGCTACCGGGTCGACGACCCGGACGACGCCGTCGCTAAAGCGCGGCTGGCGGAACTGCGTACCTTGCTCAGGGAAGTGCTCGAGTCCTATATCGCCGGCGGCCGGGTGCCGCTCGCGCTCGCCCAGAGCCTGGAGTCAGAGATGAACCGCTCGCCGCTCAGGCTGTCATTGACCGCGACCGCCGGCGGCCAGGATCTGGCGCTGGTCCGCGCGGGCGATTCGTGGGACGTCGTGATGTCGGAGATCGCCACCTCGGCCGGTCGCCTGATTGGCGGGAAGCGGAACCTCAAGGTCTGCGCAAATCCCCACTGCAGCTGGATGTTCGCGGACCGGAGCCGGGGGGCCCGGCGCCGCTGGTGCGACGTTTCGGTGTGCGGCAGCCTGCTCAACGTCCGGCGCTTCAGGGCTTCCCGACCGACGGGTTGACCGGCCTTGCCAGAAAAGTGGTTAGGTGGTCCAAAGACGGCGGATTCAGTCGGGAGGTGACTGTGAGATGCCGACCTGTGAGGTCTGCGGGAACGATTACGACAAGGCGATCGAAGTCGTTGCGGCCGGCTACCGGCACGTCTTCGACTCCTTCGAATGCGCGATCCACCGGCTGGCGCCGCGCTGCGAGCACTGCGACTGCATGGTGATCGGGCACGGGGTGGAGGTGGACGGCCGCTTCTTCTGCTGCGCCCACTGCGCCCGTGAGGTGACCGGGACGGGCGAAATCAGGGACCGGGTCGGCGCACCGGTCGCCTCCAGACTTTGACGCTCAGGCGATAGCGCGCCTGAGCGCGACGATCACGAACACGGGCATTATCACGAAGCAGTGCTCCGGTCCCTTTCTTGTGCCCGTTTACGATGTCTGTGCATGAGGTGGCCTGCTGAATGCAGATCCTGAGCCCGATCCTCCTGGTCCTGCTTCTGGCGACCTCGTTCGGGCTCGCCGGCTCGCGCGCCCTCCAGCTCTATCGCGCGCTGCGTCAGGCGAAGAGCCCCGAGGGCTGGCGCGAAGATCTGGTCGAGCGCAGCAGGCGCTTCCTGGTCTACGTGCTCGGTCAGGCGCGGATGCTGCGCTGGCCCTACGCGGGCCTCCTCCACGTGCTCATCTTCTACGGCTTCATCGCGCTCTTGACCGCCATCCTCCAGGGCCTCCTGGAGGCGGCCTTCTTCAACTTCCGGTTCGACAAGGTGCCGGCTGCGGGTCCGATCGCGCTCCTCCAGGACACCTTCTACGTGGCGGTGATGGTGGGCGTGGCGCTGGCCCTTTACCAGCGCCTGGTACGCAACCCCGACCGCTTCCGGGGCAGTCACCGCGGGGACGCGCTCTTGATCCTGGCCTGGATCGCCGGCCTGGTCACCGCCATGCAGTTCGACTACGCGACCAAGGTCGCGCAGGGGGCGCCAGAGGCGGTGGCGGCTTGGCGGCCCGTGGCCTCTTTGATCGCCCGCCCCTTCGAAGCCTTGGGCGCCCAGAGCAGCGCGCTCACGATCGCGCACGGCGCCTTCTTCTGGCTCCACCTGGTGCTGGTCTTCGGCTTCCTCGTCTATCTGGGCCGGAGCAAGCACCTACACATCGTGACAGCGGCCCCCAACATCTTCTTCTCCAGCACGAAGCCCAAGGCCCGGCTCCAGCCGCTCGACCTGGAGGCCGTGATGGAGGCCTCGGAGACCAACCCCGACGTCCACTTCGGTGTGGCCAAGCTCTGGGAGTTCTCCCAGAAGGACGTGCTCGACTTCTACACCTGCACGGAGTGCGGGCGCTGCCAGGCCTTCTGCCCCGCCTTCAACACGGGCAAGCCGCTGTCGCCCAAGACGCTGATCACCGATCTCCGCGACAACCTGTACGAGGAGGTCGCGGGCGGCTACGAGAAGACCCGGCACGACGCCTTCCCGATCCAGGGCAACCCCCACGTCGAGCCGGCCGCCACCATGTGGGTGACCGGTGATCACGGCGAGGAGGCCCGGCGCGACCTGCCCGGCCACTTCCAGCCCTCCTGGCTGGAGCCGGAGGCGGTCGAGAAGGCGGTCGATGCCAATGGCGGCAGCCGGCCGCTCTTCGGGGGCACGATCAACGAGGAGACGTTGTGGGCCTGCACCACGTGCGGCGCCTGCATGGACCAGTGCCCGGTCTTCATCGAGCACGTGCCCAAGATCCTCGACATGCGCCGGGCGCTGGTCCTCGACGAGTCCCGGATGCCCAAGCAAGCAGAGTCGGCGCTCCGCAACATCGAGAACCTGGCCAACCCCTACGGGATGGCGCAGAACGCGCGCGTCGAGTGGGCCAAGCAGCTGGAGGTGCCGCTGCTGTCCGAGAAGAAGGACGCCGAGTACGTCTACTGGATGGGCTGCGCTGCCTCCTTCGACGACCGGGCGCGGACGATCTCGACCAATCTGGTCAAGATCCTCAAGGCGGCCAAGGTGGACTTCGCGATCCTGGGCGGGGAGGAGAAGTGCACGGGCGACCCGGCGCGCCGGATCGGCAACGAGTACCTCTTCCAGGAGCGTGCGCGCGAGAACGTGGAGACCCTCAACCGATACGGGACGCGGAAGGTGATTGCCAGCTGCCCGCACTGCTTCAACACGATCGCCAACGAGTACCCGGACTTTGGCGGCAACTACGAGGTCATCCACCACACACAGCTGATCGACCAGCTGCTGAAGGACGGCAAGATCCGGCTGACCAAGCCGCTCGAGGCAACGTTGACCTACCACGACTCCTGTTATCTCGGGCGCTGGAACAACGTCTTCGCGCCCCCGCGCGACATCCTGGAGCGGATTCCCGGCCTCAAGCTGGTCGAGATGGCCAAGAGCGGCTCCGAGGGCATGTGCTGTGGGGCCGGCGGCGGACGGATGTGGATGGAGGAGTCGAAGCCGCGGGTCAATCACGCGCGGGTGCAGATGGCGGCCGAGACCGAGGCCTCCAAGGTGGCCACCGCCTGCCCCTTCTGCCTGGCCATGTTCGACGAGGGCATCGCCGGCCAGCAGCTGGGCGAGAAGCTCACGGTCGACGACATCGCCGTCTACGTCGCCCAGGCCATCGCCGAGTAGGACGGAGACTTAGTCTCCTTCGCGGGTCGGCGCGAAGCACCGACGGGCGGTCGGAGTCTTAACCGTTAAGCCGCTTCGTTTGTGGTTCGGCTGGGAATCAGCAGGAGCCCCAGCGCTGTGACTTCGTCCGCGGTCAAACCGATGTGGCGAAGGTACAGAGGCACGCCACCGTGGCGGGCTGCGATCTCGCCCAGCGTGACCAGCATCGATTCCCGGGTCGGCACGAACTTCCGCATCGAGGCGAGCGAGCGCTCCTCTTCGCTCTGAGCCCGGCTCGCCCAGTAGGCGAAAAGCGGCTCCAGGTTGAGACGGCTCTTGGCGTGCTCATCAGCGATGGCGTCAGGGGTGGCGCCGGCATTGCTGAGGAGCAGGGCGGCCAGGATTCCCGTCCGGTCCTTACCGGCGCGGCAGTGAACGAGAACGCCACCGGTCGCCGAGAGGTCGAGCAGGTTGAGCAAGGCCTCGCCGATCAGCTCCCCGCGCTTGAAGAGCATGTAGTGCATCAGGTCCTCGCTCTCGTGCATGCCGCGCACGCGCTCCATCGCCTCGCGGTCGAGGATGGCCACGCGCCGGTAGCCGCGCTCGCCGGCAAACGGGCTGGGCTCTTCGTCCGCCTCCTCGTCGGCGCGCAGGTCGAGGTGGCCGCTGATGCCGTACTCCTCGAGCTGGTCCCGACCGTGAGCGGTGAGCAGCGTCGGCGCCTCACTGCGCACGACGACCCCGAAGCGGGTCGGTCCATCAGGCGTTTCGATTCCACCGAGATCGCGGGCGTTGTGGAGGCCGTCCCAACCGAGCTTCCGATCGATCGCCGCCGGCAGAGTGATGCTCATCAGGCCCTGAGACTGCCCTCCTGGGAGCGAAGGGCGGGTTAGAAGCCGCTTAACGCTCAGCGGTGGTCAGTAAGCTCCAAATTCGCGGGCGGGGTGGACGAGGTGCTCGACCAGCGAGACAGCGGCCCCGTCCGTCTGGTCCTCGAGCAGGGCCGCGGCGCTCTCCATCGAGAACCAGCCGCCATTTGGATAGGAGCCGCTGGTGCGGGGCCCAATGGGCCGGAGAAGCCAGTAGTTGAGTGCGCTCCACCCCGCGGGTTCGCAGGTGTGCATCACGCTGCCCAGAAAGGCCAGGACCTTGGCGGGGTAGCCAGTCTCCGCGCGCACGCCTCGAATGGCGGCCAGCTCCCCGGGCTCGTCCGGCCCGACGCTCGATCGCGGCAGCTCCCACCGCCGCTCTTCGCGGACGTGGACGAGCAGCAGCTCGAGCTGTTGGCCGCGGCCACGGCAGACGACTCCCGCGGCCAAGGGCGCGGCCGGGACCTTGAGCTCGGACGCGAGCACCAGGCGAAGCGGCATTCGGAGCACGCTAGGTCGCGTTCCAGTAGCCGGCAGTTAATGAGTGGTTAAGGCTCGGCTCAGGCGGTCGCTCTCGCGGCTGCTCGGCCGGCGACCAGGCCGGAGAAGAGGCACCCGCCAAGAAAAGTGCCCTCGAGCGAGCGATATCCGTGCACGCCGCCCCCGCCAAAGCCTGCCACCTCGCCGGCCGCGTAGAGACCGGGCAGTGGCTGGCCGTCGGCGCGAAGCACGCGGCCTTCGAGGTCGGTCTGAAGCCCGCCCAGCGTCTTTCGGGTCAGGACGTGCAGACGGACGGCGATCAGCGGGCCGGCGCTCGGGTCGAGCAGCCGGTGCGGCTTGACGGCCCTGAGCATGCGGTCGCCGAGGTAGCGGCGCGCGCCCCGGATGGCGACGATCTGCATGTCCTTCGAGTACGGGTTCTCGATCTCGCGGTCGCGGGCGATGATCTCCTGCTCGAGCCGCTCGGCGTCGATGAGCGGTTTCTCGGTGATGGCGTTCATCCCATGGACCAGATCGGTGAGATTGCCGGCGACGACAAAGTCCTGCCCGTGCTCTTTGAACTTCTCGATCGGGTCAGGCGCTCGCCTGGACAAGGCTCGGATCGGTACCTGCCGCAGCTGCCGGTTGGTCACGTCGGGGTTCTGCTCGGAACCGGAGAGAGCGAACTCGCGCCTGATGATCGCCTGCGTGAGCACGAACCAGGTGTGGTCGTAGCCGGTCTTGCGGATAAAGGCCAGCGTGCCAAGGGTGTCGAAGCCCGGGAAGAGCGGCACCGGCAGCCGCCTGCCGAGCGCGTCGAACCACATCGAAGAGGGACCGGGCAGGATCCGGATGCCGTGGTTCTTCCAGATCGGGCTCCAGTTCTGAATCCCCTCCGTGTAGTGCCACATGCGGTCGGGGTTGATCACGGTGCCGCCGGCCACCTGAGCGATGGCCAGCATCCGCCCGTCAACGTGCTCGGGGACGCCGGTAAGCATGTGCTTGGGCGGGCGGCCGAGGCTCTTCGGCCAGTTCTGGCGGACCAGGTCTTGATTGCCGCCGATGCCGCCGGAGGCGACGACCACCGCCTGCGCGTGGAGCTCGAACTGACCCACCGGGATACGCGAGCTGGCCGTGCCGCGCACAGCCTGGCTGGCCTCGAGGATGGTGCCCCGGACGCCGTCGACCGAGCCGTTGCTGACGGTCAGCTCGTCGACCTGGTGACGGAAGCGCAGACTGACCAGGCCGCGCTCGGCCGCCTCGCGGACGCGCCGCTCGAAGGGGGCCATCACCGCTGGGCCGGTTCCCCACGTGAGATGGAAGCGGGGGACCGAGTTGCCGTGGCCGATGGCCCCGTAGCCGCCGCGCTCCGCCCAGCCCACGAGCGGGACCCAGCGGAGGCCCAGCTGATGGAGCCAGGCCCGTTTCTCACCGGCGGCGAAGGCGACGTAGGCCTCCGCCCAGCGCCGCGGCCACAGGTCTTCCTCGCGGTCGAACCCGGCGGTCCCCATCCAGTCCTGCAGGGCAAGGTCGAAGGAGTCACGGATACCGAGCCGGCGCTGCTCGGGCGAGTCGACCAGGAAGAGTCCGCCCAGCGACCAGAAAGCCTGACCGCCCAGGCTGGCTTCGGGTTCCTGGTCGAGCAGGATCACGTGCCGGCCGGCGTCGGCGAGCTCGGCGGTGGCGACGAGGCCGGCCAGCCCGCCGCCGATCACGATCACGTCAGCGTCGAGAGACATTCGGTCGATCTTCCCTCAGTGGGGGTCTGAACAGCTAGAAGCGAGTCGGGGACGGCGACCGCGCCGAGCTCAGGACGGTCGCGCAAGTGCGGCGAGCGTCTGCGCTTCGCTGCGGTTTAGCCCACGGTTAACCACACTCTGCCTAGCCTGCTTGTCACAAGACCGGCCGGTCATATCAACGTGTTCAGTGGGGGTTTTAAGAGACGAATGAAGCGATTGCTCAGTCGCGTCCTACCGCTGGGCCTGCTGGCGGCTCTGCTGCTGCCCGTAACGGCCAGCGCCGAGGACGATCAGGGAACGCACAGCCCCATCAAGCACACGATCATCCTCTACCAGGAGAACATCTCCTTCGACCACTACTTCGGGACCTACGGCCACGGGGCCAACGGCATCCCGGCTGGCGTGCAACTGACGCACACGAGCAGCACCGGCGCCTCCTACGGGCCGTACTCGCCGGCCAAACTCAACGGCCAGACGCAGGCCTACACCTGCGATGTCGATCACGGGTACGCCGACATGATCCGGATGGCCGATCACGGCTTGATGGACAAGTACCTGCAGTTCGGCAACAACAAGACGGTGACGAACCCGAGCACCAGCGCGTCTTCCAGCTGCCCGGCCTTCGAGGCCAACCCGAGCGGGCAGGCGCTCGCGCTCGGCTACTACGAGGGCAAGGCGGGCGACGCCGCTTCGCCGCTTCAGAACTACTGGAGCCTGGCCAACCAGTACACGCTGGCCGACAACTTCTTCCAGGGCGTCTATGGGCCCTCGACGCCGGGGGCTGAGTGGATGGTCGCCGCCACCAACAACACCGTGCACGACCCGAATCCCAACGGCGACGTCTGCAATGACTACCCGGCCGGGATCGCGCCTCAGAACATTCCCAACCTGGGCGCTGAGGCGTCGGCCAAGGGCGCCAGCTGGGCATGGTTCCAGGGTGGCTTCGGTACCTGCAACGGCAGCGCGACCAACGGCTACAGCGCTCACCACGACCCCTTCCAGTACTTCACCTCGACGGCCGACCTCACCCACAAGTGGGCGTGGGACCCGAACCTGAGCTACCCGCAAGCCGACCGCCATCAGCGGGACCTCGGCGTGCTCTACTCGGCGCTGGCGGGGACTCCTGTGAACGGTCAGGTCCCTGAGCTGCCGGCGATCTCCTGGGTCAAAGCACCGACCGCCAGCGACGCTCACCCGGCCTACTCGAGTCCGGTCGCCGACGACCAGTTCGTCGGTGACCTGGTCAACCGGCTGAAGGCCAGCCCCTACTGGAAGGACTCCGCCATCATCGTCGCCTTCGACGAGACCGGCGGCTGGTGGGACCACGTGGCGCCGAAGGACCTGGGCGGCAAGTTCGCCACCTGGGTCAACGGCCAGCCCAACCTGAGCGGTTGCCAGTACCCGGGCGACGGCCTTCCCTGCGGTGAGGCGGGACTTGGCCCGCGGATGCCCGTGCTGGTCATCTCTCCTTTCGCCAAGAAGGGCTACATCGACCACAACCTGATGGACACAAGCTCCCTGGCCAACTGGGTCGAGTGGAACCATCGCCTGCCCGCGCTGGGCGTGTGGGGCGACCGCGACGTCAACGCCGGTTCGCTGCGGGGCGCGTTCCAGTTCGGTGACGGCGAGCAGGGATAGGACTAAACGGCGACACACACTCCTCCGTCCTAGGGGGCCGGGACATTTGTCCCGGCCTCCTCTTTATTTATTCTTAGCGTTAGTGGGACGAGTGACAGAGCAGACGAAGCCTCCACCCGAAGCGCGTCTGTTCGAGATCCTGGAGGCCGTCGAGTACGCCGCCCGCCACGACAACACAGTCGTCCTGATCCAGGACGGCCAGGTCCGGATCACGCGCCCAGCCGATAGGAACTAGAGAGAGCCCAAGCTCCTCCCTGCTCGGCAGGGGAGGTTCCCGCGCCTACTGCAAGCGGCCCGCGAGCGCGATCTGGCGGCGCAGCACGAACCGGCTGGCGACGTTGACGACCAGGACCAGCACCACCAGCACCAGCGCGGCACCCCATGCCAGGTGCTGGAGGTCTGGGTAAGGCGTGAGCGCGTACCTGTAGACGATGAGCGGCAGAGCCATCGTCGCCTGATTCGGGTCCAGGTTGAACCTCTGGTTGCCAAACGCGGTGAAGAGAAGGGGCGCCGTCTCGCCACTGGCGCGGGCGACCGCCAGGAGGCAGCCCGTGACCACGCCCGGCATCCCGGCGCGCAGCACCAGTTGAAGGGAGACGCGCCAGCGCGCGAGGCCGAGGGCGAGACCCGTCTCGCGGATGCCGTTGGGCACCAGGCTCAGTGCCCCCTCGGTGGTCCGGATCACTACCGGCAGCATCAGCACCGCCAGAGCCACGGAGCCGGAGAACGCCGAGAAGTGGTGGAAGGGTGCGACCAGGAACGCGTAGACGAAGAGGCCGATCGCGATCGAGGGCGCCCCAACCAGGACGTCAGTGGCCAGGCGAACCCAGCCCGCCCAGCGATGGTGAGCGTACTCAGCGAGGTGGAGGCCGGCCACCACTCCCACCGGCAGAGCCATGAGCGATGCCATACCGACCAGGAGCGCCGTGCCCCAGATGGCATGGTTGATGCCTGCGCCCGGGATTCCCTCGGGCCGGAAGACGTTGACGTAGAAGTCTGGGTTGAGGGCCGCCGAGAGGCCGTTGGCCGCGGTGTAAAAGAGGACGAGGGCGAGCGGAACCAGCGCAACCACCGCCAGCGCGTGGACCACAACTCGCGCCACTCCATCGACGCTCTGGCGTCGCCTCATCGCGCCACCGAGCGCACGAGCAGGAGGGCCCCGAGGTTCACGCAAAGCGTGACCAGCACGAGGACCACCCCCAGCTCCACCAGTGCGGCCGGGTAAAGCCGCCCGGTTGCCTCGGTGAACTCGTTGGCGATCACGCTGGCCAGGGTGTAGCCCGGCTGCAGGATCGAAGTCGGGATGTCAGGCCGGTTGCCGATCACCATGGTGACCGCGATCGTCTCGCCCAATGCCCGCCCGAGGGCGAGCACGGTGGCCCCGAATATGCCGGGGCGCGCGGCGGGCAGTACCACGCGCCAGGTCGTCTCCCACCAGGTGGCGCCGAGGGCGAAGCTGGCCTCGCGGATCCCGTTCGGGACGGCCTTGATCACGTCGCGCGAGACCGCTGCCAGCGTCGGCAGGATCATCACCGCCAGCACCAGGGACGCCGTGAGAATGCTGGTCTGGCGGGGCGGGGGCGCGAAGATCGGGATCCAGCCGGCGTGCATGGAAAGCGGGTTCTCGAGATGCAGATACACCCAGGGCGCCATGACGTAGAGGCCCCAGAGGCCGTAGACGACGCTGGGAATCGCGGCCAGGAGCTCGACACCGGTGCCGATCGCGCTCCGCACTCCTGCCAGCCTGGGCTCGGCCAGGAATACGGCGGCCCCGACGCCAACCGGAAGCGCGATGGCGAGCGCGATCGCGCTGGTCACGAGTGTCCCATAGATGAACGTGATCGCCCCGAAGTCGTTGGTGACCGGGTTCCAGGCGCGGGTGACGAGGAAGCGGAGCCCGAACTGCTGGATGGCTGGCGTTGCCTGGTAGACGAGGATGGCGACTATGCAGAGGAGTGCCGCCGGCGCGAGGGCGGCGACGATGGCGCTCAGCATGCGGAACTGGTCTGGTGCCGGCCGGGAGGCCACAACGCTGGGAGCCTCGCGCTCGCGGGCGGCCACACTCAAGCGGGCACGCCACCTTCCGCCTGGTCTGTCCGGTCGAGGCGGTAACCGATTCCACGCACGGTCACGATCGCGAAAGCCGTCAGGCCCTCGAACTTGGAGCGCAGCCAGCGAATGTGGACATCGACAGTCTTGCGGTCACCCACGAAGTCGGCTCCCCAGACCTGGCTGAGCAGGGCGTCGCGCGAGTACACGCGGTCCGGGTGGGCGAGCAGGAAGGAGAGCAGGTCGAACTCGCGGGCGGTGACCTTCACCTCGGCACCGGCCACGGTGACCCGGCGGGCCGCGCGGTCGATCGAGAACTCGCCCAACACGTCGCGTTCCGGTGCCTGGTTGGTGCTCGCCGGCTGCGCGCGCCGGAGCACGGCGTTGACGCGGGCCATGACCTCGCGCACCGAAAAGGGCTTGGTGATGTAGTCGTCGGCGCCCAGCTCGAGCCCGACGATCTTGTCGACCTCGCTGTCCTTAGCGGTCAGCATGATGATGGGCACCCGGCTGGTTCGCCGGAGCGCCCGGCAGACTTCGATCCCCGAGAGCCCGGGCAGCATCAGGTCGAGGAGGACCAGGTCGGGCCGGCCGGTTTGAGCGGTTCGCACCCCGGTGGCGCCGTCCGCGGCTTCGAGCACGGTATAGCCGGCCGCGCTCAGGTTGTACTTGAGGGTCTCGCGGATGCCCTCGTCGTCTTCGACTACGAGGACGCGACCGATCGAGCTCATCCCAGCTCCACCACCTCGCCGGTCTCCAGGAACACGATGTCCTCGGCGACGTTGGTAACGCGGTCCGAGATCCGTTCCAGGTTGTGCGCGACAAGGAGCAAGGTGACGATGCGCAGGGCGCTGTCGGCGTCGGCTCCCTCGGCCAGCTCGGCGATCAGCTCGTCGAAGATCCGGTGGTAGAGGCGATCGATCTCATCGTCCTTAGCCGCCACCTCGCGCGCCACGCCCTGGTCGTGCTCGATGAGAGCGTCCAGGATGTCGTGGACCTGGCGGATGGCGAGGTCGCCCATGAGACCGAACTCGGCACGCAGCGGCCGGCTCGGGAGCCCGCAAAGCGTCCCGGTCATGCGGGCAACCCGGACCGCGTAGTCGCCGATGCGCTCGAGCTCGGCGGAGATGTAGAGGATGCCCATCACGGTGCGCAGGTCACGCGCGACCGGCTGCTGGGTCGCGATCACCGCGAAGCAGCGCTCGCGGATCTGCCGGAACATCTCGTTCAGCGGCTGGTCGTTGAGCCGGACCCGGTCGGCGCCGTCGGGGTCCCGATTGCGCAAAGCGTCGAGCGCGGCGTGAATCTGGGATTCCACCTTCGTAGCCATTCGGACGACGGTTTCCCGGAGCTCCGCCAGCTCGGTCTCGAACTGGGGTCTCAGCCGAACCTCCCGGTGATGTAGTCCTCGGTCCGCGCATCCTTTGGACGGTTGAAGATGTCGACCGTGGGACCGAATTCGACCACCTCGCCGTGACGGTCGTCCGGGTTCATCAGCATGAACGCCGTGAAGTCGGCGACGCGTGCGGCCTGCTGCATGTTGTGGGTCACGATCACTATGGTGTACCTCTCGACGAGCCGTTCCATCAGCTCCTCGATCTTCAGGGTCGAGATAGGATCCAGCGCCGACGCCGGCTCGTCCATCAGGATTACCTCGGGGTTGACGGCCAGGCAGCGGGCGATCGACATCCGCTGCTGCTGACCGCCTGAGAGAGAGACCGCGGGCGCCTTGAGGCGATCCTTGACCTCGTCCCAAAGGGCCGCGTCACGAAGGCTCCGCTCGACGACCTCCTGGACGTCGCGCTTCTTCCATCCCAGCAGCCGAGGCGCGTAGGCCACGTTGTCGTAGATCGAGAGGGGGAAGGGGCTTGGGCGCTGGAACACCATCCCGACGCGCTGGCGGAGCCGCATCAGGTTGCGAGCGGTGAGAATCTCTTCGCCGTCCAGCTTGACGGATCCCTCGGCGTGGCTCCCGGGCACGAGGTCGTACATGCGGTTGAAAACCCGCAGAAGCGTGCTCTTACCGCAGCCGGAGGGACCGATGAGGGCTGTGATCCGGCGATCCGGGATGTCCAGGCTGACGTCTTTGAGGGCTCGGAACTTCCCGTACCAGAACGAGAGCTCGCGGGTGGAGAACTTGACTCCTGGCGCGCCCTCCAGGGCTCGCAGGTCAGGCCTTGTTTGCGGTGTCGGAGCCCCCGCACCTCGCGGATGAGGTTGCACTCCCCGCCAAGGTACCCGGCTAATGGTTAACCGATGGTTACGCGGTTGTTAAGAGGCGGGTAACCCGATCGAGAACACCTGGCCACCGTCTGGCGCGGCCTCGGTCCAGACTCGGCCGCCCATCGCGAGCACAAGGTGCTTGGTGATCGCCAGCCCGAGCCCGGTACCCGGCACCTCGCGCGGCCGGGCCGGATCGACCTTGTAGAAGCGCTCGAAGACACGGTCCCAGTGTTCCGGTGAGATGCCGACTCCGTGGTCACGGACGTGAAGCTGGACTTCCGAGCCCACGACCTCGGCTGAGAGCTCGATCGGCGTTTGCGGCGGCGAGAACTTGGCTGCGTTTTCGATCAGGTTGCTGAGCGCCTGGGCGAGCTTGGAGCGGTCGGCCTCGACCGAAAGCTCATCGACATCCTTGATCTCCACCCGCCTCGGTGCCGCCCTTTCCGCCACTTCGCGAAGAAGGCCGCTGACCGACACCCGCGAGTGGTGAACCGCCAGGCCTCCAGACTCGATCTCCGTCAGCTGCCGAAGGTTGTCGACGATCGCGGACAGCTGGTCGGCCTCCTTGAGCGCCCGCTCCACGAAGATGCGCCGCGCCTCTGGCGGAGCGTCGACGAAGCTCTCGACAGCGAGGCGAAGCGACGTCAGCGGGGTTTTCAGCTCGTGTGCCAGGTTGGCGACGAACTCCTGGCGCACCGTCTGCAGCCGGCGCACGTGGGTCACGTCGGTGAGGAAGAGGAGGCGGTCGCCGGCGCTCGGTCCGGGCACGACGCGCAGGGAGACGATTCGCTGGCGGTGAACGAGCCGAATCTCACCATCCTGGACGCCCGCCCGCAGCTGTTCGCTGAGGCCACCCTCGCGCGTCGCCTCGATGAGGGTTGCGGGAAGCTGCTCGGCGTCGATCCCGAAGTAGGCTCGGCCCGCGGCGTTGGCCGCGATCACGTGCTCGCGCGCGTCAATCAAGAGGGCGATCACCGGGGCATCCTCGAGGAGATCGGGAAACGGATCCTCACCTCGTTCCTGTGCCCGGCTTTCGCGAGCCCGCCAAGCGCGCCAGATCACGGGCGGAGTATATGCAGCGGGTCGGCTACGACCCGAGCTTTAAGAAGGACATAACCCAGGTTTAACTGAACGCCACCTAACTTGCGGTTCATGAGTCTTACGACCCAACTGCTCCGGCCTGCCGTCGGCCTTGTTGCGGCGGTGTCCTTGGTGGCATGCGGCGGCAATCCCTCCGGCGGGGCCAGCCCGACACCCTCCGTGGACGTCGGCTCTGGCGCGCTGACGGGCGCCGGTGCCACTTTCCCCGAGCCCTTCTACACGAAGGCGTTCTACGACTACAGCCAGAAGCACCCGCAGGTGACGGTCA
>CAZHAC010000022.1:0-20716 GCA_964529765.1 uncultured Actinomycetes bacterium
AGGAGCAGGTCAAGGCGATCGTCGAGTACATCGACGAGAACGACACCATCGAGGGTGCGCCTTACCTGAAGGACGACCACCTGAAGGTGTTCGATTGCGCCTTCAAGCCAATCAACGGCACGCGGTCGATCGCCCCTATGGGTCACGTGCGGATGATGGCGGCGGTCCAGCCCTTCATCTCGGGCTCGATGTCGAAGACCGTCAACCTGCCGACGGAGTCCACGACAGACGACATCGCCGAAACCTACATGCAGTCCTGGAAGCTCGGGCTGAAGTGCATCGCGATCTACCGCGACGGCTGCAAGCGCTCGCAGCCGCTGTCCACCTCTCTCGACAAGGAGAAGAAGGAAGAGGTCGCGGTGGTCGAGGCGCGACCGGTGCGCCGCCGGCTGCCGGACGAGCGGCGCTCGCTCACGCACAAATTCGACATCCAGGGCCACGAGGGCTACATCACGGTCGGGATGTACGAGGACGGAACGCCAGGCGAGGTGTTCATCACCATGGCCAAGGAGGGCTCCACGATCCGCGGCCTGATGGACGCCTTCGCGACCCAGACGTCGGTGGCTCTTCAGTACGGGGTGCCGCTCAACGTCATGGTCAACAAGTTCAGCCACATGCGGTTCGAGCCGAACGGGTTCACCAAGAACCCGGAGCTCCCGATCGCCAAGTCGATCATCGACTACATCTTCCGGTGGCTCGCCAGCCGCTTCCTCAACATCGAGGAGCAGGACGCGGTCGGCATCATCCGCCGGGAGCCGGTGGCCGAGGAGCCCACTGCCCAAACGGAGGCGGATGCCCCGAAGCAGGAGCCGACCGGGAATGGCGAACTCAAGGTGATCGCGGTCAACGGCAACGGCAACGGCATCGGATATGGCACGTCCTCCCCCACCTTCGCGTTCCGCAACACCGCCGACGCGCCCAGCTGCTCCGAGTGCGGCTCACTGACCGTCCGCAGCGGCTCTTGCTACAAGTGCATGAACTGCGGCGCCACCACAGGCTGCAGCTGAGCTGAGCTGAGCTGAGCTGAGCTAACTCAGCACTCCTCCCCACCCCAACCAGGGGCCGGCCCAACCGGACCGGCCCCTTGGGGGAGGGCATCCCAACGACTACGTCAGGAGGTGAGGATGGTGGGAGTTTGCCCGCCAGGCTCCGAAGTCGGGAACTCCTTCTAGGCGCCGCTCCCGACGACGGGCTTTGTAGCTAGAACCGCCGCCGGCAGGTGAGGTGCGGGGTCGCGCTCGTCAGTCCCAGCCTGCGATCTGGTCGCGCAGTCCGCGCGTGTCGCCGCCGAGGCGGTCGCGTCCGAACGCGAGTGCGGCAGCGGCCATCAGCAGCACCAAGGCCACCAGCCCGAACGCGATGAACAGGTATCCGGCCTGGGCGACATAGAGCAAGGCACGGAGGGAGACGAGCGCTACGGCGCCCGCTCCGATCGCGAGCAGCACTCGGCTTCGAAATACCACTCCGCCGGCAACCGCGGCGGCACCCTCCAATAGGAGAACCACCAACCAGTACTGCGCGCCGTCGATGGTCTGGCCGATCGCCCAGCCCATCGCCAGCAGCGCGCCCATTGCCACCAAACCCTGCCGCCACAGCTGCGGCGTCGTGAACCGGGCCTCCCGGCGCAGAAGCAAGCCGCATGCGATGAAACCGAGGCCCGGCAGCAAGAGCTCCCAATCCGGTATCCCCACCTCACGGGCGAGGAAGAACCCAGCACCCGCGGCGACGACGATCGCCGCATAGCTGTGTTGAGGCCGCTCGAAGTGCCAGCCGTCCAGCACGAGCACGCCGGCGTCGACCAGGAAGGCGCTGGCTGCCAGGACCGCGCCGAGGCTCCACGCGGCCGTCTTGTCGGGGAAGGCGAAGCCTGCGGATCCCGCCACCAGCAGAGCCGCAATGCCCAACCAGCGCGCCGACTCGATAAACAGGTCGCGCGGTGGTCCCCCCGGTGACATCGCCCTTGCCGACACCCAGGAGATCAGACCGACCAGGCCCAGTCCAGCTGGGTAGAGCAGGGTGTCAGCCCCGTGGTCGTAGAAGACCGTGTAGAGCCCGGCCGTGCAGATGGCCAACGCCACCGGCGGGAAGGCCCAGTGGCGCTCCTGGATACCAGCCACGAAGACGACGGGGGCGACGGCGAGCAGGGCGACACCGCCGATATCGGCATCTCCGTTCGAGTAGGCAAAACCGACCACCACCATTCCGAGTAGGGCGGCCGCCAGCTCCACGCTCCATCCCCATCGCGGAATGACCCTCGCACGCAGGCCGAGCCCGACAACCCCGGCGATGAAAGCCAGGACCCCCTGCCCGATCTCCTCAGCCGCGGACGACCCGGCCGGGGCCAGCGTTAGCACCGCCATGTGGGCGGCGGGCGTCAGCGCGATCACGACCGCAGCGGCCAGGGCCGGCAGTGACCTCCTGACGGCGACAATGGCGACCAACGCGGCGAGGACCGCGAACTCGAGCGCGACAACTCCTGGGAGAGCCAACGATTCGGGCCAGGCGAACAGAACCACCGGAGCCACAAGCAGCGTCGTTGTCGAGTACCAGCGCTCGACCGCCTGCCTGCTCCACAAGGCCCAGGCAGCATGCAAGGCTGCGAGCGCAGCGACCAGGACACCGGCCTCCGCGACGTTGAAGCGGAGCACAGCCCCGGCCAGCAGCAGGGCGGCGCTGGTCAGGATCGCCGATCCTGCCCGCAGCCCGAGCTGGGTCTCTGCGATCTCCACTCGCATCAGCCACCAGAGGAGAAGGAAGATCGATCCCTCGAGCAGAGCGGCGCTCTGCGCCCAGGTCGGTGGCACCGCTGTCCAGGGGATCGCCATCCCCACGCCGGCGAGGACGCTCAGGACGCAGAAGGCGGCGACTGTGAGTACACGTTCACGAAGGATCCGGCGCGCCGGCCACCAGGCCGCGGTCAGCACGATCGCCGCCATCACAACGCCTGGCCCGCGCCAGTCGGACGGGACCGCAGCCTGGACCAGGGCGAGCGACGCCGCTGCCAGGGTCGCCCAGGCGATCCAGGGCGTCTCACCCTCCTTCCGGCTCGCCGCCTGCCACCAGTAGGCGACAGCGAGGAGAGACAAGGACACAGTCAGCCGCCACCACAGCAAGCCATCGGGGCCGGCGAAGCTCAGCCCGAGCGCGGCCGCCGCCGTCACGAGGGTCAGCACCCGCCGGCCCTGGCTGACTGACGGGCGGCCGACCAGCGCCCGGAACTGTCCGAGGGCGACGAAGATCAGGCTGAGCAGGCTGTCGGCGGGACCGCGCCAGTCGGTCAGGCCGGCCGCCTCCACGGCCCAGAACCACGCACCGCCGAGCAGCGCGCGTCCCGACACTCCGGCCATCCAGACGCGTCCGCTCTCCGCGCCCAGAACAAAGGCAACGCCGGCAACGACCAGCGCAGCCACCCCGCTCCATTCCCCTCGGGAGATGTCTGATTCCCTAAGCTCGATGGCGACGAGGGACAGTGCGGCGTAGAAGTAGAGCGTCCCGTGGCTGGTCAGCCGCGAATCCAAAGGCCGCACCAGCATGGGTAATGCGTAAGCAATCAGGCAAAGGGCGACCGCAGCTCCAGCCCAGGCAGGCAGCTCCAGCGCGGCTGCGGTCGCCATCAGCGCGAGCGGAAGCAGGGCGCGGCCAAGGTAGCTGGCCGCGTGATTGGCCTCGAGAAGGTAGTCAAGTACATAGAGGGCGACGGCGGCCCAGAGGCCGGCGGCGACCGGCCACAGATCGGCCGCGCTGGCGCTGACCGAAGTCAGCAGCCCGGCAGCGATCGCCAGGTGCAGGTGCCAGCTGCCAGGGCGGTAGAGCGCGCCGAGCTCTCCGAACCAGCGATGTCGGCGGTGCAGAAGGATGAAAAGGGCAGCCAGGACGAAGGGCAACAAGTAGCGGAAGTTGCTGGTTCCCCAGGCTTCGACCAGGAGCAGCGAGCCGACCGTTGCGAGCGCCTCGCCAGGATGCGCGTGGAGCTGCCGGGGCGTGATCGCATGCCAGAGGAGGTAGGACGCGGCGAGCACACCGAAGAGTGCGGGCGGCATCCAGTGTGGGCGTTCGCCTCCAATCGCCAGCGCGGCTGCCAGGGCGACGAACGCAGACGCGTGACCGAACCATTCGAAGTGCCGGAACTCTCGGGAGTGCGTCAGCCTTGGCGTCGCCCCGTACACCAGCGGTCCCGCCGCCAGCACGACGCCGCGCCAGCCCTCCCCGACTGTCGCCCCTGCGACGCCCCAGAGCGCGACCATCAAGGCGACCGCCGCGATCTCGGCGTAGGCGAGCAAACCCAGGCGTAGTGCGAGCAGCCCGTAGACCACCGCGCAGGCTGCTCCGGTGACCGCCAGCGCCTGGTCGACGCTGATCCCCTTGGCCCCGAGCTCGAGGAAGGTCCAGGCCGCGACCCCGACCAGTGGCAGCAGGATCGCGGCCAGGGCGACATAGATCTGGCCAAGAGCTCGCAAACGCTCACGCCCGATCGCCAGGTAGCCAGCGACCGTGAACACCGCGTCCAACCCGGCCACCGCCAGCAACCGTGTCCAACCGCCCGACTTGCTGGTTCCGTAGAGCTCGAACAAGACCGTGGAGACGACGAGAAGGAAAGCGCCAAGCGAGCCCAGGATCATCACCGAGTGTTCGGCGACGAGGTCCTTCCATGAGATGGCCGAGAGCGCTGGAGTGGGTGCGGCATGCGGCTGCGGCCGGGCTGGCTCAGATGACGCCGGCGGCGTAACAGTGGGGCCGGTGGGCGCTGCGGCCGGCTTGCGTTTCGGCGCGGGAAGCGGCACTGAGGCCTCCGTCAGGATTTCCGCCCGCACCAGCAGGTTCGAATAGAGCTCGGCCGCCGTCTCGGCCGTGATCCGCCCTGCGCTCGTCAGCGTCTGCAAATCCGAGCGGGAGCGCGTGACATGCCAGATTTCCAGCTCGTGCTCGTGCTCGTCCCGTTTTGAGTCCCGGCGAGCTCTTATCCGCAAGAGCCTCGCCACGGTGACCGCGTCGAGGCCGGCCTCCAGGTAGCGCACGACGTCGTCGAGGACGGCTTCCATGTCAATGTCGCGACCGAGGTCGCGGCAGTAGTCACGCCACGAGCTCCGGATCTGGTCGGCCGCTGGTGTTGACATGCAGCGCGGACGATATCCCGGCCAGCGAAAAAGGCAACCGCTTTAACGCGTCCAGCTCGACCGCAGTGTATGGCCCGGCTACGCGCCAGCCCGCAGCCCGTGCGGGCTGGCGCTCCAGGAAAGCCTTAGCTAGGTTCGCTCAGCGAAGGGTCTTCAGGAGGTCGGCCAGGCGGTCGTAGGAATGCGCGGCTCCGGTCTCCATGCCCGACTGCAGCACGGCGTCTCTTACGCCCTTGTCGGAGTAGCGGGCGGTGGTCGTCACCCTCGTCTTCCCGTCGGACTCTTCAAAAGTCGAGGTGACGACCGAGGGCTCGCCCAGGTTGAAAGGTTCGACATCGTAGATCTCGGTGAAGACGATCCGCTCGGGGCGGACAATGTCCAGGTAGGTGCCGGTGAAGGGCACCTCCTGGCCCTCCGGGCCGCGGCTCACGTAGCGATACGTTCCCCCGGGACGCAGGTCGACGTCGCATACCGTCATCGTCCAGTGGCTCCAGCCCCACCACTGCCGGATGTGCTCGGGATTCGTCATCGCCTCGAAAACGAGTTCGCGCGGCGCGTCGAAGGTCCGCGTCATCTGGATCTCGGTATCGGTCGGCGTCGCCACGGTCAGAGTCGCAGTCATCTCTCGTTCTCCTTCTGCTCTTGAATGCGTCGCAGGTGCTCGTCCAGGCGCTTGAAGCTCTCGTCCCAGAACGCGCGGTAGTCCTCCATCCAGCCGGCGACTTCCTTCAGTGCCTCGCCCTCCAGGCGGCAGCGGCGCCACTGCGCCTGGCGGCTCTTGGCGACCAGGCCCGCCCTCTCGAGGACGGCGAGGTGCTTCGAGATCGCGGGCTGGGAGATCTGAAAGGGCTGTGCCAGCTCGCCCACCGACATCTCGCCGTCCGCCAGGAGCGCGAGCATCTGGCGGCGTGTGGGATCGGCGAGGGCCGAGAAGATGAGCGAGAGACGATCGGACGCGGGCCGCGACATAACCTGATGATTATTTAAGACCTTGGTTATATAGCTGTCAAGACCTCGATCGCGCCGCTTGTTCGGGGCAGCGCTCCGGCAGTCCGCTTGCGGGTAGGCTGACCGGGTGAGCGACCGGTCATTCCGGGCACTGCTGGTTCCGCTGACCATCCTGGCCTGGGCCGGAGTGCTGGTCGTCATCGCGTGGGCCATCAGCCACGTCGCCCACACCGTGTTGATGCTGGTTCTCGCGAGCGTCGTCGCCTTTGCGGTTAAGCCGGGAGTCACCTACCTCGAGCGCTGGATGCCGCGCCTGGCCGCATTGGCCATCACGTATGTCTTCACGCTCATCGTGCTGGTGGCCGTCGTGGGCGGAATCGCCTACTCAGTCGCGCCGCAGCTGGCCGGTCTGGTCGAGAACGTGCCCGTCTACGCTCAGGAGGGCACTCGGCTCGAACCCTGGCTGCTCGGATTGCTCTCGCCGTTCGGTGTGACGTCCGCTCAGCTCGACTCCCTCCGCGGTCAGGCGGTCGCACAGATCCAGGCGTTCGGTGGGCAGGCCGCGACAGAGACGCTCGCCTTCGCCAGAGCCTTTGTAAGCGGCGTTGTCGATGGCGTCTTCGTCCTCATCCTCAGTGTGTACTTCGTGGCCAATGCCCCACGCGTCCGAGCATGGGTCGAGCAGGTGACGCCGGCCGGCCAGAGGCGCCGCGCCCAGATTCTGATCGCCATCCTCAATCAGGTGGTCGGCGGCTACGTCCGGGCCACACTGACGATGGCGACGCTGGTCGGCGCCCTGGTCGGGCTTGGAATGGCCGTCCTTCACGTCCGATACGCGGCTCTGCTCGGGGTGGTCGCCTTCTTCATGGAATTCGTGCCCGTCCTCGGCGTCTTCATATCCGGGGCGCTCTGCGTCGTGGTCGCCCTCTTTCAGGGCTGGGTGCTCGCGCTGATCGTCCTCGGCTACTTCGTGGTGGTCCACGTCATCGAGGGTGACGTGGTCGGCCCCCGGGTCACCGGAGCCGCACTTGGCATCCACCCCGCGGTAGCCCTGATCGCCCTGGTAGCCGGCACCGAGCTGTTCGGGCTCTGGGGAGCCCTGTTCGGGGCGCCCATCGCCGGCCTGCTGCAAGCGATCGCGGTTGCCGCCTGGCGCGAGGCCCGGGCAGGCGGGGTGGAGCTCGTCGAGGAGACGGCGTCGCGAGCCGGGCGGGCCGCCAAAGCCGCCGGCGACCGCTGACGAGAGCGGCCGCCCGCTCGCACCGCTCCTTGGCCTCTGACGCCTGGCTGGGCAATCTTGCCTATTTGCCAGCACCGGACCCTGTGGTTGCCTCTACCAAGCTGCAGTCGACCTCGCTACGTGGGAAGAGGAGGAAGCATGGCGACGACAGGGATCAGGGGTCTTGCCGGCCCTGAGATACAGGATCTCCGGAACTTACTTCGGGGCAGGGTGGTCGGTCCCGAGGATGCCGACTACGACGAGGCCCGGAAGGTCTACAACGCGATGATCGACAAGCGGCCGGCCGCGGTCGCGCAATGCGTGGACAGCGCCGATGTCGTCGAGGCTGTCAAGTTCGCTCGCGACCGAGATGTCGACGTCGCAATCCGGGGCGGCGGGCACAACGGAGGCGGGTTGGGGACGGTAGAGGGCGGACTGGTCATCGACCTTTCTCCAATGAACGGCGTCCGCGTCGACCCCGAGCGTCGTGTCGCGGAGGTCCAGGGTGGCGCCACGCTGGGCGATGTCGACCACGCCACCCACGGATTCGGGCTCGCGGTACCCGCCGGAATCATCTCGACCACCGGTGTAGGTGGCCTGACCCTGGGCGGTGGCATCGGTCACCTGACGCGCCGCTGCGGGTTGACCATCGACAATCTCCTCGAGGTCGACGTGGTCCTCGCTGACGGAAGCTTCGTCACCGCCAACTCAGAGCAGAACAGCGATCTCTTCTGGGCGGTTCGAGGCGGTGGCGGCAATTTCGGCGTGGTCACCAACTTCACCTTCCGTCTTCACCCTGTCAGCGACGTCATCGCCGGGCCGATGCTCTGGCCGATCGACCGCGCGACCGAGGTCATGAAGGTGTTCGGCGACGTGCTGCCTGGGTTGCCACGCGAGCTCAGCGGATTCTTTGCCTTTCTGACCGTTCCGCCGGCGCCGCCGTTCCCCGAAGAGCTGCGCCTCAAGCCGATGGCGGGCGTGGCCTGGACGCATGCAGGTGACCCGAAGAAGCTGGACGGCCTCCTCAAGCCCTTCCGCGACCTTGCGCCGGCGCTCGACGGCCTCGCCCCCATGCCGCTTCCGGTGTGGAACAGTGCCTTCGACGCGCTCTACCCGCCCGGGGACCAGTGGTACTGGCGGGCGGACTTCACCGGGGACCTGAGCGAGGAGGCGATAGCGGCTTTCGTCAAGTACGGAAACCAGATGCCGACCTGGAAGTCGACCATGCACCTCTACCCGATCGATGGCGCCGCTTCCGACGTCCACAACGAGGACACCGCCTGGAGCTATCGAGACGCCAGGTATTCACCAGTCATCGTCGGCGTCGACCCTGACCCGGCGAACGCGGACCGGATCAAGCGCTGGACGGTCGACTACTGGGACGCCATCCACCCGTTCTCAACCGGCGGCGCCTACGTCAATTTCATGATGGACGAGGGGCAGGACCGAGTCCAGGCGGCCTACCGTGGGAACTACAAGCGGCTGGCGGAGATCAAGCAGAAGTACGACCCGACGAACTTCTTCCACGTGAACCAGAACATCCGGCCCGCGTCCTGAGGACGTGCTGGGAGCCCTCCCCCTCTGTGGAGAGGGCTCCCAGATCGGAGCGCTAGCTGCCGATCAGGCCGAAAACGGCTCCCTGCGGGTCCTGGAGAACCGCGAAGCGCCCGCCCGGATAGGCGGCCGGTCCCATCTGAGTGCGAGCTCCTAGAGAGTTCGCCTTCGCGACTGAGCCGTCGATGTCCGAAACCTGGAAATAGACCATCCAGAAGGACGGCACCTGGTCTGGAACCCCGGGCGGCATCGACATCGCCCCAGCCACGCTGTTGCCTTGCACTTGCCACTCGATGTACGGACCCTGGCCTCCCTCGCCCATCGGGCTGGCCTTCTCGCTCCAGCCGAACACGCTGCGGTAAAAGGGCCGCACACCGTCGAGGTCGCGCGAGTTGAGCTCGACCCAGCCAAGGCTGTTGGGCTCGCGCACGACGTCGGCGCCCATCATGGTCATCGGCTGCCACACCGATATGAAGGCTCCGTTGGGGTCCTGGAACACCGCCATACGGCCCACGTCGAGCACATCGAACGGTGGCGCAGCGATGGTCCCACCGGCCGCCTCGACCTTGCGTGCGCTTTCGTCGGCGCTGTCCGTCGCGATGTAGACCGCCCAAGCCGTTGGTTGGGCGGGCGTCTGCGTCGGGCCGACTCCGGCCAGGTTGTTGGCGCCCTGCTTGAACATGGCGTAGCCGCCGGCTTGGGGGTCGGCGGTCGCGTCCGGCACCCATCCGAAAAGGCTCCCATAGAACTGCTGGGAGCCCTCCATGTCCTTCGTCGCCAGATCAACCCAGATCGGCGTACCCGGCGTAAAGGTTTGTGCCTGAGCCATTCTCAGCCTCCATGTGACCAGCTTGGCGACATCGCACGACAAACGGGGCCGCCCCCCTCGCGACCGTGATCGTATGCCGCCTACGTTAATGAACGGGGCCTGGAGTGGCGCGGGGCGATCGGCTCGTGAGGGTAAGGCCCGAAGCTAAGGGGCCACGCAGGTCCAGGTCCCGGAAATCTTGGTTCCGTCAGTGAAGGTGGCGTCGAGCGATCCCTTCCACTTCCGCGCGCCCAGGTCGGCGTCAGTTACGTGGACGGTGCCCTCGGCGGCCTTGATGGGCTTGCCGGCGACCATCAGTTGGAGCGGGGTCGAGCCGTCGCTGGCCGCCGGCGACGTGGCGTCCAGGTCGCCGACGCCGCCCGGCCCGACCGTGACGTCGAACTTGACCTGGACCCCGTTCTGCATCTTCCCGGAGGCGAACTTGAGGTTGAACAACGCCGGCGTCCACTCGCAGGACCCGGCCTGCCCCTTCTCAGCGGACGAGTCCGCCTTTGTGGGACCGGTCAGAGTGAAGGTGTCTGACTCGGAACCACCCGTTTCGGCCGCTCCCGGTCCGCCACCGCAGGCGGTCGAGAGGACGGCGACCAAAGCAGAGGCGACCAGTGCAAAAAGAACGGCCGACACCTTATGGTGGAATCTGGCGGCGCGGTAGCGCGGTTCTGAAAAGTCCTGGCGATTCAACGACACGCGCGGAATTGTGACGTAACTCCGCAAAATGCGGAACTGGCGCCGGTACCCAAACGTGGTTTGCATACCATTGGCCGCCGGGTACAAAAGGTTCTGGGAATGGAAGACACTCTGGATCGCCGCTCACTGCTGCACGCTGCCGACCTGGATCTCTATGAGCCAAACCCGGTCGGTGAAGACACCGCCGCCGAGGCGGCCGCGACCGCGGCTGCGCTCGACGACGCCGTTCGCGCCTACCTTCGCGAGATCGGTAAGGTGCGCCTGCTCACCGCCGTTGAGGAGGTCGAGCTCGCGCGCGCCATGGAGGCCGGGTCGGAGGAGGCCCGGCGCAAGCTGACCGAAGCCAACCTGCGTCTGGTGGTCTCGGTCGCCAAGAAGTACGCCAACCGCGGAATGCCGCTTCTGGACCTCATTCAGGAGGGCAACCTAGGCCTCATCCGCGCGGTCGAGAAGTTCGACTACCGGAAGGGCTTCAAGTTCTCGACCTATGCCACCTGGTGGATCCGGCAGGCGGTCCAGCGCGCGATCGCCGATCGCGGCCGCACCATCCGCATTCCGGTGCACCAGGCCGAGCTGATCGGCAAGCTGGTTCGAGTCACCGACCGGCTCCGCTCGGAGCTCGGCCGCCAGCCGAGCGATCAGGAGATCTCGCTCGAGATCGGCATCGAGCCGGAGAAGATCCGCTGGCTGTTCCAGGTCGCCCAGGAGCCGGTGTCGATGGAGACGCCGGTTGGCGAGGACGGCGAGTCCGAGCTCGGCCAGTTCATCGAGGACGAGAACGCGGTTGCCCCCCAGGAGCACGCCACCAAGGAGCTGCTTCGCTCCGACGTCCAGGACGCGCTTGACTCCCTGCCCGCCCGCGAACGCCGGGTGCTGCAGCTGCGCTTCGGCCTGCTCGACGGCAACCAGCGCAGCCTGGAGGAGGTCGCCGCCCGGATGGGTGTCGGCCGCCAGTCGATCAGGGAGCTGGAGCGGCGCGCGATCGAGCGTCTGAAGCGCTCGGAAAAGGGCGACCGGCTGCGCGATCACCTGGCAGGCGTCGCCTAACAGCGGCGAGATCCTAGTAGTAGACCGAGCGGCAGCGCGGACGGGGCCGGGACTTGTAGTCCGGCCCCTGACCGCGATTCCAGAGCAGGTTGTCGAGGTCCATCGCTCGCAGCTGCTTGCCCTGCCTCGCCAGCTCGGCCACGATCAGCTCAGCGGCGTGGATCGCGCAGGCGCGCATCTCCACCTCCTCGACGGAGCCGGAGATCAGGAGCTCTTCGCGCTCGATCCGCTCCAACAGGACTGGGTCGAACTCCAGCAACCCGTCTAATCGGAGCACGTGCGGCACCAGGTTGTCGGCGAAAATCGTCAGCTGGTCCAGGTCTCGGAACTCGCCGAGACCCCTGCCGTCGAGCGCGAGCGAGAGGTCGGCGGCGGTGATCTGCGCCCGCTTGTAGATCGGGACCTGGAGCCCCCGCCATTCATGGACGTCGTCGAAGAACGGGATCCGGACGAGGAGCCCGGCGAGTCTCTCGGCCGATCGATTGGCGGTCTCGATGAGCGCGACCGCGCTGCCGCCGTAATGCTCCTCGAGGTGGGTTGCCAGCGCATTGAGAGCGGCCGCAAAGAGGGTCATCAGCTCGAAAGCCGGCCCCTCGGGTGGCTGATCGAAGATCTCGGCACAGTCCTCCGGTGAGAGCGCGGCCAGCTCGGCGGCCGGCATCGGGCTCCGCTGCCAGCGTTCGCTGAGCGCTCGGGCGATGTGGAAGTAGCCCGAGCGCTGGTCGCGCCGGCGCAGATACGGGAAGTAACCGGAGCCGAAGTTGATGGTGTCAAGCACCAGCACAAACGCCGCCGTCTCCTCAGGCTCCCCGTGGAAGTGGAACTCGGGATCGAGCTGCTGCGGCACCAGGTCAAGCGGGAGCTCGGCCGCGTAGGCCGGGACCCGGTCGCGGTCCACTCGGACCCAGGTCGCGCCGGCTGCTACCTCCGCTGCCGCCGCACGGATTCGGCTAAGCGTGGAAAAAGAGGCCGACACCGTACGTGACGGCGCCGACGATGATGCCGGCGAGAGTCATTTCAAGCCCTGACGCCCACCATTTTCGGAGCGTGACCAGCGCCTTGGCGGCGCCGACCAGGAAGTGCGCGACCAGAGAGACGATGGCGGCGACGACAACGCCGCTGGTCCCGGTCAGCCAGAAGAACGGGATCACGGGAATGATGGCCCCGATCGCGGTGCTCACCCCGGCCGCGATCGCGGCCTGCGTGGGATTACGGGCGTCGCCACCCGCCATGCCCAGCTCCTCGCCAGCCAGCAGCTGGAGCATCGCGTCGGGCCGTGTCGAGAGCTTCTCGGCGAGTGCGTCAGCCTCCTCTTTGTCGAGGCCTTTGAGCTGATAGAAGAGCGACAGCTCCTCCGTCTCCTCCTCCGGGTGCTCCTCGATCTCCCGGCGCTCGCGCTCGAGGTTGGCGTGGGCGACCTCCAGCTCCGAGCGCTCGGCCAGGAAGGCGCCGGTCGCCATCGACAGCGCCGAGGCGAGGGCGCCGAAAAAGCCGGCTGTGAGCACGAAGCGGGACCCGCCCGTAGCGCCGGAGACGCCGGAGACGATGCCGAACACGGCGGCCAGGCCGTCGTTGGCACCGTAGATCGCGCCGGACACCCATCCGGTGCCGCTCTGATGCCAGCTTTCACGCTTCAGGATGCGCTGGAGGCGGGACTCCTCGGGCGATGGCGCCTCGCCTCCTGGACGCTCTTCGCGCATGACGGCGACCTGTCGCGAGTGCGACTGCTCGTCATGCCGGATGTCGTGGAGCAGGCGGTCGGTGTCGCTGTCGCCGGTCGTCAGTTTGTAGGGTCCGTCGACCTCCGCATCCTCGGCCGCCTCCCTCGCCGCCAGGACCGTGTTGATGGGGGCGACCCGCGCCTGGAGCATTACCCAGGGCGATATCCGGACCGAAGACGGGTCGGGGATGGCGGCTCCGAGCTCGCGTAGCCTGGCCTCGATTCGCTGGCGGTGGGACGCCTCTGCCTCGGCGATCTGCTGCAGGATCCGCTTACGGCGCGGGTCGCGCTCGCGCTGAACCAGGACCTCGTAGACGGTCCGCGCCTCGATTTCGCCGCGCCAGGCGGCGAGCAGACGATCGATGGCAGGTGAGCTGGCTGAGCGCGGCATGTCTCAATCGTATTGGTAGACGGGATTGCGCTTCCGTTAACCTGTTTGGCCGCGTCCCGTCGGGGGAACGACGTAAGGTGCGTAAAGAATCCAAGCGAAGGAGGATCCCTTGCCCACCAGCACCCCCTCTCTTGTTCCCCTCAGCAGCCTGAACGACGAAGGCCAGATGATCATGCCCGAGTTCTGGGCGGAGATCGGCGGCCAGAAGTATTTCATCACTGCGGTGCTGGAACGGACGGTCGTCTACGTCGACGGCAATGAGAAGAAGCTGACGAAGCGTGAGAACGTCTTCGTCGACCCGAGCATCATCGAGATGCGGCCGGTGGCCAACACCGCGAGCTGGCGCAGCCGCGGCAAGGTCGTCGCCTCGAAGCCGGCAGCGGCTCCGGCGGCAGCCTCGGAGCCCAGCCCTGAGGACCTCGAACTGGAGTCCGACATCGAGTCGGACGACGACGAGGAAGCCGAAGAGCTCTAAAACGGCTTAATCGTGGCCGTAAGGGCCGGCAATGCTCCACCCCACGAAATCTTCGATTTCGCGGGGACCCCGGTTGCTGGCCCGTATGTGTCCGTCTTCCAGGCGAGATAGACGTTGCTACGCCGACAAAGAGGAGGGCGGGCTCGCGGGGGAGGGGTAGGGCTGACGGGCTTTGCCCGGCTGCCCGAAGGGGGGTCCTCCCCCCTCCTCCTGGGGAACCTAAGGTTCCCCCCGCGCTCATCAGTGAAGGTGATGAGCGACCGTTTGTAGGTCGTCTATGAAGGCCGCCATCGCCTGATCGCGGTTCTCCTCGTCCCGCAGGATCGAGGACGGGTGTACGGTCGCCACCGCGGGCGGCCCGAGGACCGTCGGCAGCAGCTTCCCCCTTTCCTGCGTGACCTTGAAGCGGGGACCGAGCACCGCCTTGGCGGCGGTGGCTCCAAGAAAGACGATCACCGCCGGCTGGACAACCTTGACCTCGGCTCGGAGCCAGGGTAGGCAGGCGTTCACCTCCGCCTGGTTGGGCGTCTGATGGATGCGTCGCTTACCTCTCGGCTCCCACTTGAAGTGCTTGACCACGTTGGTCACATAGACCCGCCGGCGGTCGATGCCGGCGCTCTCCAGCGCGGTGTCGAGCAGGCGTCCGGCAGGGCCCACGAACGGGCGTCCCTCCACGTCCTCCCGGTCGCCGGGCTGCTCGCCGACCAGCATGACCATCGCGCTTTCATCCCCCTCGCCGAAGACGGTCTGAGTGGCGCGCGCGTACAGGTCACACGCCTTGCAGTCGTGCGCCGCCTCAGCAAGGTCGGGAAGCGTCAGCTGGTCAGGGAGCAGCTCTTCTACCGGTTGACCTGGCTCGCCCACGCCTACAACGTACGTTGGAAGCGATGGACTTCGAAAGCTTGCCTGTCCAGCTCCGGCCAGTACTCCGAGCGCTGGCGGCAGCGATGCGGGCGCGCGAGCCGGCGATCCGCGAGCGCGTGGACCAGCTGCGCCGCCAGCACTCGGCGGCGACGCCCGACGAGCTCGCCCGCGAGCTGCTCCGAACGACAAGGCGGCGGGTGGCGGCCACCGGGGCGGCGAGTGGCGCTGTCGCCATAGCGCCCGGCCTGGGCACCCTGATCGCCCTGGGAACTGTGAGCAGCCAGGCCGTCTTCGCCCTCGAGCAGGAGACCGAGCTCGTGCTCGGGATCGCGATGGTCTACGGTCACGAGCTGTCAGGATCAGACGACCGGCTGCTCGAAGCGCTGATCGTGATCGGCATCGCCGGCGGGGCCGTCCAGCTGCGCGAGAACGTGCTCGTCGCCGGTGGTGAGCGCATCGCCGTCTCCGCGTTTCGCCGCTTTCCGGGGCGCATCGTCAACACCGCCGGCAGCCACATCCTGGCGCGCATCTTCAGCCGGCTGCTCGGTGCCCGCGTTGCGGGCGCTGTCGCCCGGGTTACACCGCTGGCCATCGGCGTGGCCGTCGGAGCCGGGTTTGACTGGGTCGCGGTGACCGCGCTCGGCCGAGCGGCGATGCGCTACTACGGGCCCGGCGGCCCGGCCGCCCGCCGGGTCAGACCGCTTCCCGAAACCTCAGGTAAAGATGGAGGCGACGTCGAAGGCGACGACTGACTCGATCTGCTCGAACGTGCACTCGTGGGGCGGCTTGTCCGGGCGCCACCGGAGGAAGCGCGCGGCGTGCCGGAAGCGTTCGCCGGCCTGCAGCTTTTCGAACGCGACCTCGCACACCAGCTCAGGCCGCACCGGCTCCCAGTCCATCATCTCCCGGCCCCGCGACCACCGGCTCGGACCACCCGGCCGCCTCCCCATCTCGCTCTCGACCTTCTCGGCCTTCAGCGGCTCCAGGAGGGCCAGGACCTCACGGCGCATCCGGGCGTCGAAGGCCGAGGTGTGGCCGACGTAGTGGAGCGAACCGGAGTCGTCGTAAAGGCCGAGCAGCAGCGAACCCAACGTGCGGCGTTCCTTGTCCCAGCGCCAGCCGATGACGACGCAGTCGCAGGTGCGTTCATGCTTGATCTTCACCCAGAGACGCTTCCCGGGCACATACGGCTGGTCCCAGGACTTGGCAATGACCCCGTCGAGGCCGGCGCCTTCGAAGATGGTGAACCACTCGCGCGCGACCTCAACGTCCCGTGTGTAGGGAGTCATCTGGATGGGACCCGCGACCGACGCGAGCAGACCCTCCAGGTGCTCTCGCCGCGCATGCAGCGGCTCCAGGCGCAGGTCGCGGCCGTCGAGCGCGATGAGATCGAAAGCGACGAAGAGGGCGGGCGTCTTTTGGCTCAGCATGCGAACGCGGGAATCCGCCGGGTGGATCCGCTGTCCGAGCGCGTCGAAATCGAGCCCGGCCTCGGTCACCACCACGAGCTCACCGTCCATGACGTACTGCTGGGCGGGAATTTCGCGGAAGGCGTCGAGGATCTCGGGGAAGTAGCGGGTCATGTCCCGCGCGCCCCGGCTGATGAGGACGACGCGGTCGCCCTCGCGATGGACGACAGTGCGGAAGCCGTCCCACTTGGGCTCGTACTCCCAGGCGTCGCCTGCCGGAAGCTCCTCCTTCGGAGCCGCGAGCATAGGCTCCATGTCGACGGGTATCGGATCAGCCACGGAATCAATACGTTCGCATAACCTCGTGTCCGTGCTCTGGGCTCGACCAATCGCGCTGCTGCGCCTGCAGGGAGCGATCGGCGTCGGCATCCGTCACGCCGACTGGGTCCCCGTATTCGACGGCCTCCGCCGGAGGGCCCGTGTGAAGGCGGTGGTGATCGACGTCGACTCCCCCGGCGGCGGCGCCGCCGCGTCCGATCTGATCCACGAAGCCGTCCGCCGCCTCGCCCAGGTCAAGCCAGTCGTCGCCTTCAGCGGAAACCTCTGCGCCTCCGGCGGCTACTTGATCGCGGCCGCCGCCACCCGCTTCGTGGTCGCACCGGCGGCCACGATCGGCTCGATCGGCGTCATCTCAGTCCGCCCATTGGCCTATGACCTGATGGCGCGCCTCGGAGTCGCCGTGGAGGTGACCAAGAGCGACGAGCTCAAGGATATGGGCGCCTTCTGGCGGCCCCCGACTGAGAAGGAACGCCAGCGGGAGCAGGCGCTGGTCGATGAGTACTACCAGCTGTTCATGAGCCGGGTCGAAGCGGGCCGCAAACTCGCGCCGGAGCAGCTGCGACCTCTGGCCACGGGCGAGATCTTCACCGGCCGGCGCGCGGTCGAGAGCGGCCTCGCCAACGAGCTGGGCAGCTTCGAGGACGCCGTGAAGCTGGCGGCGCGGCTGGCGGGGGTTCGGGAGCGAACGCGTTGGTACGGTCCGCGCCGGCCCCTGCGCTCGCGGCTGCTGGGTCCGCTCGGCGCGTCCGTTGTGGACGAGGTCAACGAACGCCTGCTCGCGCTCGCTCTTCGCCAACCGCGGTACTGAGCTCGCTCCCGATCAGGGGTTGAGGCCGCGGCGGTCGATCGGAGGCGGGCCAAGCCAGAGAAGCCCGTTGCGGAATATGGGCCTCTCCCCCACCCAGACGTAGATCCGAGCGCCGCCGGAGAGACGGATCACGCGCAGGCGCTCGGGGTCAGCGACCATCTGCTCGACCACCGATCGATCGACGAAGACGTACGTGTCCGTGCCGACCGGCACCTCGAGCGGCCCGGTGCGCGCTGCGTGATCTGGCTCGTAGAGGTCGCCGAACAGCTGACCCGGGTTGCCGAGGCGATCGCGGCCGATCCCCAGCCGGTGGTACTCGGGCAGGTACAGCTGGCCGGTTCGGTACGAGCCGACCGCCTCGCCGTCGGCCAGGATCACGGTGTGGTCGGGGTCGAACTGGCGGACGGTGGCGGTCATCTCCTCGACCCAGACGTCGTGGCGGTGGAGCTGGCCGGCGAGCGACACCTGCGGCGGCAGCAGGAACACGGCCAGGCTGGTTACCGTGCTGGCGACTGCTATGGCCGGCGCCAGCCGCGGCCGCTGGAGCGCGCTCGCGGTCGCCCTGACAGCCGGGCCGAGCATCAAGAAGAGCGCCGGCGTGAACACCTGTACGTAAGCGACCTGGCCGATGTGAACGAAGAGGAACGTGAACAGTGCCGGCAGAGTCCATGCGGCACAGAAGAGGCGCCAGCCGGCAAGCGGTCGCCCGGAGGCGGCGGCCAGACGAGGGGCGATCAGCAGGCCGAAGAGCGCGACAACCGTGAAGCCACCGAGGTCCCAGACCGTGCCGCGGACCACCGCGTCGGCAGTGGTCGCCAAGCCGTCAAGCCCGGCGTTCCAGATCGCCGTGCTGGTGCTGACGTCGGAACCCAAAGCAGAGGACGCCTGCACGTAGCTGCTGATACCGCCACTCAGCGCCAGCAGAGGTACCAGCCAGCAAAGAGTGCCGAGGCTCGCCACCAAAGCGGCTGCTAGCGCTCGTTTGGGATCCCGCATCTGGGCGAGGGCCAGTCCGGCCACGGGAGCCATCAGCACAGCCGTGCTCGGCCGGATCGCTCCCGCCACCGCAATGGCCGCCCCGAGCGGGACGGCGGTCGCGCGCTCGCGGTTCCAGGTCCGCCAGGCTAGCCAGGCGACGCCAATCACGAGGAGCGGCTCAAGGCCGTAGGTGTTGGCCGCCTCGCCGTAGTACCAGAAGAGCGGGCTGACGGTGAGCGCAAGCGCCGTGATCCAACCCGCCATCGGACCGAACAAGACGCGCGCCCAGACGAATGCGAGGGCCGTGGCCGCCGCCTCGCTGCCGACGCTCAACGCCACCAGGGCGGAGTTGGGATCGCGAAAGAACATCTCGAGAACGCGGCCGATGGCTATGTAGCCGAGGTAGCCGGGCGGGTGCGGTTGGTGGTGGACGACGTCGAAGTGCCTGATTCCGAGCGCGAACTGATCGGCGTCCCAGTTCAGGAGGTAGCGCGTGCGGAGCGGTAGTCGAGTGGCGACCACCACCAGCGCAATGGCGATGGCGGAAAAGGCGGCCGCGTCAGTCCGTGGCCGGGCAAAAGAGAAGCGGCCGGGAAGCTCCCGGCCGCTCCTGATTGCTGCCACGGACTAGCTGTGGACGGTTACGTTGACCGTGTGGGGCGATGCGAACCAGCCCCAGAAATTGAAGCCGCCGTAGATCAGGAACAGGATGACGAGCACCGCCAGCACCAGAAATGCCAGCGCCGCGGCGCCTCCGCCGCCACCGGGTTCCTCGACCACTGTGCCGCCCGCCGGGCCGTAGTACCGGCGGTAGGTGTAGCCCCCGCCCCCGGCGACAACGGCCAGGAGCAGGACGATCAAAAGGATGAGTAAAAGGGTGCCCAATCGAACCTCCGGTTTGACCGGATGACTCCGGGAATGCTCTTAGCCTATCGGCACCGAGGTTTTCTGTCAATCCTGCTATCACTATTTATCCGGGCGCAAGTACTGGAGCCAGCGGGTGCTTTCCACACGTTTCCCAGATGTTGTGGATAACGGGGTTTGCTGCTACCATATCGCTGGCCTACGGGGCCCCCAGCAGTCGAACTCTACGCCCCCACCCCAGCCTGGGAAGTCCGTTACCCAACGGGCTTCCCTTTTGCTTCCGGCGGCTACCCGACTGATTCGGGCGTCGAGCCCGGTCGGCGCTTGATCGAGCGGCTGTCGTAGTCCCACAAACCCGGCACCAGAAACGCACAGGCAGCGGCCCCGACCACACAGAGCAAGCCGCCGGAGACGACCGAGAAGGGAACCCCCCAGGCGGCCGCCACGGCGCCGGCCTCAAAGTTGCCGAGGCTCGGCCCCGCGGTATAGCTGATCATCTCGATACCCGCCAGCCGGCCCCGCAGCACGTCGGGAATGGTCTGGTTCCAGATCGCCGACCGGAAGATCCCGCTCACGGTGTCGCCCGCACCGGCCAGGCTCAGGCAGACGAGCGCAGCCCACAGGCTGGGGGCTAAGCCGAAGGCGGCAACGGCTGTCCCCCAAACGCCGGCCGCGACCACGATCGCCCGGCCGTGGTGGCGAACGCGCCGGGTCCAGCCGCTGGTGACGCTGGTCAGCAGAGAGCCCACGGCGGGCGCGGCCGTGAGGAGTCCGAGGACCGCAGGCCCACCCAGGTGGTCGGCCACCGCCGGAAAAAGCGCCAGAGGCATGCCAAAGAACATGGCCACGATGTCGACCAGGTAGGTGCCGAGCAGATCAGGCCGGCTGCGCGCGTAACGGACGCCCTCGAGAATGCCGCGAAGACTCGGCCGCGCGGCCCCGACTGGTGGTGGTGTCGCGCGCATCGCGGCCAGAGCGAGCAGCGAGACCAGGAAGGTCAGGACGTAGACCGCGTAGGCGGCAGGGAGACCGGCGGCGGCGATGAGGAGACCGCCTGCGGCCGGGCCGGCGATCATCGGCAGCGTGCCGCGGAGGTTGCCGAGGGCAGCCGCCGCCGTCATCTCCTCCAGTGGCACCAGGCGCGGCAACAGGGCGTCGAGCGACGGCCGCTGGAGGGCATACAGGGCTGCGGCGGCGACCTCGAGCACGAAGATCGCTGCCAGCAAGGGGTGCGGCAGCAGTGAGTTCAGCAGCAGGAGGACGGCGGCGGCTCCGAAGCCGGCCTCCGAGAGCAGGACTATCCGGCGCCGGTCGTGGGCGTCCGCGAACGCGCCACCGACCAGCCCCAGCGTCAGCAGCGGGAAGAAGGCGATCAGTTCGAGCAGCCCGACCGCCAGGGTCGAATGGGTCTGCTCGTAGATCTGGTACGGGACGGCGACGCTGGCGATCATCCGCCCCAGGTAGGAGGCG
>CAZHAC010000023.1:0-20643 GCA_964529765.1 uncultured Actinomycetes bacterium
GGAGCAAGGAGTTCGCCGAGGACTACCGCTACTTTCCCGAGCCCGATCTGCCGCCGCTGGAGATCGATAGAGCCTGGGTGGACCGTCTGCGGGCTGGGATGCCGGAGATGCCGAAGACGCGGGAGCGGCGCTTTCGCGAGCAGTACGGACTCTCCGACCAGGACGCCTTCGAACTGACCTCCGAGCGGGAGGTGGGGGAGTACTTCGAGGCCGTGGTGGCGGCCGGGGCCGAGCCCAAGCCGGCGGCCAACTGGGTGATCCAGGAGCGTCCGACCATCCCTGCCGGCGCCCTGGCCGAGATCGTGAAGATGGTGACGGGCGGCCGGATCAACCGCGACCAGGGCCGCCAGGTGCTGGGCGAGGTCATGCAAACCGAACGCGCTCCCGAGGAGATCGTCCGCGAGCGCGGGCTCGAGCAGCTGAGCGACGAGGGCGAGCTGATCCGCGTGGTCGAGAAGGTGCTGGCCGAGAACCCGAAGGCGGTCGAGGACTATCGCGCGGGCAAGCAGCAGGCGATCGGTCCCTTGATCGGAGCCGTCGCGCGCGCGACCGGCAACCGCGCCAACGCGACGCTGACCAAGCAGTTGCTCGAATCGAAGCTCAAGACGGGGTAGCCGTGCCGATCCCCGACCACCACGTCCACACCGAGTGGTCGTGGGACGCCGAGCGCGGATCCATGCTCGAGACCTGCCGGCGGGCGCTCGAGCTCGGCCTTCCCAGCATCGCTTTCACCGAGCACGCCGATTGGGTCCGGGGGCCGCAGTGCGTCGTCGACCTGCCCGGCTACCTGGAGTGCGTCGAGCGCTGCCGCTTGGAGTTCCCGGGCCTGCGGATCCTGACCGGTGTCGAGCTCGGCGAGCCGCACCGCTTCCCGGAGCAGGCGGCGGCCATCCTCGCGGTGGCGCCGCTCGACCGCGTCATGGGCAGCGTCCACGTGATCGAGACGGCGGAAGGGCTGCGGGATGCCTCGGACAGAGGCCTGCTCCAGACGGAGAACGCGGGGGCCCTTTTCCGCGCTTACCTCGCCGACGCCATCCGCCTGGTCGAGTCGGAGGCGCGCTTCGACGTCCTCACGCACCTCGACTACCCGAAGCGGTACTGGCCGGGCGAGACCCCGTTTGACCCTCTCCAATACGAGGAGGAGTTCCGCGCGGTGCTCGGTGCGCTGGCCCGGCGAGGCGCCGCGCTTGAGATCAACACCACCCGCGGTGGCGACCCCGCCCGCTACCTGTGCCCCGCTCCGGTGGTGTTTCGCTGGTGGCACGAAGAGGGTGGCGAGCGGGTGACGTTCGGGAGCGATGCCCACTCACCGGAGAAGGTCGCCACCGGCTTCAAGCTGGCGTCGGAAGCCGTGGAGGCGGCCGGCTTCCGGGCTCAGGACGATCCCAGCCAACCGTGGCTTCGCTGGTAGTCCGCACCGACAACCCGGCGCACGGCGGCTCGGTCTTCGCTATGCACGAGGGCAAGAGCGTTCTCGTCTACTACGCGCTGCCAGGCGAGCTGGTCGAGGTCGAGCCCCGCGGACGGCGTGGCGGCCTCATGTTCGGCAGCGCCGAGAGGGTCCTCGAGGCGTCGCCGGACCGCGTTCGGCCGCGCTGCCCGCACTTTGGAACCTGCGGCGGCTGCACCCTGCAGCACGCCGCTTACTCAGCGCAGCTCGAGATCAAACGGCGGGTGGTCGCGGAGGCGTGGCGGAAGGCGGGTCTACGGTTGCCCGAAGACGCGCCGGTCCTCGGCATGGACGACCCCTGGCGCTATCGCATTCGGGGCGAGTTCGAAGCCGTGTCCACCCCCGAGGGGCTCGCTTTCGGCTTTCACCGCCTGCGCTCGCACCGGACCTTCCCGATCTCGACTTGCCCGATCCACGACGAGCGCATCGAGCAAGCGGTGATGGCCTTCGGCAGAGCGGTGCGCGAGCTGGGCGTTCAAGGCATACAGAATCTGCACCTGACCGCCGAGCCGGCGGGCAAGGGGCTGCTGTGGGATCTTGCCTTCACGGGCGAGCCCCGGCGCCGGCCGCCCGACGAGCTGGCGGCGCGCGTGTCCGAGCTGCTGCCAGACCAGGTCCTGCTCGACGATTCGATGAGCCTCGAGTTCTGGGGTCTGACCTTTCGGGTCCGTAGCGGCACCTTCGTCCAGACCAACTACCGCCAGATGCTCGTGCTCTACCAGACCGCGCTCGACATGCTCCAGGCGGGACCCGCCGATCGCGTCCTCGACCTCTACGCGGGGATCGGCACCATCAGCCTGGCGGTCGCGCGCGCCGCCGGAGGTGTCACCGAAGTCGAGGAGAACCCACATGCGGTCCAGCTGGCGCGTTTGGCGGCGCGGATCAATGGCCTGGACAACGTCCGCTTCCTGCCTGGGCGGGTCGAAGACGCGCTGCGTAAGATCCGGCACGGCGAGCACGAGGCGGTGGTCCTCGACCCCCCGCGGGCGGGTTGCGACCCGCGCGCGATCGCCGAGCTGCTCAGGCTCGAGCCTCAGCGGATCGTCTATGTGTCATGCGAACCGGCCACCCACGCGCGCGATCTCGCGCTGCTCGTCCAGGGCGGCTACCGCATCCGGCGCGCGGCCGTGGTCGACATGTTCCCGCAGACGTACCACATCGAGTCGGTCGCGCTCCTGGAGCGCTAGCCGAGCTCGCGCACCAACTCGCAGAGGCGGGCCAGTCCCTCGCGGAGGTCCTCGTCGGCGCTGGCCAGGCTGACCCTGACCATGCCCTCGCCGCGCTCCCCGAATGCGGTGCCGGGGGCGACAGCGACCTCCCGCTCCCGGAGCAGCCGGAACGCGAAGTCGCGCGCCGAAAGGCCGCTCGGCGAGACGTCCGCCATGACGTAGAAGGCGCCGAGCGGCTCGGCCACCAGAAGGCCCGCCTCGCGGAGGATGTCGACCGCGATCTCCTTGCGGCGCCGGTAGGCGCCGACCATTTCGGCGACCGCGTCCTGCGGCCCACGGAGGGCGGTCAGGGCAGCTTGCTGAGTAATCGAGGAGACGCAGGAGTTGGTCGACTCCAGGAACTTGGTCACCGAGTCGATCAGCTCCTGCGGGCCGACGGCGTAGCCGAGCCGCCAGCCGGTCATGGCGTACGTCTTCGAGAAGGTGAACACCGTGGCCACCCGCCCGTCGTCGAGGTGTGCACCGATGCTCGGCGCCACCTGGCGGCCGTCGAGCATGATCTGGTCGTAGCACTCGTCGCTGATCAGCCAGAGGTTGTGACGGCGCGCGATCTCTGCGATTCGGGCCAGCGTTTCGGCGCTGTAGACGGCGCCGGTCGGATTGTTGGGCGAGTTGACGAGGATGGCTCGGGTGCGCGCGGTCACCAGTCGCGCCATAGCGTCCAGGTCGGGCTGGAATCCGAGCTCGGGCGGGCACGGGTAGGGGACCTGGCGGCCGCGTGCCCAGTGGACCATGATCGAGGTGTTCGGCCAGCCTGGATCCGGCATCAGGACCTCGTCGCCGTCGCCGATCACGGAGGCGAAGATCGCCGCCAGGGCGCCGACGCCGCCCGGCGAGCAGGCGATCTGAGAGGCCTGCGCGCTGATGCCGTTGACTTTGGCCAGCTTGTCGACCAGCGCCTCGCGCAGGGGCAGGATTCCCTGTGTGTGCGTGTAGCCCGTGAGGCCTTGGTCGATCGCGTCCTTGCCCGCTTGTGAGATGTGAGCGGGCGTGCGGAAGTCGGGCTGGCCGACCTCGAGCCGGATCGCGCCCGGCATCGTGAGTGCGATGTTGGAGACCTCGCGGATGCCGCTGTGATGAGCGTCCAGGAGTTGTGGGGAGAGCGGCGGCAGCGAAGTGGTGGCCATGGGCAGGAAGTCTATTGGGCAGGTACGCCTGCGACGACGATCAGGGCGAAACCGTCGTAGCCCTTGGCACCCACGGTCTGGATCGCCGTCGCGCTCGCCCGCGGCTCCGCCGCGACCGCCTCGTTGAAGCGCCGGATTGCCTGAGCGCCGGCCTCTGTGGTGGCCGGGTCGGCGACCCGGCCCGCCCGGACGACGTTGTCGGCGACGATCACGGATCCCGCGCGCGACAGCCGCACCGACCACTCGAAGTAGGCGGGGTAGCCGGGCTTGTCGGCGTCGATGAAGACGAGGTCGAACTGGCGTCCTTCGCTGGCCAGCCGCTCGAGTACGTCGATTGCCTGGCCGACCACGACCTCAACCCGGTCGGCAACTCCAGCCAGTTCGAGGTTCGCCTTCGCCACCTGTGCGTGTCGCGATTCGGCCTCGATCGTCACGAGGTGGCCGCCCGCTGCCAGGCCTCCCGCGAGCCAGGCGGTGCTGTAGCCGCCCAGCGTCCCGATCTCGAGAATGCTGCGCGCGTTCAGCGACCGGGCCAGAAGTTGGAGGAACTTGCCCTGCGCGGGCGTGACATTGATGTTGGGGAGGCCGGCGGCGTCGCTCCGGCGGAGGATCTCTTCGAAGATCGAGTCGGGCTTTACGAGTGTTTCGGTGATGTAGTCGTCAACCGCGGGCCAGATCTCTTGTGCCACACGAAAAGGCTAGTCGCTGACGATGACCGTCGTTCCGATCGGCGCCCAGGCGTAGAGCTGGGGTATCACCGAATCGCGCACGTGTACGCACCCGTGGCTCGCGTAGGGACCGTACTGCGAGCCGGGACCGTAGGTGTCGTCCGGCTGCCAGTCGGCCGTGTGCAGGAAGGTCCCGTCGTTGATGAACTCCATGGCGTAGTAGACGGTGGTCGGCGGGTAGTAGAAGCCAGAGGAAGGCCCCCAGGGCGAGACCATCCTGTAGGCGTACGACTTGTAGAAGATCGAGAAGGTGCCGCGGCCCGTGGGGAGGGCCGGCCGGCCGGTCGTCACCGGCGTCGCCAGCCAGGGACAGCCGTCCTGGTAGGCGACCAGCTGCTGGGTTTCCAGGTGGATCCAGATCAGGTGGTTGTTCTGGGGTCCGGCCAGGCAGGGCGGCAGTGCGGCCCCGTCGGTGCGGTTGACGATCCCGTTGAGCGCCGCGGTGACTGAGCGCAGCTGCTCGGCGGCCGCCTGCACCTCTTCGTCGCTCTTGGCCGCCGACGCCTGTGTCTTGGCGTCGCCGATCTTTTTCGAGAGGTCGTCGGGAATACCCACGGTCCGCGCCAGCGACACCAGGTCGTCGAGCCGGCTCACCAGGTCGGTCGTCTCGCGGCGCGCGGTCGTGCGACTGGTCAGCGCCTGCACAGCAGTGGTGAGCTGTGACTTCAGCTGATCGTGCTGGGCCACGCGCTCGTAAGCGGGCAGCTCGGAGTAGGCGGCCAGGGCCCGATCGAGGTCCGGAGCGGGGGCCGCGCTGATGCCGAGGCCGGTCGCGTCCTGGGCCACGCTGTCCAGCGAGCGGCCGAGCTCGGCGATGTCGTGGGGCATCGTGCCCTCCAGGCCGCCCGAAACCTGATCCAGGTAGTCGAGGTCGAGGCGGGCGGTCTGGGTGTCGATGCGCCAGCGGTCGCGGAGCTGAATGAAATCGGCGGAGGTTCGCGCCTGCGCGAACTGGCGGGAGCCGGTCATGAAGCCGGCGCCGGGGTCGACCGAGCTGAGCTCGAGGAACTGCACCCAGGCCTGAGCCGCCGCCTCGGCGCGCTGCTGCTGGTTGGCCTGCTGAGTGGCCGCCAGGGCTTCCTGGTGCCCGGTGTATAAGCTCGCTCCAAGGAGGCCAATGGCGACGGACGCGGCCGCGGACACGGCGAGGAGCGCGACTTTCACCTGCCTCTATACAACGTGAACTGATGGCCTTTCGTTTCAGGGAAAAAGGCGGGGTGGGGGCTGGGACCAAAGGACTAGAATTTCGCCTCCGGGGTCCCGCCAACCCAGCCTGACGATGCCGCACGCCCCAGAGACCTTCGTCCACCTCCACAACCACACCGAGTTCTCCCTGCTCGACGGCGCGAGCCGGATCAAGGCCATGGTCGCCCGGGCGGCGGAGCTCGAGATGCCCGCGCTTGCGCTCACCGACCACGGCGTGATGTACGGCGCCATCTCCTTCTACAAGGAGTGCAAGCTGGCCGGGATCAAGCCGATCCTGGGCTGCGAGCTCTACGTGGCGCCGCGGTCGCGGCTGAGCAAGGAAGGCCGGGCCGACCGCGATCCCTACCACCTGACGGTGCTCGCTCGGGATGCCGAGGGCTACCGGAACCTGATGAAGCTCTGCTCGACAGGCCAGATGGAGGGTCTGTACTACAAGCCCCGGATCGACCGCGAGGTGCTGGCCCAGCACGCGAAGGGCCTGATCGTCCTCTCCGGTTGCTTGGGCGGCGAGGTGGCGACCAAGATCACACAGGGCGACATCGACGGTGCGCGAGAGACGGTCGCCGCCTACCGCGACATCTTCGGCAAGGACAGCTACTTCCTCGAGGTCCAGAACCACACTGCGATCGGGGACGGGCCGGGCGCCCGGGAGCTGGTCGAGGCGCAGCAGCGGGTCAACGCCGAGCTCCAGCGCTTCTCCTCGGAGTTCGGGCTGCGGCTCTGCGCGACCAACGACCTCCACTACGTCCACGAGCACGACCACGACGCGCACGACGTGCTGCTGTGCCTCCAGACCGGGGCTCGCTACGACGACCCCCGGCGCTGGCGCTTCGAGTCCCACGACTTCTACCTGAAGTCGGCGGCCGAGATGGCGTCCGCCATGCCCGGCCCGGAGTACGCCGACGCACTGACGGCGACGCTCGACATCGCTTCCGAGGTCAACCTGAAGATCGATCTCGGCGTCACCCTGCTGCCCCCGTTCGACTGTCCCGATGGAATGACGCCCGAGCTGTACCTGCGGCAGCTGACCGAGAAGGGGCTGCGCTGGCGCTATGGCGAGCAGCCGCCGGCGGCAGCCGTGGCGCGCATGGTGGAGGAGCTCGAGGTCATCCGCCAGACCGGGTATTCGTCCTACTTCCTGATCGTCTGGGACTTCTATAACTTCGCCCGCGAGCACCGGATCATGACCGGCCCAGGTCGCGGCAGCGCCGCCGGCTCGCTGGTCGCCTACTGCCTCGGCATCACCAACCTCGACCCTCTACAGCACGGACTTCTCTTCGAACGCTTCCTCAATAAGGACCGGGTGTCGATGCCCGACATCGACTGTGACTTCTCTGTCGAGGGTCGCGAGCGGGTGATCCGCTACGTGAGCGAGAAGTACGGCAGCGAGCGGGTAGCCCAGATCATCACCTTCACGACGATGGCCTCCAAGGCGGCCATCCGCGACGTCGGCCGGGTCCTCGACGTGCCCCTAAAGGAGGCCGACCGCCTGGCCAAGCTGATCCCTGTCCACCAGGGCCGCTCGAAGCTGCTCGACGACGCGATCAAGGAGGTGCCCGAGTTCCGCGAGGCATACGAGGCGCCGCCGCTGAGGACGCCAGACGGGCGGAACGTGAGCATTCGGCAGCTGATCGACGTCGCCCGCTCGCTCGAGGGCGTGTCCCGAAACGTGAGCGTGCACGCCGCGGGTGTCGTGATCGCCCCCGAGCCGCTGGTCAACTTCGCGCCCCTCCAGTACGGACCGCGCTCTTCGGTGGTGGTCGGCGACGAACCGCGCCAGGTCATCACCCAGTACGACATGAAGGCCGTCTCGGAGATCGGCCTCCTGAAGATGGACTTCCTCGGCCTCCAGAACCTCGACATCATCACCACCTGCCTGAAGCTGGTGAAGGAGAACCGGGGAATCGAGATCGACCTCGAGAAGCTCCCCTTCGACGACGCCAAGACGTACGAGCTGATCAGCGCCGCCGACACCCACGGCGTGTTCCAGTTCGAAGGTTCGGGGATGCGCCGGATGCTGCTCGAGATGAAGCCGCACCGCTTCGAGGACGTGGTGGCGGCGGTGGCGCTCTACCGGCCGGGCCCGATGCAGTTCATCCCGAACTACATCGCGCGCAAGCATGGCCGGGAGAAGGTCGAGCACCTGCACCCGCTCCTCGAGGAGGTTCTGGCCGACACCTACGGAGTCCTCATCTACCAGGAGCAGGTGATGAAGCTGGCCCAGGTCCTGGCCGGCTACTCGCTCTCCGAGGCCGACATCCTGCGCGCCGCCATGGGCAAGAAGGACAAGGTCAAGATGGCGCAGCAGCGCGAGAAGTTCGTCAAGGGCTGCGCGGCAAACGGTATCGGCGAGGCGACGGCCGAGCAGATCTACGACGTGATCGCCAAGTTCGCGGAGTACGCCTTCAACCGCGCCCACTCGGCGTGCTATGGCCTCGTCGCCTACCAGACGGCATATCTCAAGGCGAACTACCGGCTCGAGTACATGACCTCGCTGCTGCGCCACTACTCGGGCAACTCAGACGACGTCGCCGCCACCATCGTCGACTGCCGGGCGAGTGGGATCGAGGTGCTGGCGCCCGACGTGAACGTGTCGCGCGCCGACTTCATCATCGAGGGGCATGACCGTGTGCGTTTCGGTCTGGCCGCGATCAAGAACGTGGGTACGCGCGCGGTCGAGCTGATCGTCGGCGAGCGCGATGAGCACGGTCCCTTCACATCGCTCCAGGACCTTTGCGACCGGGTGGGTGGCATGCAGGAGGTGAACCGGCGCGTGCTCGAGTCGCTGATCCGGAGCGGCGCCTGCGACTCGATCGGCGAGCGCAACCAGATGCTGGCCATCCTCGACCACGTGCTCCAGGTCGCCGAGCAGGCGCGCCGCGACCGAGAGTCCGGACAGACCTCGCTCTTCGAGATGGCAGGGGCGGAGGCGCCGGCCCAGATCGAGTACCGGGGCGGCGACGTGCTGCCGATGCCGGACGACGAGAAGCTGCGGGGCGAGAAGGAACTGCTGGGGCTCTACCTCTCGGATCACCCGCTGAACCGGATCGCGGCCGACCTCGCCCGGCTCACCGACGCGCGGGCGATCGAGGTCACCGCCGACCTCGAGGGCCAGGAGGTGCGCGTCGGCGGGCTGGTCCGTGAGATCCGCCGCGTCGTCACTAAGAAGGGCCAGATCATGGCCTATGGGGCCATCGAGGACCTGACCGGCGCCGTCGACGTGATCCTCTTTCCGCAGAAGTACGAGCTCTACCGCAAGCTCTTCGACTCCGACCAGCCGCTCGTCATCCAGGGCAAGGTCGACGCCCGCTCGGGCGGCCGCGGCAGCGGCAACGGCGGCGCCACCGCCAACGCGCTGCCCTCCGAGGACGAGGTCGGCGCCGGCGCCGGCGAGGAGCCGGCCGAGCAGGCCTCCGTGGTCGTCGATTTCGCCTGGGCCTGGGACGACGAGGAGTGCGTGCCGGTGGAGCGCCAGTACAGGCTCCACGTCTCCGTGCCGGGCGAGGATCCCGAGATCGTGGACAAGCTGACGTCCATGTTCGTGCGCCACCCCGGCGACGACGACGTCTTCCTGCACCTGCTGGTCAGCGGGCGGGAGGTCGTCGTCCAGGCGGGTGACCGCTACCATGTCTCGGCCGGCGCCGCGCTGACCAACGAGGTTGCCGGACTGCTCGGCGAGGGCGCGGTGCGGCTGGAACCAGTGCGGCCGCGAGCGGCGGCGACCGAGGAGCGGCCGCGGTGGAAGTCGAATGGGAACGGAGGCAGGCGAGGGCGCGCGAATGGAGCAGCTTGAACGGCCGAGCGAGGGCCGTTACATCGTGGTCAAGGCACTCGAGGACGGCGTCACGATCATGGGCCTGACGCGGGGCCGGGACACGCGCTCGCACCACTCGGAGAAGCTCGATCGGGGCGAGGTCATGGTCGCCCAGTTCACCGACCTGACGGCCGCCATGAAGGTTCGGGGCCGAGCCGAGATCCTCACCGACGTCGGCCACGTAACCAGTGGCGACTAGACCGGTTTACGGGATTAGAACGACTTAAACCAGCCCCGGCAGACCGTAAGCTTCGTTACCCTCGAAGTCTCGGCCGCGTTTCGTGAGCGTTCCAAAAAACATGAGGATCCTCCGCGCCCTGCCGCTCCTGTTGGCGACCGGCGGCAGCCTGCTTGGGGCAATCCCGGTCCACGCGGCCGACACGCCGGTGACGCTCACGCTCAACCAGCGTTGGAACGCGGGCCAGCAGGGCGCCTGGACGCCCTACGTGGCTACCGTCCGCAACGATGGCGCCGCCGACTTCGCCGGCGATGTGACCCTCCACCCGGTCCAGAACTCCCGCAGTCCCGGCGGCCTCCAGCTCTGGCCCGACTACCACGCCCGGATCAACGTGCCCCATGGCTCCGAGCGCTCGGCGACCTTCTACGTGCTCGAACCGCCCAGCGGCTACGCGGCCTCCCTGACTGACTCGTCTGGGAACAGTGTCGCCTCGGGCGTCACGATCAGCGGGCGCGCCGACGCCGCTTACGCGATCGCCGTGCTCAGCGACCAGCCGCAGGCAGGCAGCCGCATCGAGGCGCTGAAGCTGCTCACCTCGAGCGGCGGTTACACGACGGCCAGCGGTCTGCGCGCCTCGCGCTTCGGCTCCGCCCAGGAATTTCCGACCAACGCCGTCTTCCTGACCGGGCTCAACGCCGTCGTCGTCGACGACTTCGACATCTCCACGCTAAGCGACGCCCAGGTGCGAGCCCTGCGTGACTTCGTCGGACTGGGCGGAAGCCTGGTCGCAACGGGCGGCGCCTCCTGGCGGCGGACGCTGCTGCCGCTGGCCCAGAAAGGTCTGGGCGGGCTCAGCCCGACCCGGAGCGGGGAAGCCCCGCTCAAGCCGCTCGCCGACCTCGCCAATCAGGCCACCTCAATTGTGGCCCCGGTCGCTATCGGTGACATCGCCGCCGGCCGGCGCCTCCTGGGCGCGCCAGACCAATCCCCGCTGGTCGTGGAGTCGACTTATGGAGCGGGCCGGATCATCGACGCCGCCTTCGATCCGCTGGCCGAGCCGATCGCGACCGACGCCTCCGGCCTCGACGCTGTCGCCTGGTCACTGCTGCTCGGCCGTGGCGTCCTCGAGAACACGCCCGCCGGGAGCCACGGCGTTCCGAACCCGAGCGCGGCCTTTGGAATCGGGGCACCGTTCCCGGTCAACGTGGGCGGGCCGGCGGCGGCGGCCTCGGCCGAGGAGATCGTGAGCCTCCTCCAAAACACCGCCGGCGCGCAGGTGCCGTCGAGTGGCCTGCTGGGCGGCCTGCTGATCGTGTACCTGCTGCTGGTGGGACCGCTCAACTACTTCGCCGTCAAGAGCTTCGGGCGCCGGGAGCTGATGTGGGTGAGCGTGCCGGTGGTCGCCCTCATGTTCACGAGCGTGGCCTATGTGGCCGGATTCGCCGTTCACGGCGCCAGCTATCTGGACAACGAGGTCCGGGTTGTGCGGCTCGGTCCGGACGCGGTCTCAGAAGTGCACTCGTACCACGGCCTCTATCCGCCTCGTCGCGGCAACTTCACGGTCGACGCCGGCGCCAACACCCTGGCCTCGACGGCGCTCGGATCGCTGTCGAATCCCACCTCGCCGCAAACCGCGGTCGTCGACACCGGGGGACACACTCAGGTCGAGCTCCGGGGCACCGCCTACGCGGAGTTCCGGAGCCTGCAGACCCTGGCCATCTCGCGGCCGCCACTGCAGCCCGCGATCGCGCTCGAGTCACACCTCAAGGTGGCCCACGATCGGGTCACGGGGACTGTGCGCAATACCGGCGACCAAAGCATCGAGCAGCTGTCGCTGATCGGCGGCACCGGGCAGCAGGCAACGATCGCCACCGCGCTGCAGCCGCGGGCGACGGTGACGGTGGACGCCCCGCTCTCGAACGCGGGCTCGGCGACGCCCTTCCCGCAGCGCCAGACGTATGGGTCCCGAAGCACCGACTACAAGCGGGACACGTTGCTGCGAGTGGCGGCGTCTTCGGCGGTCACCGGACGCAAGGGCGACTGGACGCTGACCGGGCTCACCGAGGAGACGTCGAGCTCTCTGACGGTGGAGGGGACACGTCCGTCTCACAAGGGGCTGGCGGCGGTTGTGGACCCGGTCTCCCTGGACTCGGTCGACTCTCTTGGCCTGGCCCCCAAGGCGTCGGTACTGTTCAGTGGAAGCACCGTGCCGGTCCACTACGACGTTTTCGACCTCGTGATCCCGGCCGGCTACGCGGGCCCGGTGAAGCTCGACTACGAGAGTTCGGCCGCCGCCATCGGACTCGGTGGCTCCCAGGGCGCGCGTTCCGTCGAGGTCTACGACTGGGGCACGGGCACCTGGCGCGCACTGCCCACAACCGCGGCCAGCCAGAACCTTCGCTCCCTGACGGCCGACCTGACGCCGGCCGAGACGAGGGGCGTGGTCCGCGTCCGGGTTCTCGAGCCTTCGAACGCCGTGACGCCCAACTTGGGCTTGGCGAGCCCTTAGTTGATCACCGTCGACCACCTGCTCAAGCGCTACGGCCGCTACCACGCCCTCGACGGCGTCTCCTTCGATGTCCCCAAGGGCGAGATCTTCGGCTTCGTGGGGCCCAATGGCGCCGGCAAGACAACCGCGATCCGCATCCTGGCCACCCTGGTGCCCGCCGACGCGGGCAGCGCCACCATCGGCGGGATTCCGGTCGGCGACGACCCGGAGGCGGTGCGGGAGCTGGTCGGCTACATGCCGGACTTCTTCGGCGTCTATGACCGCTTGACGGCGGCCGAGTACCTGGAGTTCTATGCCGCCTGCCATGGCGTGCCCCGGAGCCGCCGCCGGCGGGTGGCCATGGAGCTGCTCGAGCTGGTCGACCTCGGCGACCGGCGGGACGCCCAGGTCGACAACCTTTCCCGGGGCATGAAGCAGCGCCTGTGCCTGGCGCGGGCGTTGGTCCACGACCCGAAGGTCCTGCTTCTCGACGAGCCCGCCTCCGGCCTCGACCCCCGAGCCCGCGTCGAGATGCGGGAGCTCGTGCGGGAGCTGCGCCGGATGGGAAAGACCATCCTGGTTTCGAGCCACATCCTGCCGGAGCTGGAGGAGCTCTGCACCTGGGTCGGCTTCATCGATCGCGGCCGGATGGTCGCCGTCGGACCCATGGAGCAGATCCGGGATCGCGTGGTGACGGGTCGCAGGCTCAGAATCGATCTCGTGACCCCCGACGAGCCGACCATGCGGAAGGCCGAGGAGGTGCTCAAGGATCGTGCCGGCGTGCTGGTGGTGGACCTGCTGGGCGACCACATCGAGGTGACCGTCGAAGAGCAGGTCCAGGACTCTGAGCTGCTCGCTTTTCTGATCCGCCGCAAGCTGCCCGTGCGTTCCTTTGCCCCGGTCGCCGGCGACCTCTCAGAAGCGTTCATGCGGCTGACGGGGCCGAGTGGACGTGACGAGGAGGCGAGGTGAACGCGAGACGCTTTCTCGTCCTCCTGACCGGCTACGACAACCCCCTGATCATCAAAGACGGTGTCTCGCGAATGCGCTCCTGGCGGGCGCCGCTGGCGATCACGCTTTACCTGGGCCTGCTCGGCGCCTTCGGCTACGGGGTGTTCACGATCCAGGTCTTAACCGCCCAGTACGCGCAGGTGACCGCCGCCAACATCGGCCAGGCGGTCTTCGTGGCCCTCGCTTTTTTCCAGCTGGCGCTCGTCATCCTGTTCGCGCCGGCGCTGGCCGCGGGCGCCATCTCGGGCGAGCGTGAGCGGCAGACCTTCGACGTGCTGCTCGTCAGCCGCGTCAGCGCCTTCGGAATCGTATGGGGGAAGCTGATCGCCTCGCTGGCCTACCTGCTCCTGATCATCTTCACGGCCCTGCCGATCTTCGCCGCCGTGTTCCTGTTCGGCGGCATCGACTTCGAGCAGTTCGTCCTCACGCACCTCGTGACCGTCGTCACGGCGCTCGAGATCGGTGCGGTCTCGATCTTCTTCAGCGCGCTCTTCCGGCGCTCGCTGCCCTCGACCGTGACCTCCTACGCGGGCGCCTTCGCGCTCGTCGTCGGCACCGCGGTGGCCGGGCTGCTGATGACCTACATCTACGCCTTCCGTTCCGGGCTCGTCACCTCCAACGTGGAAGCCCACCCGCTGCTCTTCGGCAACCCCGTCTTCGCGCTGATCATCGTCCTGCTCGACCCCAACGGGACGCCGGTCCCGCTGGGCCGGCTGCTCCAGCTGCTTTTCCTGGACGGTGGCCCCTCGGCGCGCTGGGGTCCGATGGTGGAGCCCTGGCAGGTTTGCGTGCTGACCGAGCTGGCCCTGACCGCGCTCGCGGTCGCCGGCGCCGTTTTGCTGGTGCGCGGCCGCCGCGCCCGCCCTCTGCGGAAAGTGCAGGAGGCCGACGAATGAACGAGGTCAACGACTTCCTCCGCCGGGCGCAGACACGGATCGCGGGCGCCCGCGCGGTCACCTGGGCGGTGCGGGGGGCGGCCGTGGGGGCGATTGCGGCGGCGCTCTCGGAACTGGCCTTCCGGCAGTGGCCGGTCGACCCGACCTGGCCCGTGCTGGCCGGCTGCGGCCTGGCCGGAGCCTTGGTGGCGCTGGTCGGCTGGCTGCGCGCATGGCCGTCCTGGATGGAAGTCGCCGGGATCGCCGACCTCGAGCTGGGCGGCAAGGAGCGGCTGACGACGGCGCTCGAGTACGCGCGGATGGACGGCTACCTGCCGTCCCGGCAGCGCCTCGACGCCGAGGCCTTCGCGGCCGGCGCCGACCCCTCGCGGTTGGGTGGCGACGGCCTGCCTGTGCGCCTGCTCGCGGTGGCGGTCGGGGCGCTGGTGGTGGCCGCCGGTCTGGCGCTGGCCCCGAACCCGGCCCTTGACCGACTGCGCGTCCATAATGCGGGCACGGCCGCCCAGGCCAAGGCGGCTGACGAGATCGCGCGGATAGCCACCCAGGAGTCGAAGAACGCGCGCGCAGGCGAGGATGCGGCGCAGCGCCAGGCCCTGGTCAAAGACCTCCAGAAAGCGTCCGACCAGGTCCGCAAGGCGCCCGACCCGTCCTCGGCGGTGGCCGCGATCAGCCAGGCCCAGAGCGACATCCGTTCGCTCTCCGACCCGACGCTCCCGCAGCGGCAGCAAGGTTCGGCGCAGGCCGGCCAGGCCCTGGCGCAGCAGTCGGGACCGGCGCAGAAGGCCGGCCAGGCGATGGCCAACCAGGACAACCGCGCGGCCGCGGCCGCGCTTCAGCAGCTTGGCAAGCAGCTGGGTTCCATGAGCCCAGCTCAGCAGCAGTCACTGGCTCAGCAGCTGCAGAGCGCGGCTCAGGCCGCGCAGCAGGGTGGCAACCAGCAGCTCGCTCAGCAGCTGCAGGCCGCCGCCTCCGCCCTTCAGTCGGGCGATACCCCGGCCGCCCAGGCCGCGCTCAATCAGGCCGCGGCGAGCCAGAACCAGCTGGGCGGCGCCCAGGACTTCCAGGGCGACTCCGCACAGTCCATAAATGCGCTCCAGGGCCTCAAGGGTCCGCTCGATGACCAGGCCGAGGCGCAGGCGTCGGCGGCCGGTCAGGGCCAAGGTGGCCAGGGCCAGTCGCCCGGACAGCAGCCCGGGCGGGGACAGGGTCAAGGGCAGGGTCAGGGTCAAGGACAGGGACAGGGCCAGGGTCAAGGACAGGGCCAGGGCCAGGGTCAGGGCCAGGGCCAGGGTCAGGGCCAGGGCAGCGGCGGTGGCGGGCAGGGCGGCAGCGGCGCCGGCGGCGGTCAAGGCGGCAGCTCCGGCCAGGCCGCCAAGAGCAACGACCGGGTGTACGTCCACGGTCAGTCAGAGAACTCGGGCAACGGCCAGAACGTCGGCTCCGGGCAAGGCCAGGACAGCCAGCTGGTTCCCTACCAGCAGGTCCTCGCCGACTACCAGCAGCAGGCGCTGAGCCAGGTCGACCGTGAGGTCATCCCCGACCAGGAGCGCGACCTGGTCCAGCAGTACTTCTCGGATCTGGGCAAGTGAAAGCAGTCAGCCCGGTCCCCGAGGAGATGAAGCCGGAGCGATTCCAGGAGCTGGCGGCCGCGATCGAGGCCGAGATCGGGAAGGTGATCGTGGGTCAGGCGGGCGTGGTCCGGCTCGTCCTGATGGCGATGATCGCGGGTGGCCACGTCCTCCTTGAGGGCGTTCCTGGCCTGGGCAAGACGGTGCTCGTGCGCACCCTGGGCGACGTCCTCGACCTCGAGTTCGCGCGCGTCCAGTTCACGCCCGACCTGATGCCGGCCGACGTCACCGGCACCCACATCGTGAACGAGGACGAGTCGGGGCGGCGGCACTTCGAATTCCAGCCGGGTCCCATCTTCACGAACCTGCTGCTCGCCGACGAGATCAACCGGGCAACCCCCAAGACCCAGAGCGCTTTGCTGGAAGCGATGCAGGAGCGCCAGGTGACGGTCGGGGATCGCAGCCGGCCACTGCCGGACCCCTTCTTCGTCCTCGCCACCCAGAACCCGCTCGAGCTGGAGGGGACCTACCCGCTGCCGGAGGCGCAGCTCGATCGCTTCTTCTTCAAGATCCTGGTGCCCTTCCCGGGCGCCGCCGAGCTGGCCGAGATCGCACGCCGCACAACCGGCGCGGAGGCGACCGAGCTGGTGCCCGTCGCCTCGGGTGGTGAGCTGGCCGCGATGGCGCAGCTGGCCCGCGAGGTGCCGGTGGCGACGCCGGTCATGGACCGGGCCGTCGACATGGTGCTGGCAACGCATCCCGACCAGGCGAACGCTCCTGAGTACGTGAAGCGCTACGTGCGCTGGGGCTCGAGCCCGCGCGGCCTGCAGACGCTCGTGCTCGGGGGCCGCATCCGGTCGCTCCTCGAAGGCCGCTTCAACGTCGCCAACGAGGACCTGGACGCGATCGCCCCGGCCGCGCTTCGCCACCGCGTCTTCCTCAACTTCGAGGCCGATGCGGCGGGCGTGACAGCAGACGAGGTAGTCGGCGAGGTCATCCGCACGGCTGGTGCTAAGCGCCGCTGAGCTGACGCTGCTCTCGCGGCTGGACCTCGTCTACAGGCTGCCGAGGTCGGGTCTCTACGCCGGCGAGCGGCGCTCGCCTCGGGCCGCCCGCTCACCCGAGTTCTCGGACTTCCGCGCCTACGTGCCCGGGGACGACTTCCGGCAGATCGACTGGCGCGCCTACGCCCGTCACGACCGCCTGATGCTCCGCCTGTACGTCGCCGAGGAGGAGGCTTGCCTGAACGTTGTCCTCGACACCTCGGGCTCGATGGGCGCCGGGTCGCCGCCCAAGTGGCCGGCCGCCCGCCGGCTGGGAGCGGCGCTCGCCTTCCTCGGGCTGGCCGCCATGGACCGGGTGACGATCGGAACTCTGGACGGCCGCTCGCTGCCGCCGCTGCGGGGAACCGACGGCGTGTCCCGGATCTGGGCCTTCCTGGACTCCCTCGAACCGGCCGGGTCCGGGGGGCCGGCCGAGCTGGCTCGCCTCCGCTGGCCGCGGCCGGGATTGACCGTCGTCGTCTCAGATTTCCTGGCCGGTGATCTCGAGACCGGCCCCGCCGACTGGGGCCCGGCCAGCGCCGGCCTCCGGAACCGCCGCCAGGAGGTGGTGCTCTGGCAGGTGCTGGCGCCCGACGAGGAGCGGCCGCCGATCAGCGGCGACCTCAAGCTGGTCGACACCGAAAGCGAGGCCGCCCGCGAGATGACGATCACGCCGGCGGTGCTGGCTCAGTACGACCGCGCTCTGGAGGCGCTGCGTTCGCGGCTTCGCCGCGCCTCGGAAGCGGCGGGTGGTCGCTTCGTGCACAGCGATTCGGCGGCCGCTCTGGAGGCGACGATGCTGGCCGGGCTCCGGGCCGGCGTGGTCAAGCGCGGATGACCTGGCTGCAGCCGCTCGGCCTGCTGGCGGCGGTGGCGCTGCCGCTGATCGTGCTCCTCTACTTCCTGAAGGTGAAGCGCCCCGAGCTGCGGGTGGCCACGCTCGTGCTCTGGACCCGGCACCTCGCGGACCGCCAGGCCAACGCCCCCTGGCAGCGGCTGCGCTGGAGCCTGCTCCTGCTCCTGCAGCTGCTGGTCGCGCTCCTGGTGACCCTGGCGCTCGTCCGCCCGGGCATCCCCGGTGCGGCGGGAGTGGGGAAGACGACGATCGTCATGCTCGACGCTTCGGCCAGCATGCGGGCGACCGACATCGCACCCGATCGCTTTGGCTCCGCCGTCCAGCGGGCCCACACGATCGCCTCCAGCATGAAGCCCGGCGAACAGATGGCCGTGGTGCTGCTGGGTGAGCACGCCCAGCTGCTGGCGGCGCCGACGGCCGACCGCTCGGCGCTCGACTCGGCGCTCGCGCGGGCGCGACCCTCGGGCGGCTCCTCCGATCTCGGCGAGGGCATCTCGCTCGCCAATGCCATCCTGGCCGGCCGCCCGGGCGGATCGATCGTGCTCCTGGGTGACGGTCACAGCCGGCCGCCGACCGGCGTGCCGCGGGTCAATGCCCCCGTGACCTACATCCCGATCGGCAGCAGCGACCAGAACGCCGCCGTCGAGGCGGTCAAGCAGACCGGTCCCGGGAGCGTGTTCGTGCAGGTCGCCAACTACGGACGCGCTCCGCGCGACCTCAAGCTCGAGATGCGCGTGGATTCCAGGCTGGCCGACGTCCTGCCGCTGCACGTGGACGGCAACGCCAGCGCGTCGACGACCTGGACCCGCCTGCCCCGCGACGCCCAGGTGCTCGAAGTTCACCTGACCCCGCCCGATCAGTTCGCGTTCGACGACAGCGCCTGGCTCCTGACCGGGTCGCCTCCCGAGCACAACGTACTGCTGGTGACCGACGGCAACGCCTTCCTGCAGCGGGCGCTGACCCTGCGTCCGGGCCTGCGGTTGACGACCGTCGCCACCAAGGACTACAAGCCCGGCGCCTACGACCTCTACGTGTTCGACGGTTGGGTACCGCCCGGCAAGCTGCCGGATCCGGCCCTGGTGATCGGCGCGCCCGGCATCCAGGCACCGGTGGCGCTGGGCGCGGCGATCCCGCCGGGCGGGGTCTTGCCGCCGAGTCCGCGGGAGCCGCTCCTGCAGGACGTAGTCCTGCGCGACGTTCACGTCCAGGTCGCCGCGCGGGCGGCGCCCCCGTCGGGATGGCGACCGGTCATCTCGGGCACCGACGACCCGCTCCTGCTTGTCCATGACGGGCAACCGCGGATTGCCGAGTTCACCTTCGACATCCACCACTCCGACCTGCCGCTCCGCTCCGGTTTCCCGATCCTGGTTCAGAACCTGCTCGGCTACCTGCTTCCAAGTGGCTTCGAGAACCAGGCTTTCGCGCTCGGACAGCCGGTGCCGCTGGCTGCCGAGCCGGGGGCCACGGGAGTCGACGTGACCGCCCCCGATGGTCACGTCAGCCACCTCAAAACGCCGCTTTCGACGTTCACGGACACCGCCCTGGCGGGCGTCTACACGGTGCACCAGACGCTGCCCTCGGGGTCGCGCACCAGCCGCTTCGTGGTGCAGTTCCGCGACCCAGCCCTGTCGCGCATCGCGCCGGGTGCGGCGGCGATCCCGATCGAGGAGGAGAAAAGCACGCCCGTTTCCGTGCCTCGTGGCGTGCTCGAGCTGTGGCCGTGGGTCGCTGGCGCCGCGCTGGTGTTGGTGGTCGCCGAGTGGCTCGTGTACCTGCGAGGAAGTTGACGTGCTGCCTGTAGGCGTCACCTTCCTGCACCCCGAGCTGCTCCTTCTCCTGCTCGTGATCCCTCTGCTGTGGCTCGCCTGGTGGCGCTGGCCGCCGCCGCTCAACCGGCGCCGCAGCCTGATCACGCTCGGCATCCGCGTGCTGCTGATCGCTTTGCTGGCCTTTTCCCTGGCCGGCGCCCGGGTGATGAGCGAGCCTCATAAGCGCGCCGTGGTCGCGGTGGTCGACCAGTCGGACAGCCTGCGCGGCTTCGACCAGCAGCGCGAGGACGCCGTTCGCTCGCTGGCGCGCGCCAAGGGCCCGGACGACCTCTTCGGGATCGTTACCTTCGGCCACGACGCCTCGGTCGAGATGCCGCTGACAGCGCAGCCGGTCTTCGACACCTTCGAGACCAAGCCCGATTCGCACTACACCGATATCGGCGGCGCCCTGCGGCTGGCCACGGGCTTGATCCCCGACGGCTACGCGCGCCAACTCGTGCTGATCAGCGACGGCCAGCAGAACCTCGGCGACGCGGCGGCGACGGTTGCGGCGCTGCGTGCCGAGGGCGTACGCGTGGACATCCTGCCGGTCGGCGCCACCCCGAAGGCAGAGGTGATGGTGCTGGGGGTCGATACCCCTTCCGAGCTGCGGGAGGGGCAGACGCTGCCCGTGAGCGTGCGCCTGCGCTCGCTGATCGACGCGGCCGCCTCGTTGACCTTGGTGGTGGACGAGAAGGAGCTGGCCTCGCGGCAGATTCGAGTGCCCGCCGGAACCTCCACCCAGTCTTTTGAGGTGCCGGGATTGGGCACCGGCCTTCACAAGGTGCGGGTCGAGATGCAGGCGGCGCCTGACACCTATGCCGAGAACAATGTTGGGGCGGCGGCGGTGCGCGTGACTGGCCGGCCGCTGGTCCTCGTGCTGGAGGGGAAGCCGGGCGAGGGCGAGAACGTGCAGCGGGCCCTGGAGGCGTCGGGCGTCAACGTGGAGCGCCGAGGTGCCGCGCAGGCGCCGGCCGACACGGTGACCCTCGGTCGCTACGACGCAACCGTCGTGGTGGACGCTCCGGCCGACGCCTTTCCGGCCGGCTCCCTGGCCGCCCTCGCCGCCTCTGTGAAGCAGCTCGGCCACGGGCTGGTCGCACTCGGCGGCCCAACCTCCTACGGCCCGGGGGGCTGGCAGGGGACGCCGCTCGAGGACGCGCTGCCGGTCCAGATGGACCTGCCCAACCGGCAGGACAAGCCGAAGGTGGCGGTCGTGCTGGTCATGGAGACGATGGAGG
>CAZHAC010000024.1:0-20636 GCA_964529765.1 uncultured Actinomycetes bacterium
ACGCACCTGAGCGTTCCGAGTTGACGTGTTCGTAGCTGGAACCGCGATTTCGAGCGTACCGATGCCTCCTCAGTCGCCGCTTGGGGGTCACCCGGGTGATCCCTGCTCCGCTCTGGCATCCAAGGAACTTATGGCCTGAGTGCCAGATGTGGCCGGAAACTTCAACTAGCCAGTCACTCGGTCAGGCAGAACATTCCGAGCCGAAATTGCTGGGTGTCGAGGAGGTGGAAGAAGGCCCTGAGCTGCGAAGTCTCGTCGCGATGCCATCGAGGAACATGTCGAGCCCGAAGAGGAAGTTGCGGTCGTCGTGCAACTCCATACGAGTGGCAGCTTCTGCGGCCAGTCCTGGATCGTTAATGGCCGTGCGGTTGATGATGTCATCGAGCCGGCCTCTCCATTCCTGGTCGTCGAGTCCACTCTGACGCCGCAGCCGTTTCCAGGCGGTTTCCCGGTGCACGAAGCCGAACACGTAGTTGTTGAGTGCAGCCAGGATGCCGATCCATTCGGCCGGCTCAAGTCCTGTGTCTCTGAGCATGGTGCCGGCGACCTGGCCATACCGCTGCGTCTTCGGACCGAGCCCAGGCTGGATACCCAACAGCGGGAACCAGCTGTGTCGACTGAGTACCACACGGGTTTCGATTGCGATGATGCGGAGGTCAGCGCGCCAATCGCCTGATGGCCGCTTGGGGAGCGTGATCTCGCCAATGAGCTCGTCCGCCATCAGCTCGTAGAGATCCTCCTTGCTCCTGATGTACCAGTAGAGAGAGGTCGCACCGGCGCCGAGCTTTGTGGCGATCCGCCGCATGGAGACCGCCTCCAGGCCCTCGCTGTCGGCTAGTTCGATGGCGGCGCGAGTGATCTCCTCGCGGCCCAGGCTGGGCCGCGGCGCGCGGGGTTCACGCGACGGCCGCAGCCAAATCGGGCCAGCTTCTTGTTTCGAACTCGGCACTTCTCGCACAGCGTACCACTTGCGATCGCTGCCCGGTGCTAGTACAGTGTGCGAGCCCCGCACGTCGTGCGAGGACCGGTACTTGAGGACAAGTCGGCATCGGGCAACTTCGGCAGGAAAAGGAGGACGGCGATGAAAGTCTTCGTTGCGGGCGCGACAGGAGTGGTCGGCAGGCGTCTCGTTCCGCTGCTGGTGGCGAGTGGATGCGAGGTGACAGGGATGACGCGCGACCCCGCGAAACAGCAGTGGCTGCGGTCCGTCGGCGCCAAACCTATCGTCGCTGATGGCCTGGACCGAGCCGCCGTGATGCAGGCGGTGTCGAGGACGAAGCCAGAAGTCGTGATCCATGAGATGACCGGTCTCACCGGCGCAAAGGACTTCAAGAGGTTCGACGACGAATTCGCGGTGACGAACCGCCTGCGCATGGAGGGCACCGACCACCTGCTCGAAGCTGCGCGTGCCGCCGGCGTCAGGCGCGTCATCGCCCAGAGCTATGGGAACTGGAACTACGAGCGCAGCGGCAGTGCTCTCAAGACGGAGGACGATCCCTTTGATCCGGATCCGCCGGCCAATCAAAGGAAGACGCTGGCGGCGATTCGCTACGTCGAGGAGCGTGTGGTTGGGGCGAAGGACTTCGAGGGCATCGCCCTGCGCCACGCCAACCACTACGGACCTGGCACCAGCTTCGCCCTCGACGGCGACATCGTGAGACAGGTCCGCAAGCGCCAGTTCCCGATCATTGGCAACGGCGCCGGTGTGTGGACGTTCATTCACGTCGACGACCTCGCTCAGGCGACTATCGCCGCGATGCAGCGCGGGAAGCCCGGCATTTACAACGTAGTCGATGACGAGCCCGCACCGGTCGCCGTCTGGCTACCCGAACTTGCGCGCGCTATTGGCGCGAAGCCGCCGTTTAGGGTGCCCACCTGGGTCGGGCGCCTGGCCGGCGGCGAAGTCGGCGTTTCGATGATGACGCAGATCCGGGGCACTTCAAGCGCCAAAGCGAAGCGGGAGCTGGGCTGGCATCCGTTCTACAAGAGCTGGCGGGAAGGGTTCCGGACCGGACTCGGCGACGTCCCGCTCCCGCAGCCAGCTATCCGGTTGGGCCCTTCACCGGCATAGTTCTCAATGCGCTCCGTTCGGCAGCTTGCCGAGCGGAGCGCAACCCCCCGGTCGACCGGGTGACGGTAGTTGGTTTTACGGACACCGGGCAGGTCGCTCCACTCTCGAGTATCCCCGTCACATGGCCGCGAGGCCATCCATGACGAGCATCCACGCATCCATCAGACGCCGAGAAGGCCCCTCAGAGTCACCGGAGTAGCTCGCAGCTCATCCAGAGCAGGTCCCGCGTAGCGTGTCTACATTCGAAAGACCTAGGAGACCACCGGCTGTCGGAGGTTCCGCCGCCAGAGTTCGAGGGTGCGCTCGAAGTGACGCTCGGCAGCCTCGCGATGGTACACGGGGAGATCCGCCATCGCGAAGCCGTGGGCGGTGCCCGGCAGCCTCTCCACCACACCCCGAACGCCTTGCTGGGCCATCTCCTCGCGGAAGCGGTCCACGAGCTCCGGCGTGGCCGACTGGTCCTGCTCGGCGAAGGCGAAGTAGAGCTCGCCGCGGACGCCGGCCAGCTCGTGGTGAGGTGACTCAGGCTGGTCGTTAACTAGCGCCCCAGGATGGATGCCGGCCGCGGCCACCACCCGGCCGGCGTACGAGGAGGCGAACCGGAGCGCAAGCCGCGCGCCCATGCAGTAACCGACGCAGACCAGCGGGCCATCCGAGTCGGCCGCCGGGTCCGAGGCGATCGAGGCGAGCATCGCCTCTGCATCGGCCATCGCCTTCTCCGGCGTTACCGTGCGGACGACCTCCATCATCCGCTTGCGGGTGGGCCCCTCCGGGCCCTCCGCCCTGATGGCGGCCATGTCGAAGTGCAGGCCCTCGCCCGCGCGATAGTAGAGGTCGGGCGCAACGCAGTAGTAGCCGGCGGCGGCGAAGCGGCGGGTGTTCTCTTTCACCTGCTCGCGGAAGCCGATCCCGTCCATGAACACGAGGGCCACCGGGAACGGCCCTCCGGATTCGGGATGGGCGACGAAAAGGGGCAGCTGTCCGTCGGCGGTCGTTACGCGGAGGCTCTTCTCTTCCATTGCCCTCCAGGATGCGACGTGCGGCCGCGTTGGTGCGTCTATGACCAAAGCGCTGCATGGGACGGAGGTGCTCACCGGGCTGGCCCGGGCTGCGTCGCAGCCGCCCGTCTGATCAGGTCCGCAACCTCGGGCCGCTCGGGGTCGGCGCGCTTCCACGCGACCCCTCCGGCCGGCCCGGCCGTAAACCTGGCAAGGCTCGGCCGTCGCCATCCCGCGCTGCGCACCGGGAAGGGGTCGGAGTCGGTGCCCGGCGTGTCGAAGGTGATGTCTTGATCTACTGCGCGTACTGCTCCAGCAGTTCCGCCAGCTGCAGCGCGTTGGTGGTTCCGTAATTGCCTGAGCAGTTGTTGAACAGCGCGTGCGTCTCTTTAGTCTGGCGGGCGACGTCAGCTATGCGAGCCGCCCAGTCGGCCAGCTGGTCGACGTCATACAGGTAGCGGAAGCGCTCACTTGGCGGAATGTTCTTTTTCTCCCAGTTCTCGGCGTTGTGACCATGGAAGCGGAACACCGCGAGCTCAGGTGACGTGACCGCCACCACCGGTGGCACCGAACTCTTGAAGCCCTGAGGTTCATCGACGATCACATAAGGAATCCGGTGTTCGGAAAGAAACCCGAGCGTCCTCTCCGCGTTCTTCTCATTGAACCAGGAACCATGCCGAAACTCGACTGTTAGAGGAATCGTCCCCAGCCGCTTCTGGGCTTCCAGGATGCGCTCTCGCGCCTCGTTGGATGGGAAGACCCAGCGCGGAAACTGCAGGAAAACCGCGCCCAGGCGTCCCCCCTTCTGCAGCGGTTCGAGACCGGCGATGAAGGCATCCCAAACCTGGTCGTACAGCTCGGCCGGCAGATCTTTGCCGTAGATGCGTGCCTTCTCGGTTAGGTTCTTCGGCAGCGCCTCGCGAATCGACTTCGGCAGCCGCTTCACCTCACTGGGCTGCCCGGTCAGAAGGGCATGCGCCTTCATGTCCATCGTGAAGTGGTCCGGCGTGCGCTCGACCCAGAGCTTCGATTGCTCGGCGCGCGGCAGCGCGTAGTAGGTGGAGTCGACTTCGACGATCGGGAAGATGGTCGCGTAGTAGCGCAGCCTGTCCTCGGCCGTCCGCGCGTCGTCAGGATAGAAGACGCCCTTGGCCGTCATCGTGGGGTCGGTCCAGGAAGCCGTACCCACGCGGACCTCACCGCCCTCGGCGATCCGGATCGGGTGCGCTCCTTTCGAGAGCAGTGGCTCGGCGAGTTGGCCGGCCTGTTCGAAGCCCGGGTCGTGCGGATCCACAGGAGGCGAGCGTAACCTCAGCGGGCGCGCCGCGTAGATAACGTCATGAAGCTGCTCATCGAGATCCTGCTGGCGATCTTCCTGCACCCGGTCGCGTTCGTGCTCTGCCTGATCAACATCCTCAGCCGCTCCGACCTGGGCGGCCTCAAGAAGCTGGTCTGGATCATCGTGACGCTCGTCTGGGGCATCGGCCCGATCCTCTACGTCCTGCTCGGAGACGGCGCCTTGTGGTAACCCGCCGAGCCCGAAGGGGCGGGACGGCGCCGATCAGTAATAGATAGGGCCGCGGATCCCGCCCGCCACGGCAACCGCATCGCCGTTGATTCCGACCGCGCGCGGTGAGGCGAGAAAGGCAATCGCGGCCGCCACCTCGCTGGCGTCGACCAGGCGGCCGAGCAGGTTAGAAGCGGCGAGCTGGCGCTCCGCCTCCTCCTCGCTGATGCCCTGCGACTCGGCCCGCGCCCTGAGGACCGCCGGCGTCTTCTCGGTCCGGGTCGTTCCCGGGTGTACGCATACAACGGCGATCCCGGCCGGCGCCAGTTCGTCGGCAAGGTTCTTCGTCAGCGCCGCCACCGCGATGTTCCTGATCGAGCCGATCGTGGAACCGGTGGACCGAGCGGCCAGGCCGGATACGTTGACGATCCGGCCGCCGGGCGGCATGTGCGGCGCCAGCGCCCGGATGCAGCGCAGGTACCCGAGAACTTTCACGTTGACGTCATCCCAGAAGAGCTCGTTCGTGATCTCGGGCAGGCGTGGCGGGGCCGACTGTCCTCCGGGCTTGGCGGCGCAGTTGATCAGAATGTCCACGCCGCCAAGTTGGGCGACAGCCTGCTCCGCCATCCGAGCCACCTGCTCGTCGAGGCCGGTGTCACAGCGTAGCCAGCCCTCGGCACCGACCTCTCGGGCGGCGGCGGCCAGGGCAGGCTCATCGCGCCCGACCAGAATCACTCGGGCGCCCTCCTGGCAAAGCGCTTGTCCAGCCGCCTTCCCGATGCCACGGCTACCACCCGTTACCAACGCCCGCTTTCCCCGCAGCTCCAAATTCACTGCGCGATCCTATCGAGTGGACGGGTGACTCACGCGGGCAGGATCGCTACTGGCCGAACGGCGGCGCCGGTCCCGCCGACGACCTTGAGCGGGAAGCAGGCGAACACGAACTCGGCGGCACCCGCCGCAGCCAGCTCTTCGAGATTCAGGTTCTCGATTATGTGCACGCCGGAGCGGGCGAGCAGGATGAGGTGGCCGGGGAGCGTCCCGAGCACCGGGTCGACGTGTGTGACGACGTCCCACGACATGTTGTCGGCTCCAACCGCGAAGACACCCCGATCGGCGGCCCACTGCGAGGACGCGGCACTCATCCCGGCCGCGGCCAGATAAGCCGCGGGGTCGTTCCAAAGCGTCGCGAAGCCGGTCCGCACCAGCAGCACATCGCCGCGCTCGACGCTGATGCCGGCGTGCCTCTCAGCGGATTCGAGATCGGCAGGTCCGACGAGCTCGTTCGGGTCCAGCCTCTGTCCCCGAAGCTTTACGAGGTCGAGGAGAATGCCGCGCCGGAATATCGGTGCGATCGTCTCCGCACCGTGTTGAGTGAAGCCGGTCGGTGTCTGCACGGCGGGGCTCACAGGAATCCCTCCGAACAGGTGAAGGGCGTCCGCTTGGTGGCAGAAGGCGTCGATATGGGTGCCTGCGTGCTCCGCCATGAAGACCATGGCGGCCGCGCTCGTCCTCACCTCGCGGGCCGGCTCGTGGCGGCGGTGGAGCATCACCTGCATCCCCGGCACATGGTTCGGATGGACCGGGTCTCCCTGCTTACGCGGCTGCTCGAGGTCGATCAGCCGGGCTGAGGTCAAGGCGGAAATGAACTGGCTCATGTCTGCCGAGGTCGACGGATCAGGCAACGATACGGAGTCCTCCAAATGGGACACCCAGCAGCAGCGATCCCGATGCGGTCACCGCAAGGGCGTCCTCGACCTTCACGAGGCCGAGCTCGGGGTGGGCGAACTCAACCTCCACCGAAAGCACGTTTCCCTCCTCGAGTGGACGGGCCGGATTCTTCGCCAGGTCGGGGAGCTCGTGGTGTCCCAGGCCCATGCCGTGGATCACGATGCGCCCGGGCTCAGGACGCCTCGGCCGCAGCAGCGCCGCGTGGGCGCTGTCCAGAACATCGCGCCCCAGCCGGCCTGGACGGATCTCGGCCGCGATCAGCTGATGCACTTCGACGCATGCGTCATAGAGGGCGAGTGCGTCGCCAACCGGGTTGCCGCGGCAGGCCATCCGGCAGACGTCCGATCGATAACCATCGACGTCACAGCCCGAGTCGACCTGCAGCAGCTCGCCCTTCGCCCACGGCGAGGGGCGAGGAAAGCGGTGCCGGTCGGAACCTGCCGACGTGTACGAGAACACATACGCCCCGCCTCGGGCCTCGGTCTCGGCGGCGACCGCAGCGGCCACCGCGGAAAGGCTCTCAGGACCGCCCTCGAGGGCGGCGTCGATTGCCGCCGCCGTGATCTCCGCCGCCTTTCGCATCTGGGCCTGCTCTTCGGGCCGCTTTACGGCCCGCAGCTCGAGAAGCACGGGCAAAGCGTCGACCAGGACCGCATCTGGCAGTTGGGCGCGGATCCCATCGGCCGCGGCCATCGGAAGCTGGGAAGCCTCAACCCCGATCACGGCGGTAGTCAGTCCGCGATCGGCGAGGACTTGGGCAGCGGTTGTGGCAGCGGCGTTGACACCCAGCCGCGAATGCCTGACTTCCGCGATCCACGATTCTCGAGCTGCCAGCTCCGGCCCCTCGTTCGGGCCGGCGACCACGAATGGATCGCCGGCTCGGGGAACGCCGACTACCGGCAGGTAGTGCGTGTCGCCGTGGTCGGCCGAGCGACTGAACGGGTGGTGGTAGTGACCGCCGGTCAGATAGAGGACGTTGGCTCGGCTGGTCGCCAGCAGCACGTCGATCCCGGCCTCGTCCATCAGCGATTCCAGGCGATCGACCGCAAACGGGGCCGGCCGAAGCGTCATACGGCAGCGCGGATCCCGTCGCGCGCCCAGCGGGCGGCGCTTAAACCTGCCAACCGCCCGAAGACCGCACCGGCGCTCAGACCGCTGCCGCCCGGATAGTTGTCGTAGAAGAGACCGCCGACCATTTCGCCGGCTGCGGAAAGACCCGGAATCGTGCCCTGCCGGCGGTTGAGTACCCGCGCGCTCGCATCGACCCGCACGCCACCAAACGTGAAGGTGATGCCGCACGTGACCGCAAACGCCAGGTACGGCGGCTTGTCGAGCGCAAGCGCCCAGTTCGATTTCGGCGGAACGATGCCGGCGGTGCGCTTCCCGTCTTTTACGCCGGGGTTGAACGGCCCATCCTGGACCGCCCCGTTGAAGTGCTCGACCGTCCGTTCGAGGCCAGCTCGATCGATGCCCGCCCGGACTGCGAGCTCTGCGATCGTCGCCGCTTCGAACCGCGAAACCCCGGGCGCCGTGTACTCGTCCTGTCGCAGCAGAGGCTGCGTCTTGGCGTCGAAAATCTGGAACGCGCGGGCCTCCGGCTGCGCCAGTATCGCCGCCCCGTACTTCGCGTACGTGTAGTTGCGGTAGTCGGCACCCTCATCGACGAAGCGGTCGCCGTTGACGTTGACGATGATCCCCAGGGGGTAGGACTGCTTCGTGAGCAGGTTCGTCAGCTCGCGGTCACCGGAGTTCGGAGCCGCGGCTACGTCCCAGGCGGTCGAGTGGCAGCCGCTCCAGTTGCCATACGGCATGGCACCGGCATGGAGAGCCGCCTGGATGGCGTCACCGGTGTTGTAGGGAGTGCCACGGACACGGGCCAGGTCCCACTTTGGACCGAGGTAAGCGGCGCGGAACATCGGGTTGGCCTCGAACCCGCCGGCCGCCAGCACGACTCCACCCGCTTCAATCATCTTGCGCCCGGTCGGTGTATCGCACACGACCCCGGTCACCGTTCCGTCGGCGTTCTGGAGGAGCTCGACGACGCCATGCTCGTAAAGCGTTTCGACGCCCTCCGTCTCCGCCACCTCCAGGTGCTGGCGAATCAAGCCCTTGCCCCCGTCCAGCGTTCCGACGTAAAGCCCGCCCCAGAATTGGTAGCGGCCGGCGACCAGAAACGACTGCCGATCGAAGGCGAGCCGGAAACGCAGCCCCTTCTGATGCAGCCAGCGCACGGTGTCAGCCGCGTTGGAGACCAACACGTGCGCGAGCTCGGGGTCTGACCGGCCATGCGTGATGCGCCGGAGGTCCTCCAGGAAGTCGGCCTCGCCGTAGGGCGGCAGGTCGGTCACATCGAGCCGTGGATCCTCATTGTCCTCGATGAGCGCGCGAACCTCGTCCAGTGAGTTGACCGCCATGCGGAAGACGCCGGCGGTGAAGTAGCTGTTCCCGCCCGCCCACTCGGGGGGCGCCTTCTCGAGCACGGCGACCCGGCCAGCCAGCTCCCGCGCGGCGTGGGCCGCCGAGTAGCCTGCGTTGCCGCCACCGACCACGACCACGTCGTAGCTGTCTGCCATGTCTAAGCCGGGACCAGGCTGATCATCTTGAGGTCCGTCATGTCCTCGATCGCGTAGCGCGGGCCTTCGGTGCCCCACCCGCTCGCCTTCACGCCGCCCGAGGGCTCGTGATCTACGCGTGAACGGGAGGCGCCGTTGATGTTGACGGTGCCGTATTCGAGGTCGCGGGCAGCGCGCAAAGCGGTCTCTATCGAGCGAGTAAAGATCCCTGACTTGAGGCCAAAGGGGGTGGCGTTGGCGAGAGCGATCGCCTCCTCCAGGTGGTCGTAGGGAACGACGCTGACGACCGGCCCGAAAACCTCCTCGCACATGATTCGCATGTCCTCTCGGACATCGGTCAACACCGTCGGCTCCAGCAGCGCACCCTGCCGCCGCCCACCGCAGACGAGCCGCGCGCCGGCCGCCCCCGCCTCTTCGATCCAGGCCTCCACGCGCCGGGCCGCGGCTTCATCGATGAGGGGACCGACAGAGGTCTCGGGGTCGGCTGGATCTCCCACCCTGCGAGCACGAGCATTGGTCGCGATGCCGGCCAGGAAGCGGTCGAATACCTTCCGATGGACATAGATACGCTGGGTCGACACGCAAGTCTGGCCGGCCAGCGCGAAGCCGGCGTCGGCACAGAGAGCAACCGCGTGATCGAGGTCGGCGTCTTCGTGGACGATCGTGGGCGCGTTGCCGCCGAGTTCGAACACGGTGCGCTTGAGGCCGATTTGACGCACGATCTGCTCGGCGACGCGCCCGCTTCCGGTGAAATTGACGAGGGCGACGGCGGGATGACCGCAGAGCCGGCTCCCCACCTCCGGCCCGCCGTGGACGACGTTGAACGCGCCCGCTGGCAGCCCGGCCTCGAGGAAATAGGACGCCATCATCCCGTTGACCACCGAGCCGGCGGGGTGCGGCTTCAGGACCACGGTATTCCCGGCCGCGAGGGCCGGTCCGACTTTGTGGCACACGATGCTGAGGGGCGCGTTGAAGGCGCCGATCGCGGCCACCACCCCAAGCGGAACACGGACCGCGAAGCCAAGCTTGCCTACGCCAGGCGGCAAGGCATCCATGGGGATGATCTCGCCGCCAACGCGCTTCGCCTCCTCCGCCGATACGCGGTTGATGGAGATCGAGCGTGATACCTCGGTTCGTGCCTCGCGGATCGTCTTGCCGACGTTCGCCGTCAGCACCTGCGCCAGCTCTTCGGCGTGCTCCTCCATGAGATCGGACGCGCGCGCCAGGACCTGGGCGCGCTCGTGCGCCGGCGTCAGCCGCCACCCCGCGTAGGCCGCTGCGGCCGACTCCACCGCATCGTCCACGTCTCGGGCAGAGCTGGAGTGGACGCTCGCCACGACCCCGCCGTCATAGGGCGAGCGCACCTCGTCGACCTGGTCAGCCGCACGCCATTGGCCGCCGACCAGGGTTCTCGCTTCGCGAGCGCGGGCGTCGATCAATCCCAGTCCTCTCCCCAAGCGAAGTTCGGCAGCGGGTGCGGAAGCGGCGGGAGATCCCAGCTGCCCGTGCCCGGCGGCTTGATCTCGCGGTCGACGCGCACGTCGAGGACGGTCGGCCGGCCAGAGCGGATCGCCTTCTCCAGCGCCTCGCCGAGGTCATTCGGCGAATCGACGCGGACACCGTCGGCCCCCATCGACCTTGCCATCTCGGCGTACTCCGGCGAGTACAGCTGGCCCGTCGTGTAGTCGATGAAGCTCGTGACGAGCTCTCGGTCCTGGCCGAAATAGCCCTTTTGCTGGTCGCGTATGGAGCCGAAGCCGGCGTTGTTCCAGACGACCCATACCGCCGGCAACCCGTACTCGACGGCGGTTGCCACGGCGCTCGGCAGCATCAGGAATCCGGCGTCGCCGCAGAGGGCGACCACCGGCCGGTCCGGAGCGGCCAGCTTGGCTCCGACCACACCCGCCACTGCAAAGCCCATGGATGCAAAGCCCCAGCTCTGAAGGACCGTCCGTGGGCGGTACGCCTGGTAGTCGGCGACGATCCAGTTGTGGTGGACGCCGACGTCGCAGAGAAGGATGCCGTCGTCGGGGATCGCGCGGCGAAGGTCGTGGACGAGGCGCTCCGGGCGGATCGGTGTCGCGGCTGACGTCCGGAGCGGTGCCCAGTGCGCCTCCCACTTCGATCGCCAGCCCTGGATGTGCTCGAGCCAGGCATCGCGACGGTGGTCACCGTCGGCCTGTCCGCGGCCCACCTCCGTCAGCTGTTCGAGCACCATCCTGGCGTCGCCGACGATGCCCAGCGCAACCGGGTAGTTGCGCCCGATCTCGCTCGCGTCCACGTCCACGTGGATGAGCTTGGTCGGCGGGATGCTGTAGGTGTAGCCGGGCAGCCACGCACTGGTCGCCCGGTCGTCGAAGCGGGTGCCCAGCGCCAGGATAACGTCCGCGTTGCGGGTGGCTGCGTTCGCCTGCAGGGTGCCGTTGCGGCCGGTCGTTCCGAGCGCGAGTGGGTCGCGCATGTCGATCACGCCCTTGCCGAGCGGGCTGAATGCGACAGGGATCTGGAAGGTCCGGGCGAACTCCAGGAGCGATGCTTCGGCGCCACTCAGCTCCACGCCGTGGCCGGCGACGATCACCGGCCGTTCGGCCTCAGCCAGCATTCGCCACGCCTCGACGATCGCGTCTGTGTCCGCGCGGCCGCGCGTGACCGGCTGCGTCCGTGCGATCTCCACCGCCTCGGACACGTCGAGCGTTTCGACGAACACGTTCAGCGGCACGTCGACGTGCACGGGCCCTGGCTTGCCGTTACGCATCAGCGCAAACGCCTGCTCCATTGCGATTGGCAGCATGTCTGCGCGCGTCGGCTGGAAGCTGCGCTTTACGTAGGGCCGCATCACGTTCACGAAGTCGCCCTGGAAGTAGCGGCCGGTCTCCTGGAATGGCCCTTTGTTCCACTGCTGCGTCGGCACGTTGCCGGTTATGCAGAGCATCGCCGACGAGTCCATGAAGGCCGATGCGACGGCCACCGGCATGTTCAACGAACCAGGTCCGCAGGAGGTGAAGGTCGCTACCGGGCGCTGCGCAACTCGGTAGTAGGCGTCGGCCATGAACCCGGCCGAGGATTCGTGATGAACCGTTACCGCCTTGAGCACGTCCTGGCGGTCGTAGACCGCGTCCAGGAAGCCGATGATGCCGTGGCCGCAGAGACCGAAGACGTAGGGAACTCCCTCGGCCACCAAACGGTCGACGATGAACTCGGCACCCTTGCGTTTCGCCATCGGCGTCAGGCCTCCCAACTGAACAGAGCCGCGGGGTTCACTTCAGCGACCTGCTTTGCGGTCTCGCTGTCAACTGCTTTCAGCAGATCTCCCATGGGATCGGGAGGTGCGACGTCGAAGGGCATGTCGGTGCCCATCACGACCTGGCTCACGCCGACGCGCTCCACCATGTAATGGAGCGCCGCGACGTCGTGCGTGATGATGTCGAACCAGATGTTCGGCAGGTAAGCCCAGGGATCGACCGGAGCCTCGGCGAGCTCTGGACGGTTGGTGCGCGAATGGCGGAGCCGGCCGGCGGCATACGGGAAAAAGCCACCCGCATGGTTGACGAGCACGCGAATTCCGGGGTGGCGGTCGAAGACGTGTGCGCAGATCAGGCGTTCCAGTGCAGTGGTCGTCTCGACCAGGTTCCCGATCACCGAGTGCAGGAAGTACGGGTTGAGTGACGGGTTCGGCTCTGGGTATCCGGGATGGATGTTGACCGGCAGGTTCAGGCGTTCCGCGGCTGCCCAGAAGTCCTCGTACTGAGGTTCGTCCAGACGCTTGCCGGCGATCGAGGTCCCGACCATAACGCCAACCGCACCGGCCGCCACAGCCTCATCGAGCATCGCGGTCGCCAGCTCGGGCGCCTGCATGGGCACATGCGCCATCCAGCGCAAGCGGTCCGGGTAGGCAGAGCAAAACTCCACGAGCCCTTCGTTGGTTGCCCGGCAGATCGCCTCACCTGCCGCCGGGTCGACCTCGTAGTAGAAGAGCGGCTTGGGAGCCGCCGACACGACGGCGGCGTCGAGACCTTTTGAGTTGAGTTCGGCAACCTTTGCTGCCGGATCCACGAACGAGGGCAGCAGCTTGAAGTCGACCCAGTTCCCACCGCGCACGGTGTCACCGTCGATGGTCACGCGGTAGACCGGGTCTTTCCTGAGCAAGTCGAGGACGCGCTCGGGGATCGCGTGGTTGTGCGTGTCGATACGCATCACGCCTCCTCGAGGGCGGACTTGGCGGCGTTGAAAGCGGCGACGCCGAGGGGCGCACCGCAGTACGCCGCCGCATGGAGCAAGACCTCCTGGATCTCCTCGCGCGTGCACCCGTTCCGGAGCGCCGCCTTGGTGTGGAGGGCGATCTCCCCGGTCTGATTGAGCGCGGTCAGGATGCCGAGAGTAACCAGGCTGCGCGTCTTGAGCGGCAGCCCCGGACGTGTCCAGACGCTTCCCCACACATAACGCGTCACCAGCTCCTGGAATGGCTTGGTGAACGGGTCATTCAGCGCGCGGTCGACATATTCGTCCCCCAGAACTTGGCGCCGAATCTGGAGTCCGGGATCAGCGTCGGTCGTGCTCAAAAGTGGATGCCTCCCAGGGTTTGTGATCGGGTGTCGGGGTCGTCGGGGGCTGCGCCGGCGGTGAGCGCCGGCGCAGCAGGGCAAAGGATTGGGATCAGGACGGGGTTGCGGACTGAAGCTCGGCGGCGCTGAGCGTCGCGATGGCGACCAGCTTCCCGGAGAGGTCGGATTGCACGACATCGAAGGGGCCGAAGACGTTGTGCTGGTCGTTGTAGTCCATCGGTCCGCTGGCGCCGTCGTAGTTGATCTTCTTGCCGGCCTTGAGCTCATCAACGCCGGTCTTGTAGTCGCTGACGGTCTGGCCCGGCGGGCTCGAGACCTGCTTGATGGCGGCCGCGATCTTGGTGCCGTCGGTCACGGTGCCTGCCTTGGTCATGGCGAGAGCGAGGACGATCGCGGAGTCGTAGGCGTAGTTGCTGTCCGCCAGCGGCTGGTGCGTGTAGACCTGCCCGTAGTACTTCTTGAAGCTGTCGCTCGCAACGCCCGAGACGTCGGCGCCGTTGAGTGAGGTCAGGACCTGGTGGGCAGCCGCAGGCGTCACGGCCTGAACGAAGTCGCTGCCGGCGGTGATGTCACTGCCGATGATCGGGATGGTGAGCCCACCGAGCTCCTTGAAATTCGAGAACAGTGGCGCCGCGGTCGACGGCTCCATCTGGGTGAAGATGACGTCGGGGTTGGCGCTCTTGATCCTCAGCGCCTCTGATCGGTACGACGACTGGCCAGGCGAGAGGTTGACGTCGACCACGATCTGGCCGCCGCCCTTTTCGAAGACCTGCTGAATCGGGGCTTTGAGGGTCTGCGCCGACTCGATGGTCGAGAAGACCATCGCGGCTTTCTTGTAGCCCTTCTTCAGGCCCCACAACGCCATCGCGACCGAGAGCTGGGAGTCGGAGGGATTCGCACGCCAGAGGAAGGGGTCGCTGACCTTGTCGAACTGAGTGTTGCCGGCCTGCAGCATGAATGGGATCTTGTTGCGATCTAGGATCGGGTTGACGGCACCCGCCTCGAGGCCGCCGGGGCCGATGACTGCCGCCGGCTTGTTGAGGTTGAGCTCCTTGTTGAGCGCGGGCACCGCGTCAGCCGGGTCGCCGACCGTGTCCACCTGGTCGATCACCAGGTGATGACCGAGAATCCCGCCGGCGTCGTTGATCTCTTTGGCGGCCGCCTGCGCGCCCTCGAAGGACGCGGCGCCGACGCCCGCGTATTTGCCGGTGAATGGATGCACGATGGCGATGTGGACATCGCCGCCCGATGACCCCGTCGTGCCGCTGTTGCCACAGGCGACGGCGACCAGCGGGCCGGCGAGCGCGACTGCCAGTCCGCGCTTGGCCCATACAAGACTAGCCTCCATTGCTTTCCTTTCCTCCTCCTGCTTGCTGACTTACCGAGCCGCAACCGGGGACCGCGGCGCGCTTGTGCGGTTTCAAAGCGCCCGACCGATGTAGAGAGCAACCACTTCCTCGTCGTTGAGGAGTTCTTTGCCGGTTCCCTCGAGACGGTTCTGACCCAGCGTCAAGACGTAGGCCCGATCGGCATGCGTGAGAGTTCGGCGCGTGTTCTGTTCGACGATGACGACCGCCACACCGAGGTCACGAACCTTGAGCACGTGTTCCCAGACGGCCGACTCGAACTTCGGGGAGAGCCCGGCCGTGGGTTCGTCGAGCAGCATCACCTGCGGATCGCCCATCAGGCCGCGCGCCATCGCGAGCATGTTTCGCTGACCGCCGCTGAGCGTCTTCGCCGGCCGCTTGGCGGCCACGCGGAGGTCCGGAAAGAGAGCGAACATCTCCTCGATGCGCTCGCGGATGCCGTTCTTCTTGACGTAGGCGCCCATCTCGAGGTTCTCGCGCACGGTCAAGGATGGGAAGACGTTCGCGACCTGTGGCACGTAGGCCAGCCCGCGGCGCACGAGCTGCTCGGGGGGCAGTCCCCCGACCTCCTGCCCACCCAGAACAACCCGGCCGCTGGACACGTGGATGACGCCGGCGATCGCCTTCAGCAGCGTCGATTTGCCAGCCCCGTTGGGGCCAACGATGGCCGTGATCCGTCCCGGCTGTGCTCGCAGGCCGATGTCCTGGACAATCGGCGGGCCGCCGTAGCCGGCGCTCAGGCCGACGACCTCGAGCGCGTAACCGGTGCCGTTCTCAGACATTTACGGCCGCCTGTCCCAGGTAGGCGTCGACGACCTCCGCGTTGGCGCGGATCTCGTTCATCGATCCGGCTGCGATGCAGGTGCCGAGCGACATGACGAGGACGTGCTTGCAGAGCCGCTCCATGAAGGGCAGGTTGTGCTCGATCAGGAGCACTGTGATCCCGGACTGATTGAGACTCGTGATCGCCTCCGCCATACGGTCTCCCAGGACTGGGTTCACGCCCGACTGCGGCTCGTCGAGCAGCACCATCCGCGGTTTCGCGAATGCGATGCGCGCGAACTCCAGGAGTCGTTTCTGGCCGCCGCTGAGGTTGCCGGCGTATTCGTCGCGAAGGTCGAAGAGATTGAACTCGCGGAGCAGCTCGCGCGCCGCGACCCGGTCCGCCGCCTCCAGTTGCCGGAGGCGGCGGTGCTGGAAGTAAGCGCGCCACAACGAGTCGCGGCCGTTGACGGGCGCCGCCAGCAGCATGTTCTCCATCACGGTCATCCGCGGCCACTCGCGGGGCGTCTGAAAAGTCCGCATCAGACCGAGCCCGCTCACCTGGTGGCCGCTCAGTCCCTGGATCTCGCGGCCGTCGAACTCGATCGTTCCCGCATCCGGCTTCAGGAAGCCGGAGATGAGGTTGATCATCGTGCTCTTGCCGGCTCCGTTGGGTCCGATCAGCCCGGTCATCGAACCACGCTCGACTTCGAAGCTGCAGTCGTTGACCGCCTGCACGCCGCCGAAAGCTCGGCTGACGTGAGCGACCTTCAAGATCGCCTCGCCGACACTCATCTCGTGCCGCCCGCGGTTGCCAGTCCGGGCCGTTCCGAGCCGGCCGGAGTCTGCGGTACCGCCGGATCCTTGGCCCGCGGCTCAGGAATCAGGCCCTGGGGGCGGAAGCGGAGAACAGCGATGATCAGGAGACCGATCAGAATGAAGCGAATTGCGGACTCCGCCTCGGGATGCCCGGGGATGGCGGGCAGGTAGCGCGTCGCTTCCTGGATCAAAACCGCAACGAAGAAGGTGCCGACCAAGACACCGCGCTGGTTCCCGGCTCCGCCGACGAAGAGGGCAGCGTAGAGCAGGAAGACCTCGGCCGTGTCCCAGGCGTACGGGTTGAAGGCGCTCAGGAAGTGCGCCAGGAAGGCGCCTCCCATCCCCGCGATGACACCTCCGATGACGTAAGCCTTCAGCTTGAGCAGGTACACGTTGCGACCGAAGGCCTCGGCCGCGCGCTCGTCCTCACGGGCCGAACGCAGCGCGCGTCCGAAAGGACTTCGATACAGCCGCTCGAGGAACAGATACACGAGCAGCAGCACGGCGAGCACGAGCACCAGGTAGAAGAGCGCGTACACGTCGGGGTCAAGGTTGAGCGCGCCGTTGAACGGCTGCGGCAGCCCGTAGAGGCCGGCGAAGCCGTCGAAGATGTACGTGTTCTGGCTGATGACCGCGTAAATGATCAGAGTGGTGGCAACGGTCGTGATCGCGAAGTAGTCGCCGCGAAGACTGCGGAGCGCGATCGCACCAACGATCGTCGAGAGCACGCCGCAGACGGCCATCGCAAACAGCACGCCGACCAGGAACGGCAGGTGCAGCCCGAGGATGTAATGATCCGGCGGCGGCAGCGCGCTGGGCGGAAGTGTCGTGACGCCTGAGATGTAGGCGCCGATGGCGACGAAGGCGAACAGCGAGATGTCCAGCTCGCCCATCCAGCCATAGCGAACATTCAGCGCGAGCGCGAAGATGCAGAAGATCGCGCCGATGGTGAGCACGCTGGCGAGGTACTGAATCATTCGCGGGTGCCCACGGCCACCGCGAAGAGTCCGCTGGGCCTGACCAGAAGCGTGAGAATCAGGAACGCGAAGGCGACCACCGGTTTGTAGTCGGCCGGAATATAGAGGGCGCTGATTTCCATCGCCATGCCGATGATCAAGGCGCCGAGCATCGCCCCATACGGTTTGCCGATGCCGCCGACGATGGCGGCGGCAAAGATGATGAGCAGGAACGTGTTGCCGAGGGTCGGAGTCAGTGATCCGATGCTGACGGCGAGCACGAACCCGGCGAGTCCAGTCATCGCGCCGGCCATCGCCCAGGTCAAGCGGACGATGTGCGGGGCGTCGATGCCACTCACCCGCGCCAGCTCGGGGCTGTCGGCCACGGCGCGCTGAGCCTTCCCGAACTTTGTGTAGCGCAAGATGAGGTGGACCGCCAGCATCACGAGCAGCGCGGCGGCAACGATCTCCATGCTCCGCTCGGTGAAGAGGAAGGGCCCGATCCGGTGACTTGGGCTCTGGGGGAGCGCGTAGGCGATGCTGGCCCCGCCGAAGATCAGCAGGATGACGTTCTGCAGGATCAGGCCCGACGCGATGGTGACGATGAACAGCACGAGGCGCTTGGCGTTGTTCCGCACGAAGGGCTGCAGCACGGCGGCATTCAGGAAAAGCGCGAGCAGAGCGCTCACCACGCACGCCGCTACCCCCGCGAGAAGGGCGTTATTGGTGACGGTCTGTGTAATCAGGGCCGCGTAAGCTCCCGCCGTCATCAGCTCGCCGTGGGCAAAGTTGGGCAGGTTGGTGACACTGAACTGCAGCGACAGTCCGACCGTGGACAATGCCAGGATCGAAGCGGTCACCAGACCGAATCCGATGGCGAGAAACAGGTCGTGCAGCGTTTGACCTCCTTGCCGGGGTAAAAGACGGTCGCTATTGTGTACTGCTGTATACAGCCTCTCGTCAAGAACAAAATGTGACGCAGCGCGCCATTACAAAAGACCGCGGAGGAGCAATGTCCACGACGCCATCGCCGAGCTTGAAACTGGCCGAGTTCGTTGCCGGCCTCGATATCACCGCGATACCGGAAAGGACGCGGAGGCGCGTCAAGAATCTACTGCTCGACGCCCTCGCCAGCGCCCTCGCCGGATGGCATGGCGACGAGACGGCGCAGGTGCTCGGGCTGGCGCGAAAGCTCGGCGGTGCCGGTTCCAGCCCAGTGTTCGGCGGCGAACCTCTGAGCCCGGCGGGCGCGGCGCTCGTCAACGGCTACCTGATCACCGCGACGACGGTGTGCGATGTCTATCGACCGGCCCTGTGCCACGTGACCCCCGAGGTGGTCCCGCCGGCGCTGGCGATCACCGCCATGCGCAATCCGTCCGGCCCGGACCTCCTGGTTGCGCTGGCCGCCGGCCTCGAAGTGACCACGCGCGTCGGACTGGGAACCGACTACCCAACGTTTCGCCACCATGGCTGGCACTCCCCGGGTGTCATCGGACCCTTCGGCGGGGCGGCGGCGGCCGGCCGCCTCCTCGGTTTGAGCGCCGTTCAGCTGCGGAACGCGTTCGGGCTCGCGGGCAGCCAGTCGGCCGGCACCTTTGCGCACTGGGGAACGGCGACGATCAAGTTCCACCAGTCACGCGGCTCTCTCAGCGGGCTGATTGCGGCCCTTCTCGCGGCCGAGGACTTCGAGTCGTCACCCGAAGTCCTCACCAGCCCTGACGGCGGCATCTTCAACGCCTACTCAGAGGGTGGGCGCCCGGAGGAGGTCACACATGAGCTTGGTGAGCGCTGGGAGCTCGAGCAAATAGCTTTGCGGCTCTGGCCGCTGGCCTCGTCCATCCAGTCGGTCGCGACAGCGCTGTTCGCGCTCATCGACAAGCACGATCTCCGGCCCGACGACATTTCCGAGGTCCGGGTACGCGTGGGCGAGACGGTCTATGACATGCATGGCACGCTGCCCTGGGACGTGCGCTTCCGGGCCCTCCTGTCGACTCCGTACGCGACCGCGGTCATCCTCCACGATCGCGCGTGCTGGATCGACCAGTTCACGAGCGAACGCATCGCCGACCCCGTGCTGGACGAATTTGCTCGAAACCGAGTGCGCGTCATCCGGGAAACAGGGATCAAGGGGACCGCGGCGACCGTCGAGGTGACCCTCCTCGGAGGTCGCGAGCTGGTCGAGCACCGCGAGGTCCCACGCGGGGACGTCGCGGATCCGCTGTCAGAGGCTGATATCGAAGGGAAGTTCCGGCTGGCGGCAAAGGGCCGGCTGGAGGCGGCAGCGGTAGAAACGATTTTGCGAACGGTCAGCGACCTCGAGCGGGTGACAGACCTCCGCGAGTTCGTCGCGGCGCTTCAGGTCGGGGCTCGGGAGGCCAATCCCGCGGTTCGCTGATTCGCTGCTCGCCCATGGCCAGGCGGCGGTTCATAAGCCGGATCGCCATCGCCTTCCGGAAGTGCGCCCGCGCGACTTTGTCTGCTCTGTCGCTTTCGTGGCGCTCGATCGCCGAGAGGATCAGGTCGTGCTCCTCCAGCGCCTCCAATCGCCGGCTCTCCATGGCCAAGGTCGTCTCTTGCAGGCGTTCGATCTGGCTCCGGAGCACCGTTAGCCGCTCTTGCAGATAACGGTTGCGCGAGCCTTGCCAGATCGTCTCGTGGAAGGCGTGGTTCATGGCCGTCATCCGGGGGATGTCCGCCTGCAGCGATGCCTCGCGGTACTGCTCCTGGATACCCCGCAGCGTGATCAGTTCGAGGTCGGTTATGGAGGCGGCGGCGAGGCCGGTCGCCATCCCCTCCAGCACTTCACGTACGCTGCAAAGATCCGACAGTTCCTCGAGTGAGAACCGGGTGACGACCATACCTCGCGGCGTCGCCTGAACCAGGCCATCGACCTCCAGCTTGTGAAGCGCCTCCCGGACGGGAGTCCGGCTGACACCGGCGGCCGCTGCTATCGATTCCTCGACCAGGCGTTCCTCGGCGTCGAGCGAACCGTTCAGGATCGCTGAACGGAGGGCCTCGTAAAGCTCCGCGGCCCGGGGTCGAGCACCGCTCAATCGGATCGGTCCCAGGGACATCGCGTACAGGACATTACCCGACCGGAGCTCGATCTCAGTCCGCGAAAGTCGCCTCGCTAATACCCGCCTGCCATGAGGCTGCCCTGGGCGTTCCACGACACCGTTGGCGATACGATTCACAGCGTGGATATTGAATCCAATTTTGGGAGGCGAGCATGAGGTTGAAGCTGGGATGGAAGGCGTCGGCCGAGCAGTTCGGGCCGCGCCGGCTGCTCG
>CAZHAC010000025.1:0-19879 GCA_964529765.1 uncultured Actinomycetes bacterium
TGTCGCTCTTGATGGACGTGATGAACATCCAGTAGAAGGGGAAGAGCGTCACGAACACGAACACGGCGACGGGGATATAGATCCTTAGCAGGCGGGCGATGAGCGTGTCGCCGACCTCTACCCCCGCGCCCCAGCGCTGCCGCTTCTGGCCGCGGCGCCGCAGCCAGCCGGCGCCGCCGATCTGCTTCGGTACCTCGATGTCGGACACTATTCCGGCCTCCTCAGCAGGAGCAGCACGCCCGCTATGACCAGGGTCAGCACGGGAAACAGGAAGAGCGAGATGGCGGCGCCCTGCCCGAGCTCGTTGCCCTGGATCGCGACGGTGTATGCCCAGGTCGCCAGCAGGTGGGAGCTGTTGTAAGGCGCTCCCCTGGTCAGCACCCAGGGAAGCTGGAAGTCGGCGAACGTGAGGATCGTCGACAGCAGCAGGACGACCAGCAGCACCGGCCGCAGCAGTGGCATCGTGATGTGCGAGAACTGGTTCCAGCGGCTCGCGCCGTCCACTCGGGCGGCTTCGTAGAGGTCGACCGGGATCGTCTGCAGCCCGGCCAAAAAGGCGATGCCGTAGAAGGGAGTGCCCCGCCAGGTGTTCACGATCATTATCGAGATGTTGGCCGTGACCGGCGTGCCCAGCCAGTTCACACAGGTCGTGGATCCATGGCAGATCCACAGGTGGAGCCCCGAGTTCATGACCCAGTTGACGACGCTGAAGGTCGGATCGAACATCCAGCGCCAGGCCAGTGTTGACAGCACGCTGGGGATGATCCAGGGCAGCAGGAGGGCGGCCCGGACAAAGCGCTGACCGGGGAAGACCTGGTTCAGCAGCAGGGCCATCAGCAGCCCCAGAGCGAATTTGAACACGGTCGTCACGCCGGTGTACACGAAGGTGTTGAAGAAGGCTCCCCACTGGCCGCTTGTCCACGGGTTACCGCCGAAGACGCGGTCCCGGGCGACCTCCCACACGTAGTTCCCGAACCCGATGAACTGGCCCAGGGACGTATCGCCGATCTCAGTCGAGGTCAGCGAGAGAACGCCCCCGTAGACGAACGGGTAGAAGAGGAACAGCGCCAGTATGGCGATCGTCGGAACCAGGAGGATGTACCCGAGGGGAGCCTCCCGGTCGAGCAACCGTCCGCGATGGCGGCGGACGCCGGCCCGGCCGGCCTCCGGCCGCTCCAGTATTGCCAGTGTTCTAAGCCCCCGGCTTTTCCCAGATGTTCTTGAGCCGGTCCTCGGCCTCGGCCACCGCGGCCTTGGGATCGGTACCGGCCAGGGCCTTGGCGAACATGTCCGCCACGATGTACTGCGCCTGAGCCTGGCTCGTCTTCTTGCTCGGCGGCGCCGGCCAGCCCGGCCACTTGCCGACCGGGTTGCCCTTGGAGTCGTAGGCGACGTCGTGGATTGGCTTCAGCTTGGGGTCGCTCTGAAAGATCGGCGCCGTGTTGATGGCGTCGAAGGGACCGATGTCGTAGCCGCCGCAGGCGGCCAGCCACTTCATGTAGTTGTCCTTGTCCATCTGGTACATGACGAACGCCTTGGCCGTCTCGGCCTCGGGGGTCCACTTCATGACCGCCTGGTTGAAGATCAGGTTCATCGTGAAGGTACCCTTCGGCCCCGCCGGCATCACGGCGTTGTCGCTGACCTTGTCGAAGTGCTTGTTGGTGTCCCTCTCCTTGATGTAGATGGAGGGACCGTTCAGCGTCGCGCTGATGTTGTCGGAGTGGTAGGCCTGGTTGTTGTCGGGGTCGAGCCACTCCGGGTGGAAGACGGCGCCCGCCTGCTTCGCACGCAGCGCCCAGTCGATGGCGGCGAGTGTCTCCTTGCTGTTGATCGCGACCTTGCCGCTGGAGTCGGTCTCCTTGCCGCCGAACGACCAGAGCACCGGCAGCCACATGGTGAGCGAGTCGCCGTAGGCGTGCCCGACCGTCTGCGCGATCGGCTTGCCGGTCGCGTTCTTGAGCTTGCCGGCGGCGGACACCATGTCTTCCAGTGTGGCCGGGAACGCGTTCACGCCCGCACGCTGGAAGTAGTCGGTCCGATAGGTCCAGGCGTTGGGCACGATGCAGTACGGGATCGCCCGGTAGACGTTGTTGACCTTGGTGAAGGCGTCGTTGACCGGGTGGACCTTGCCGAGGTTCTTCTTGAGGATGGCGACCTCGTTGGAGACGTCCAGGCAGGCGCTCGTGTAGAGGTGCGGCCACGAGTACTGCATGGAGATGACGTCGGGGCCGCTGTTCGCCTGGACGTAGGCCGGGGTCTTGGCGATCAGGTCGTCCTGCGTGATTGTCTCAACGACCACCTCGACGCCGAACTTGTCCCCGAACTCGGCGGCCTGGCGCCGGACCTCGGCGTCCCCCGCAGGCACGAAGCTGTTCCACTGCGTGTAGCGGATGCGCGCGCCCTTCCTGGGAACGGGCGCGGCGCCCGGCGTCGCCTCCGAGCCCGAGGTCGGGCCGCCGCCGCCGCAGGCCACCGCCCACATGTCGGCGAGTGAGACGGTGATGGCGAGGGCGCCCGTTCGCTTGAGGAATTTGCGCCGCGTCCAGGCCAGCAACTCAGGGTCCCGGTCAAAGAGCTCCTGGAGCTCATCGTTCCTGGTCATTTCCCCTCCGTCAGTCGGGCGAGGGTGCGCGTCGCACCACTCTTCGGGCCCGATGCTACCTTCGCTTGCGCAAGATGTACACACGCGAGCTACGCGACCGGAAGCTCACGCCCATCCAGGTCGGGGTCGTCGGCGTCGGCCGGATGGGTCGGGGAATCGTCGACCAGATCTCGACGATGACCGGCATGCAGGTCCGGGCGGCGGCCGACATCGACGGCCAGCGGGCGCTGGCGGCCTTCGTCGACAACGGCTGGGCGCGCGATCAGGTTTGCCTCAGCGACAGCCTCGACGAGGCCATCGACGCGGTGCGGCGTGGCCAGGCGGTGGCGACCCAGGATCCGCTCCTGATCCCGGACCTCGAGCTCGAGGCGGTGGTCGAGGCGACCGGGGTGCCGGAGATCGGAGCCCAGGTCGCCGACCTCTCGATCGCGCGTGGACGGCACACCGTCCTCCTCAACGTGGAGGCTGACATCGTGGTCGGTCCGCTCCTCGCCGAGCGTGCCCGCCGGCAGGGAGTCGTCTACACGCTCGCCGCCGGCGACCAGCCGGGAGCGATCTTCGAGATGGCCGACTGGGCCACCTCGCTCGGCTTCGAGATCGTCTGCGCGGGCCGCGGCACGGTCCTCTTCCCCGACGACCACCACGCGACTCCCGAGAAGTACCTGGAGATCGCGCAGCGGAACCGGATGAACCCCAAGATGTACAACGAGTTCCGCGACGGCACCAAGTCGCAGCTGGAGATGGTCGCCGTCTCCAACGTCCTCAAGCTGCCGCCTGCCAAGCGCGGGATGCACGAGCCGTTCTGCAAGTGGCAGGACCTCGGCAAGGTCTTTGCGCTCACGGCGGACGGCGGCATCCTCGATGAGACGGGCGTCGTCGACATGGCCAACGCGGTCGACGAGAGCGGCCGGTACGTGCACGAGGACAAGGTCTTTCCGGGCGTCTTCGTGGTCGTGACGTCGCCCCACCCGGGCGTGCGCTCGTCGATGTCCGCGCTTTTCGAGCCGGGCTTCGGGGGCACCGCTCAGCAGTGGGGCCCGAACTGGGGTCTCTTCCGCCCCTACCACCTCGCCTGTGTGGAGGTGCCGATGTCGGTCGCCCGCGCCGTGTTTCACGGCCGGCCGACGGGCGATCTCCAGGGCGGCATGGTGGCCGAACTGGTCGCGGTCGCCAAGAAGGATCTGCAGCCGGGCGAGGAGCTCGATGGGGGCGGCGGCTACACGGTGTACGGGCTCAGCGAGCGCTACGACGTGTCCAAGCGCGATCGGCTGCTCCCGTTCGGCTTCGCGTATGAGGGAACCCGGGTCAAACGCCCGGTGAAGCAGGACCAGGCGCTGACGCTGGACGATGTCGAGGTCGACCGGTCCAGCTATCTGTGGCGCCTGCGCGAGGAGCAGGTACGGCTCTTCGGCTGAAGACTGTTATGCCGGCCCGATGCCTGACTAGGATTCACCTACATGCTTCTCGAGGCCGCGGACCCCGGTGATCTGGTAGACCCAGCCAGGGCCGGATAGGATCCGGCAGCTCACCTAACGTCGTGGCTAGCACCTCGAAACGTCCCCGGCCCACCCCTCACGCGCGCCCGGATGGCGAGCGGCAGCCGGTCCGCCCCGGAATCCCCAACCTCCTCCATCCCGGCCGCCTGATCCAGATGCCGCCGATCTGGCGCGAGAGCCGGGTCGCCGCCGAGTACGTGAGGCTCGTCCGCGATCCGGTATTCGAGGGCAAGGACGTGCCGCACGGCGATGGCCGCCCGGTGATGCTGATCCCGGGCTTCCTTGCCGGCGACTCCTCGATGTCGGCGATGGCGGATTGGCTGCGCCGCATCGGCTACTACACGGAGCTGGCCGGCTTGACGTTCAACGTCCGCTACTCGGAGGTGGTGATGAAGGCGCTGACCGTCCGCCTGGTCGACATCTACGGGTGGAAGGGGCGGCGGGTCACCCTGATCGGGCACAGCCGGGGCGGCATCCTGGCCAAGGTGCTCGGTCACCGCCACCCGGAGATGGTCGAGCAGGTCATCTGCCTGGGCTCCCCAATTGGGAATCCGTTCGACGTTCATCCGGTGACGATGGCGGGGGTGCGGGCGGCCCAGGTCTTCAACTTCATTCGCTATGGGAAGACCTCGAACGTGGAGCGCCGGTTCCTCCGCGACCTGGAGGCGGAGCCACGGGTGCCGATCACCTCGATCTACTCGCGCTCCGACGGCATCGTCCACTGGGAGGCCTGCCTCCGCGACGATGTGCGCTCGATCGAGGTCAAGTCCAGCCACGTTGGACTGGCACTCAACCCGGAGGTCTACGCAATTGTGGCCCGGCTCCTCCCCTGGCCGGCCCGCCGGGACTAGCCGCACACTCCTCGGGCCGCTCGCCCATGTGGGGGCGCTTGGTGCTTCGAAGGCCTGCCACAACTGGGCACTTGTCCTTTTGTGAACCTCGAATTAAGCCCGCGATCTGGGTCCACCCGGGACAAGAGCACTGGGACGCCCATCGACTGCAGCGCAGACCCCGAACTAGTGTCGGGTCGCCGGGTATCGGTCAAGGCCGGCGGAGGTGCGAGCGATGCGTGTTGTCAAGCCTGTGGCATGGGAGGGGATGTGAGCTTGCCTCTGAAGGCCTCGATCTGCATTCCAAGCTACAACCGGCGGGAGCTGCTGCTGGCCACGCTCCGCTCGCTGGACGATCAGACGGCCCCGGCCGAGAGTTACGAGGTCATCGTCGCCGACGACGGATCAAGCGACGGCACCGTCGAAGCGCTGGCGCGATTGAAGACACGCTACCGTTTGCGCTGGCTCACGCAACCCAACGCCGGTCCAGCGGCAGCCAGCAATGCGGCGGCACGCCTGGCCGAGCACGATGTCCTGATCTTCCTCGATGCCGATCAGATCTGCGACGGTGACCTGGTAGCGGTGCACCTGAGGACGCATGAGCGCGAGGGCAATGTTTTCGTTCAGGGTCTCTATCCTCTGGCCAAAGACTGCCGCTCGCGTGGGACATCTCTGGTCTACGAGAAGTGGCTGTTCGAGGCCCTCGCCCCGATCGACCGCACGCATCCGGCGTCACCACACATGTGGAGCGCCCAGGTTTCCGTGCGACGAAGCGCCTGGCAGGCGGTTGGCGGCTTCGATACCAGCTTTCGCGACTACGGTGGCGAGGACACTGACTTCGGCCTCCGGATTGCCGCCCTCGGGATCCCCTTCATCTTCGAGCCTAAAGCCCTGTCCTTTCACCTTCACAATGTCGGACGCGCCGCCTTCCGAATGCACGCCTACGACGAAGGACGCGCGGTCATCCGGCTGGCGGAGAAGCACGGGCTGCCGGTGGAGGAGCTCTTCGGCGGTCCTCTTAACAAACCCGTCGATCACTTCTTTGAAAAGGGCTGGTTGGAATATCCCGCCGTGATGCAAAGGCTGGGTCGGGCGCTGTCGATTGGAATGATGGCAGCCGACCTCACACACATGCGGCCGGCGCAGTTACTCGCCGCGCGACTGGTGTACCGATTCCACAAAGTCGGCGGCATGGCCGCGGCCGGCTTCCGCATGAGTGCCGGCGTCCCGGCCCGGAATGGCGCTCATCCGGAGCGTGAGGCCCTGATCAAGGAAGCAGTCGCGATCGAGCCGGGACAAGACTGACGCGGTGTACAACGGCGAGACACAACTCGAAGCCGTCGAGGTACCTGGACTAGAACACGAGACCCCGGTGACTAACGTGGTCACCTCCACACCACCGCTGCCTCCCGTCCTGTTCCTGGCCCCGCCGCGGTGGTATGGAGCGCACTGTGCGGCACGCAGCCTTGGCCGCTTCGGCGTCCGCGTCTATATGCTCCGGCACAGCGGCATCTCCCCCTCGAATCTCTCGCGGTTCTGCGCAGGTACTTTTCCCGCCGGAGACAACGGGAGGCCACTGGGAGATCCGAGCGAGATCGTGGAGGACCTGCTGGAGGCCGGCCGGCAGCTTGGACGGGGCACTATCGTGATGGCCGGTACTGACGAGTGGGCCGTCTTCCTCGCGGAGCATGACGAGCCCCTACGAGAGATTTTCCAGTTCCCCCGCCAGCCACCCGGCTTGGTAGCCACTCTCGCGTCGAAACGCGGGCTCCATGACATCGCCACACGACATGGCTTTCCCACTCCGGGCCTGGTGATGCCAGTTGACTTGCACGACGCCCTGGCGGCGGCTGATTCGCTCGTCTATCCAGTTATGGTCAAGCCGGCTGTGAGCCGGCCGGATGTCGACACGAAGGTGGTCGCCAGCAACCCCACGCAGCTGAAGTCGGCCATCCACGCTGTGGCGGTGTCGGTGGACAATCCCAATCTCATTCTGCAGGAGTACATCCCTGGCCGTGATGAAGACGTCTGGATGTTCACGGGCTACTTTGACGCTGAATCCCGATGTCTAGCCGCCTTTACCGGCCAGAAGCTTCGCCAGCATCCACCGCATATGGGTCACACCTCGCTGGGAATCTGCCGTACCAACCGCCGGCTGTCGGAGCTGGCAACCACCTTCATGAGTGACATCGGGTATTCCGGCATCGTTGACAGCGGCTACAAGTACGACCGGCGCGACGATACATACAAGGTCCTGGATGTGAACCCACGTGTGGGCGGCAACTTCCGGCAGTTCCTGGACATCGGTGGAATCGACGTGGTTCGCGCCCTGTACCTCGACCTGACCGGCCAGCGCGTCCCGAAGATCGAGCCGCGTGAAGGGCGTCTTTGGATCAAGGAAGACTCAGACCTCATCAGCTTCGTGCAGTCCCGCCGTAACCGAGAGCTGGACCTGTTTGGCTGGCTGCGATCGATCAGGGGAGTTGACGAGGGGGCAACCTTCTCCTGGGGTGACCCGCTGCCGTTCTTGAGCGCGATGCTGATGCTCGTGATGGACACCGTCGAGGGGAGATGGCAGCGGCGGTGGCGAGCTCGACTCTGAAGGAACGCACGACACAAGACCCCGTGGAGCTGGGCTCGCGGTCAGAGAGCAATCCTGCGCGATGGCTCGCAGAGATCGAATCCCACCTGACTCGCTCGCGGCTCGTGCGGATGTCCACTTTGATGTTCTTCAGCATCGCGCTGACCCGATTTCTCGGTTTCGGCTTCTCAGTAGTGACGGCGAGAGCGTTGACGCAGGCCAATTTCGGCCTCGTCACCTACGCGCTGGCCCTGGCGGCCATTGCTTCGATTCTTCTCTCCAATTCCACGGCTGGAATGTCGCCCGCTCTCGCCCGCAGCCACGACCGTCACGAGCAGAACGTCATCTTCGTGAACTACCTGGCCGTGGTCGGCTTCCTGCTCGCGATCAGCCTGTTGGCAACCGTCCCCTTAGAAGTCGTGGTAAGGCTCCCCATCGCTGTCTTCGTCGGTGTGCTGGCCAACATGCTGGGCACATCAGCTCTCGTGCTCTATCGCGAGCTACAGCGGGGCCGCGCGCGGTTCCGGTCGGTGTCGGCATACAACGTCCTGGCGAACCTGATCCAGCTGGTGGCCGTTTCTGCTCTGTTTCTTCTCCGCTGGCGCGACCCCGCCCCGTACATCATCGTGTTCGGCCTGTCCACGATTGCGGCAGCGCTCTTGATGCAGCCGTTCAGCCCGCTCGGACTCCGGTTGATGCGAAATGCCCTGGACCGGCAACGAATGAAGGACATACTGCACTTCACGCTGCCGCTGCTTCTCCAGACTGCGCTCTTCATGTTCTGGAGCGGAATTGATGTCGTTCTTCTCAAGCAGCTGACGCGGCTCGACATCGTGGGCCAATACGGGGCTGCGATGAGCCTGGCCAATGGAGCATTCTTCGCCGGCTCCGCGATCGCGACCGCCCTGTTGCCGGGGGCGGCTCGTCTTAAGCCCGGCGAGCGACGAGAGTACTTTCAAAAGCTCCTTCTCATGGACATCGCGGCCACCATGCCGGCGGTCGCAGGGACCGCCATCCTGGCCCCGTGGCTCCTCGGCTGGATCTTCGGCGCCGCCTACCAGCCTGCGGCTCCGGCGCTCGCCCTGCTCGCTGCGGCAATGGGTATGTACGGAATCTCGCTGACACTGGAGGCCACGTGGATTGCTATCGGACGACCGTGGCTGTCCACGACCGCTACCGGCGTTGCCGCACTCATCACATTGATGACCGCCGTGCCGCTGATCTTGGCAATGGGCATGGTGGGTGCCGCGCTGGCCGTCGCTCTCGGGTCATTTGGCCGCCTTACCTTGCTCGTCGTCGACACCGCTCGGTCCGTCCGGCCGCCCGCCAGCATCCGGGCCTCTACATGATCGGCGAGACAGAAGTGCAGCGCGGGGTCACCCAGCTGTTCGATCGGGGCGCCGGGTTCTGGAGCGACGTATACAGGGGCGAAGACGTCTTTTCGAGCATCCACCGCCACCGACTGGAGCTCGCCTTCGCCGCGATCGATCGTCTCGGTCTGGCGCCGGGCACGGCCGTGCTCGACGTGGGCGGCGGTGCTGGCTTGGAGGCTGTGGAGTTGGCTCGCAGGGGATTCACGGTGACTGTTCTGGACCCCGCCACGAGCATGCTGCAGAGGACGCGCGAGAGGTCGGCTGCCTTCGGTATGAGCGCTCAGATCACAACTATCCGCGGTGACGTGCATCAGCTCGGTTTTACGGACGCCCACTTCGGCCTCGTGGTGGCTCTTGGCGTGATCCCATGGCTCCATAGTCCGGCCGCCGGCCTGCGCGAGGCATTCCGAGTGCTCCGACCGAAGGGCTGGCTGCTCTGCAACGCCGATAACCTCCTGAGGCTGAACCGGCTTCTCGACCCTCGATACGCGCCTGTGGTTTCCAGCGCGGCCAGAAGGATCAGGGATGCCGTCTTCCGCGCGCGTGTCGATCAGGAGCCGCGACCCCGGGCGCATACACGAAGTGGGTTTGTAGGCATGCTCCGGAAGCAGGGTTTCCGCGTCGAGTCCACATGGACGTACGGGTTTGGGCCCTTCACAATGCTTGGCCGGCCGATTTTGACCGATCGTCTGGGGCGCTCGGTGGACAACCGCTTGACGCGACTCGCTGAACAAGGCGCGCCCTTGTTGCCATCGATCGGCTCACAGGTCATGGTGCTCGCTGCCCGGCCAGAGCACCATCACAAATGACGCTCGCGACCGGCGCCCGTACCCTGAGGCTGCGCACCGGAGCCTGGTATGGCGACGGCTGGCTGGAGCTGCCTGTTCCTGACCGATGGGTGATCGAAACGCACTGGCCCAAAACCCCACCGCCGCTCACAGACGCCGAGCTCAAAGCTCGGCTCGAGAGCCCGGTCGGGCAACCGCCGATTCGCCGTCTGGCCAAGGGCAAACAGCGGCCCGTGATAATCGTCGATGACCTGACTCGGCCCACTCCTTCGGCCCGTATCGTCCCGCTCGTCCTGGAGCACCTGAGGCAGGCCAGAGTCCCTCTGAGCGACGTCACCATAGTCATGGCCAAGGGCTCGCACGGGCCTCTGGCCGATGGCGCCTGGCTAAAGAAGGTCGGCCGAGAGGCCGCCGCTTCCTGCCGCTTGCATGTGCACGAGTACGACCGCGAGCTGGTCAGGCTGGGGCGAACTTCTCATGGCACGCCCGTGCAGCTGAACCGGCTGGTGGCCGCGAGTGACCTGCTGATAGGGGTAGGCGGGATCTATCCGCAGCAGAGCACCGGGTTTGGGGGCGGCTCTAAGTTGATACTGGGGGTGCTCGGCCGCAGGTCGATCGTTGGGCTGCACTACGGTCACCCCAGCATGGCCGGCTCCTACGTTGTCGACAATTCAGTCCGCCGAGATCTGGACGAGATTGCTCGTATGGCCGGCCTGCGGACCGTGCTCTCCGTAAACGTGGACGCCGACCGCAGCATTGTCAATTTCCTGTGTGGCGACCATTTCACCTATTACCGAGACGGGGTCGAGTTCTCGCGCCGGATGTACGAGGCTCCGATGCCGTTGGACGCCGATGTAGTCGTCTCCAACGCCTATCCGATCGATGTGTCACTCACGTTCATGCGCAGCAAGGGCTTGACCCCACTCTTCCATGCTTCACCGCGTGCGTCCCTGGTGGCGATCTCAGCCAACCCGGAGGGCATTGGGCTTCATCGCCTGTATCCCTTTCTCAATGGCCCCCGCTGGGACAGCCAGCGCCAGATGCTGAGAAAGGTGCTCGTAACGCCACCACCCGAGTTGGCCCGAAAGCTGAGCAAACGTCTACTAGCGAAGGTTGGGGATCCCGGGAGGGGGCGGCCGGCGCGGCTGTACCCACGGCGGATCGTCCTCTATCAGACGGCCTATTTTGGCGAGGAAGTGCCCCGTCACTGCCGGTTGTGGAAGGACAGCAGTGACGAGCTGCTGGTCATGGATAGCTGGGCGAACGTGGTTCAGCACGTAGAAGCAGAACAACGAGACCGTCACCGCGTAAGGGTGGCTATCTACCCCTGCTCACCGCTCCAGGTGCTACAGGAGAGCCGGTCGGCCTAACCGCGTGCCCCCGCGAGAAACTGCTGCCAGGTGATCTTCCCGAACCGCTGATCGGGGCACGTGATGGCCCCGGCCTTAAAGCCCGAAGACACCTTGCCGGGCAGCGGCAGCGAGACCAGCGGCCGGCTGACGTTGTTCGCGCGCCGCCAGATCTCGGCCATCTCGTCAGAGGTCAGAACCTCCGGCCCGCCGAACTCAGGAAGCATCCGCCGCGGGCCGTCGGACACCGCCTGGACCAGGCGGTCGGCGACCTCCCCCACCTCGACCGGCTGCGACTTCCAGCCTTTTGGGATGAGCATGATCGGGTAGCCGGCGACCTGCCGGAAGAGGTGGTCGATGAACACATGGAACTGGGTGGCGCGCAGGATGGTCCAGGGGATACCGCCCTCGCTCACCACCTTCTCCGCCTCCAGCTTCATCCGGTAATAGCGGTACTCGGGCAGGTGGTCGACGCCGGCGATCGACACGTAAAGGAAGTGCTGGACGCCCACGCGCCAGGCGAGTTCGATCAGCCGCTTGGTGCCCTCGACGTCGACCTTCTGGGTGTCACTGCGTGGGCTGCTCGCGCAGTGAACGACGCATTCGGCGCCGATGACCGCCGCTTCGACCCCACTCATGTCGCTGAGGTCCCCCGCCACCGACTCGGCGCCGATGACCTTCCGGTTGCCGCGCGTGAGCACCCGCACGGTGTGACCGCGCGCCGCCAGGCGGGGCACCAGCTTGCTGCCGAGCGTCCCTGTACCGCCGGTGACGAGCAGCCGCATCAGCTGTCGGGTGACTCGTACAGCCTGATCATCGCGGCCATGTCCTGATCCAGGTAGCCCGCCTCGGCCAGCCTTCGAAAGTCTTCCAGCGCCAGCTCACCCAAAGGCAGCGGGGATCCGGTCGCCTGGCCTTCCCCGGCGATGATCCCGAGGTCTTTAAGAAGTATCCGGACCGGCGTCGCCGGCGAGAAGTCGTGGTTGATGAAGCGCGGCCCGTTTCGGCTGAGCATCGCCGAGCCGCCGAACGAGGGCGCGATCATGTCGAGCACCACCTGCGGGTCGGCGCCGATCCGGCGACCGAAGGCGATCGCCTCGGCGGCGGCCGCCGTGTGAATGCCGACCAGCAGTTGGTTGACCAGCTTGACGGCCGTCCCCGCGCCGGACGGTCCGCAGAGCCGGATCGTGCCGCCATAGGCGCGCAAAGCCGGAAGCAGGCGCTCGAAATGACGCTGCTCGCCGCCGGCCATGATGGTCAGCGTGCCCCCCTCCACACCTGCTGGCCCGCCAGAGACCGGTGCGTCGACGAACGCTGGCATAGCAAGGGCGCACCAGCGCGTGGTCGCGAGGTCGACCGTGGAATGGTCGGCGAAGATCTGTCCCGGCGTCGCTACCCGCGCCAGCTCGGAGTAGACGAGCCGGACAGAGTCGATTGTCGGGAGTGCGGTCAGGACGACGTCCGCGCCCTCGGCGGCCTCGGTGGCCGACCCCGCCGCAGCTGCGCCCGCGGCCGCCAGTTCGTCGACCGCCGGCCGCGAGCGGTTGTGCACCGCCACCTCGTGGCCGGCCGCCAGCAGCCGCCGGACCATGGGCTTGCCCATGAGGCCCAGCCCGATGAATCCCAGCCGCATCGGCCGAATGCTACTGCGCTACGCGAACTCCGTTCTCCGGCTGGCCCGCACCTTCGCGCAGCCAGTCGAGGAGGTCTTCGGCGGTGACCGGTGGGCTGAGCAGGAAGCCCTGCGCAAGATCGCAGCCGTTGCGGCGCAGCAGCTCCCAGGTCTCGGCATCCTCTACTCCCTCGCCCACGACCACCAGGCCGAGGTTGTGACCGAGGTCGCAGGTCGAGCGCACGATCACGGCGGAGCCGCCGTCGCTCGCCATCTCCCGCACGAAGCTCTTGTCGATCTTCAGCTGCCTCACCGGCAGCTTGTTGAGCTGGGCGAGCGACGAGTAGCCGATGCCGAAGTCGTCAATGGCCACCGAAACGCCCATGGCCACGATTCGCTCGAGCAGCTCGCGGGCGGCCTCCGGGTCCGTCATGATCGCGGTTTCCGTGATCTCCAGCTCGAGCAGCGAAGCCGGGACTCCGTGCTTGATCAGCAGCCGGTTGATGAAGTCCGGCAGCTCCCAGTCGTGGAGGTCGCGACCGGAGAGGTTCACTGCAACCGGCAGATCGTGACCGAGAGCCCGCCAGCGCGAGCACTCGTCGACCGCCCGTTCGAGCACCCAGCGGCCGAGCATCCGGATCAGGCCGGTCTCCTCGGCCAGCGGGATGAAGCGGTCAGGTGGCAGCAGGCCGAGCTCAGGGTGCCGCCAGCGGACGAGCGCCTCGACGCCGACCGGCAGGCCGGTCGCGACCTCGGCCTTCGGCTGGAAGTGCAGCTCCAGCTCGCCGGCCTCGAGCGCGGCGGGGAGCTCCGAGGCGAGCGCCAGGCGCATCGCCAGCGCCTCGTCGGCGCCGTCACTGTAGAGCGCGAAGCCGCTGCCCCCTCGCTTGGCTGCGTACATCGCGCTGTCGGCGTGCCGGATCAGGGTCGACACATCTTCGCCGTGGGCGGGCGAGACCGCGGCCCCGACGCTGGCGCCGACGCGGAGGAGCCGGCCCTCGATCACGAACGGGCGATCGAGCGCTTCCAGCAGCTTGCGGGCCATCCGCTCGACGAGTTCGTGCTCATCGACGCCCGGCAGGATGATCGCGAACTCGTCGCCGCCCAGGCGCGCGACCGTGTCCGACTCCCGCAGCGACTCCCTCAGGCGTGCCGCCGCCTGCTGAAGCAGCATGTCGCCCCAGTGGTGGCCGAGGCTGTCGTTCACTTCCTTGAAGCGGTCGAGGTCCATGATCAGCAGCGCCAGGCCCTCCCGCTCGCGCTGGCTGGTCAGCAGCGCCTGGCGCAGCCGGTCGCCGAGCAGAGTCCGGTTGGGCAGCCCCGTCAGGGTGTCGTGGAGCGCGAGGTGCTCGAGCGCCTCCTCCTGGACTTTGCGCACGGTCGTGTTCTCGATGGTCGCGATCGAGAATTCATGGTCGTCGCCGGCGGCGCGGACTTTGGCGACGGCCAGACTGGCCCACGCCTCGCGACCGTCAGTCATTCTGTAGCGGAGCTCACGATAGATGCGGCGCCGGCGGTCACGAGCCATCGCCTCGATCGCGCGCCGCAGTTCACCGCCGTCCGCTCGCAGCATCTCGTCGAGTGCCGGATTGGCCTGCTCGAGGATGCCCTCATCCGTCAAGCTGGCGACCCCGATCCCGGTGTTCTCGAAAATCAGCCGAAGGCGCTCCTCGCTGGCCCGCCATGCCGCTTCCGCCTGCTGGCGCTCGCCCATGAGGCGCCGCAGCGCGCCCCGCTCGCTGTCGATGGCTACCCGGAGGTCCCGCAGCCGCCCCACGGCGCCGCCGAAGACGACCAACGCCCCGACGCCCGCCAGGGCGCTCGGCGTTACCATGCCCGGCCAGCCGTGATTGCCGGCCAGCCAGATCGCCCCTGCCATGGCCGGCAGCGCCAGGGCGCCTGTCACGATACCGGCCCGCATCCCGAGCAGCGCCGATGTGAGGAGCACGGGTAGCAGAACCATCACCAAGGCGCCGTCGCCCAGGCCGAGGTGCAGGGGAACGATCGCGAAAGCCGTGGCCAAGGTGAGCGCGGCCGTCGCAGCCAACCGCCAGAGCACCGGGAGCCGATCGCTTCGGATGACTACAGCGCTCAGTTCGTCTCTCCTCAAAACCCTCCGCGAAGGACTCGCGGGCAGGGCGGATTGTATGTACTGGGTGCACTGTTGACACCCTGCTAAATGCTGGGTAGGCGGTGCGCTACCCTGCGGTCTCCAGATGCTGCGGGTGGGAATCGACACCGGGGGCACGTTCACCGACGTCGTCGTCCTCGACGCCGGCGGCCGTGCCCGGCAGCTCAAGGTCCCGAGCACGCCCGACGATCCCGCCCGTGCGTTGATCGAGGGTCTACAGCGCGGGGCGGCGGGCGGCGAGGTCGCCACCGTCGCCCACGGAACGACGGTCGCCACCAACGCCATGCTCGAGGAGCGCTTTCACTCGCTCGCCCTGGTCACGACGCGTGGCTTCCGCCACGTTCTCGAGATCGGTCGCCAGAGCGTTCCCAGCGGTTACGGCAATTCCTACTTCTGGGTCAAGCCGGACCGTCTCGTCCCCCTGGAGCGGGTCTTCGAAGTCGACGAGCGGATGAGCTTTCGGGGCGAGGTGCTGCGCCCGTTCGATGCCGAGCAGGCCCGCTTGGTGGCAAGGCGGCTCCGAGAGCTCGGCGTCGAGGCAGTTGGCGTCTGCTTCCTGCACGCCTACGCCAACCCCGATCACGAGCGGCAGATGCGCGAAATCCTGGTCCAGGAGCACCCGAGCGCCGTGGTTTCCATCTCGAGCGAGGTCTGGCCCGAGTACCGGGAGTACGAGCGGGCGGTAACCACGCTGGTCGACGCCTTCGTAAAGCCCCACGTCACCGGTTACCTTTCCCGCGCCTCCGCCCGCCTGGCGGAGGTCGCACCGAAGGCTCCGCTGCTGATCATGAAGTCGAACGGCGGCGTCCTCGCCGCCCGCGCCGTCGCCCAAAAGCCGATCTCGACCGCCCTTTCGGGGCCGGCGGCCGGGGCCCTGGGCGCGTCCTGGATTGCGCGGCAGGCGGGCTACGAGCGGGTGATCACGATCGACACGGGCGGCACCTCGACTGATGTCTGCCTGGTCGAGGACGCGCAGCCGCACCTGACGCGCGACGGCCACATCGGTCGCTTCCCGGTGCGGGTGCCGATGATCGACATCGTCTCCGTTGGCACCGGCGGCGGCTCGGTGGCCTGGATCGCCGCTGACGGCGGTCTCCGCGTGGGACCGCGCAGCGCCGGTGCCGTGCCTGGTCCGATGGCTTACGGAAGGGGCGGCAGCGAGCCGACGGTGACCGACGCCCACCTCGTGCTCGGCCGCCTGCCCGAACGGCTGGCCGGGGGCGAGGTGGTGCTCGACCGGAGGCTCGCCGAGCAGGGGATCAGCCATCTGGCGGAGACGCTCGGGATCAGTCGCGAGCGAACGGCGGCGGGCATTCTCGAGATCTCGGCCCACAACCAGGCCAACGCGGTGCTCCAGCTGACGGTGAAGCGGGGTATCGACCCAACCGGGGACGCACTGGTGGCGTTCGGTGGCGCCGGACCCCTCCAGGCGTCGCGGATCGCCCAGATCCTCGGCCTGCGGACCGTCTTGGTTCCGCCTTCGCCCGGGAACGTGTCCGCCTTCGGCCTGCTCGCGGTCGACCTCAAAGACGACTACGTCACAACCCGGGTGATCCGCCACGACGAGGCGGGCAGCGCGGAGGTGGCGGTTATCTTCGAGGACCTCGAGGAGCGGGCCCGGGCCTCGCTCGCCGATCAGGGCGTCCCGCCAGACAGGGTCTCACTCGTCCGCTCGGTCGACGCCCGCTACCTGGGCGAGGCGCACGAGCTCAGCCTTCCCGCCACCCTGCCCTTCGACGGCGAGCGAGCGGCGGCAGATTTCCACGACGCGCACGAGCGCCTGTACGGCTACGCCTATAGGTCTGGCGAGGTGGTCGAATTCGTCAACTGGAAGATCACCGGCGTGGGAGCCCTCGAGCGCCCATCGCTCGACGTCGCCCCGCCTTCGGGGTCCGGCGCCGCGGCCGGCGAGCGGGCCGGGTTCAAGCTCTACCGGCGATCCGACCTGCCCGCGCACTGGCGCGGCGAGGGACCGGCAATCATCGAGGAGTACGGCTCGACGACTGTCGTCGAAAGCGGGTTCGAGATCGAGGTCGACGGGCTCGGCAATCTGGTGCTGACGTGCTGACCGAGGTCGACCCGATCGTCCTCCAGATCGTGGAGGGCACGCTGCACTCGGTCGAAGCCGAGGTCGAAGCCGCCATCGAGCGGACGGCCCGGTCACCGATGATCCGCGACCAGCACGACTACCGCGCCGGCATCCACGACCGCCGCTGCCGGAAGCTGACCGGGCGCTCCTATTCCGCCATGGTCCAGCCCGTGGTCCGCGACTTCCCGCTGGAGTCGATGCGCGAGGGCGACGTCTATTACCACAACGACGTCTACCTCTCAGAGGGTTCAGTCGGACACCTGCCCGACCTGACGACCACGGTGCCGGTCTTCCATGAAGGTCGGGTGGTCGCCTTCGTCCAGGCTTTCGGGCACCACGACGACATCGGCGGAATGGTCGCCGGTTCGATGCCCGCCCACGCCACCTCCGCCTACCAGGAGGGCCTGATGGTGCCGCCGGTGCGGCTGTTCAAGGAAGGCGTGCGCAACGACGATCTCTATCGCGTGATCGTGCGCAATTCGCGCACGCCGGAGTCGTTTGCCGGCGACCTCGACAGTGAGGTCGCCGCCTGCCAGATGGGGGCGCGCCGGCTGAAGCGCCTTTTCGAGACCTACGGCACGGAGATGGTCGAGGCCTGCTTCCAGGCTCTGATCGACCGCTGCGCGGAGACTTTCCGCCGCGAGGTGCTGCCGCGGATTCCCGACGGAACGTACGAGTTCGAGGACTTCATCGAGCACGACGGCGTCGAGGCGCCGCGCCTCCACCGGCTCCACATGAGGATGACCAAGACCGGCGACAGGATCGTCTGCGACCTCAGCGGAACCGGTCCCCAGGCGCGGGGACCGATCAACCACGCCGGGGACTACGCCGACGGGCTCTTTCTCCGGAAGTGGATGGCATGCATCCTGCGAAACCTCGCCGAGAGCCCCGAGATGGCGGCCGACCTCGACATCAATGAGGGGGTCTGCGACATCCTCGAGCTCCGCTTCCCACCCAAGGGAACCCTGGTCACGCCGGAGTTCCCGGCGCCGACCAACGCGCGCTCCTTTCTGATCCTGCGTCTGCTCGGCGTCTTTGCCGGCTGCCTTGCCCAGGCGGTCGGCGGGCGCATGCCGGCCGATCAGGAGACGATTCGCTACTGGGGAGTCCACGGGCAGGACGACTCCGGCCGCTGGTACCTGCTCCGCGAGGTGCTGGGCGGCGGCTCCGGAGGACGCTGGTACGCCGACGGCTCGGACGCCATCCACATCGTGCCCGACTCCAAGAACCTGCCGGCCGAGTTCGCCGAGACGCGCTTTCCGGTGCGGATCGAGAAGCTGGCCCTGGCCACCGACTCCGGGGGTCCGGGCAAGCGGCGGGGCGGACTCGGCTATGACAAGCACATCCGGCTGCTCCGCGACGCCTACTTCGTCTCAACCGCGGATCGCGGCTGGCTCGGCTGCTACGGGGTCAACGGTGGGATGGCGGGGCTGCCCTACCAGGCGGCGCTCGATGGGCAGCCACTGCCCGGCATGAACGACGATGTGCCGGCGCGGGCGGGCACTTTGCTGCGGATCCGCACGACCGGCGGCGGCGGCTGGGGCGATCCCTGGGAGCGCGAACCCGAGCTCGTGCTGCAGGATGTGATTCGTGGGCTCGTGTCCGAAGAAGCGGCGGAACATGACTACGGCGTGGTCATCCGCGACGGCGCGATCGTTGAGCTGAGACGTGACGGCGCCCGGCCGCCACGGCCCTTCTTCGATCGCGGCCCGGGGTACCTGGAGCTGCGCGCGTTGACGCCCGGGGAACAGCGGTGACAGACATCTTCACGGACGCCGGAGCCTACGAACGGGCCACCGGCCGGCACAGCCGGCAGTTCGGCCGCCAGTTCGTGCCCTGGATGGCTGCCCGCCGCGACGCCCGCTGGCTGGACGCCGGCTGTGGCACGGGAGCGCTCACCCAGGCAATCATCGACCTCGCCTGGCCGGGCGAGGTGGTGGGCGTCGACACCTCACAGGCGTACCTGGACTTCGCCGCACGCACCGTGGCGGGGGTGCGCTTCGAGCGCGCCTCGATCCTGGAGCTGCCGTTCGGCGACGGCTATTTCAACGCTGTCGTCTCCGGGCTCGTCCTTCACCACCTCGAGGAGCCTGCGGCAGCGGTCATCGAGATGGTGCGGGTTACCGCCCACGGCGGTCAGGTGGGCGTCTATGTGTGGGACCGCGACGAACGCCAGAACGCGGCCTACTGGCGGGCGGTAAGGGCTGTCGACGGCGGGCGTGGAAACTCTCCGGACGCGGGCGGACAGCTCGGCCGGCCCGAAGAGCTCTCCTCCCTGCTCGCCGGCGCCGGCCTGAGCTCGCTGCAGTCCATCCGTCTCGAAGCGGCGGTCGACTACACCTCGTTCGAGGACTGGTGGGACGGCATGATGGGTCGGCGCGGTTTCGTGTATCTGCACTTCGCCTCTCTGGAACCGGATTGGCAGGCGAAGATACGCGACCGGGCGCGCGCCGAGACCGGTGGCGGTGGCCCGTTCCGGGAGACGGCGGCAGCCTGGGCGGTCAAGGCAAGGAGGTGATCCGAACCGGGACCGACCAGCCGGCGACGGCGGCGATCGAGAGCTATACGCTCGCCATGTCGCGCTACTGGCACCCGGTGCTGCTCGCCAGCGAGCTCGGAGGCGAACCCGTTGGCGTCGAGCTCTTGGGCACGCCGCTGACGCTTTGCCGGTTCGACGACGATGTCGCCTGCTTCGACGACGTCTGCCGGCACATGGGTGCCTCGCTGTCGCTTGGCAAGGTCGTGGACGGCCGCGGCCTGCGCTGCGCCTACCATGGCTGGCTCTACGACCGCCGCGGCCGCTGCGTCGACATTCCCGCCCGCCGCGGGCTGCCGATCCCCCGCGAGGCTCGCGTCCGCTCCTACTCGGTGGAAGAGCGCTACGGCTTGGTCTGGGTGTGCCTGGCCGAGGACCCGGCGGGCGGGATTCCCGAGTTCCCCGAGGCATCCGACACCGCCTTCCACCTCACACCATGGCGCGTCTACGAGCCCTGGACGTCGTCGGCGCCTCGCGTCGTCATGGGCGCCC
>CAZHAC010000026.1:0-19202 GCA_964529765.1 uncultured Actinomycetes bacterium
CCAAAGCTGCGTTCTATGCCGTGGAGCTCTACCGCGGCTGGAGGTTGAGCGGCCGTCATCGCCTGAAGTGTGTCAGAGGTTGGGTTCGACGCTCCTCTGACTGGGCAGATGACCATGGGCAGCGCGGCATTCGACCCTGGCGCACGGCGGAGGATGGAAGCTGTAAGGCGATGGCTGGCGTCGCCCGGGTCACTACGTCGGTATGGCGGGTATGACTGGCGGGCAGGCGCGGCCTAGACTGCGAGCAAGCACGGCCTCATCGGGCTGACCAACACCGCCGTGAACTACGTGAAGGATGGCATTCGTTGCGTCCCGATCTGCCCCGGTGCTGTCGACGCGGGGATCCCGATCGGCGGCAAACCCAGCGCACGCGGATACGCGACACTGGCCGCTAGTCCGCGCCATGGGCGGCCACACGAGCTGGCGGCGGTGGTCGCCTTACTCGTCAGCCCGGAGGCGAGCTTCGTGAACGGCTCGCTGATCAAAGTGGACGGCGGCTGGAAGGCCATGCTAGCGACAGCTGCCGAGCCGTTCCAGGCGGTGTGGGAGACATGCGGCGGCCGTGGTTGATGAATACATACAGGTCCTGGTGCCGATCATCCGCACGCAGGCGGCCGCTCCGCTCACCGACATAGGCGATTCGCTGGTCGCCTTCGTCGGCGGTTATGGGCGCGTCGTCGCCCTGGTCGAGATGCCCGGTCGTGATGTGGACGACGTGCAAAGGATCATCGCCGGCCGGCGCCGCGAGCTGTTGCAGTGGATATCGGCGACAGACTCGCGCAGGCGCGGACCAAGACGCGCCCGGTCCCCGATCGAGATACGCGTCACTCACGACGTTGCCGACGGCATCGAGGAGGCCGCTTATGAACAGGGGTGCGATCTCCTGGTCGTGGAGTGGCCAGGACTGACGGCCCGCCGGCCTCGGCTCCTCGGACGCGTGATCGACCGGCTCACGTCGGAGCCGCCGGCAGATCTCGTCTTCGTCCGTCCCGACCCGTTGCGGCCGGAGACAGAGCTGGACATCTCACGAATCCTGGTACCGATACGCGGCGGGCCGAACGCTAGATTGGCACTGCTCGTGGCCGGGTCGCTGTCCGCCAACCGGATGGCCAAGGTTACGGTCTTGCACGTTTATCAGCCGTCGCTGACGGCAAAGCAGCGCGACCGCGAACGCAGCGACCTGTTCGACACGCTCAACTCGACAGGCGTGCGTGTGGCATATGAGCTGGAGGAGGTGACATCCCGTGACACCGCGGCGGTCATCCTCGAACGTGCCGGCGTCCACGATGTGGTGGTGATGGGCGCGTATGCGCAATCGGCCCGATCCTCGAAACTGGTTCGGCGATCGCTCGTAAACGCGGTGCGCGCGCTGCCCCGAACCGTGATCGTGGTGCGCAGTACGCGTGGTTCGGGACCGGGAATATCGCGCCGGCGAGGTACGACCACTCAGTTCGTGTGATGCGCAACCGCCGGCAACCCCCCGAGGTCGCCGACGCGCTTTTGCAGCCTGGCTCACATCTCCGGTGTCGTGGACGGGACGACGAGCACGGGCATGGTCGCGAACTCGGCGACTCGTTCCGTCTCGCTGCCGAGCACTCGGTTCGACCGGTCGCCCTGTCAATTTTCCGGTCATGCGACGGATTCAACCTCCCGCTCAGGTGCCAGAAGCTGCCTCTGGATACGCATGCCTCGGCAGCCGATCAAGAGTCCGGCAGGTGCTCGGCGTCCAGCGGTCGCTGAGGCCTGAACGAGCTTCAGGTTGGGGGCGACGCAGCCCGGAAAGCGTGATCAAGGAGGTTCTGGGATGGAGACAGCGATGGCTCGAAGCGGCCGATTTCTCGCCCTCAGCGGCCTCGCAGCGATCGCGTTTGGGATCGTCGTGCTCGTATGGCCCCGCCTTTCATTGCTGGCTCTGATCTGGCTCTTTGGCGCCTTCTCGCTCGTCTACGGTGTGTTCTTGGTCGGCAGCGGTCTGAACCTGCTTGCCCTTCGCAGCACCGAGTGGGTGCCTTACATGCTGGGTGGGGCCGCCGGCGTGGCCATTGGTGCAGTCGCCTTCTTACGCCCTGGGATCACGGCCCTCGGGCTCGTCTACCTGATTGCCGCGTTCGCGATCTTGACCGGCGTCGTCGAGTTCATCGCCGCCATCGATCTACGCGGCCAGGTGGAGGGCGATCTCTGGCTCGGGCTTTCGGGCGTCATCTCGTTCATTTTTGGGGTGCTCATCGCGATCTGGCCGGCCTCCGGTGTCCTCGCGGTCCTGTGGTTCATCGGGCTTTACGCGATTCTGTCCGGGGTATCCCTCCTCGTCGCCGCCTTCCAGATCCATGGTCTGCAGAGCCGCCTCAAGCGAGCCGTCAGCGCGGGCCGCCCGCAGCGCACCACCCCGACGTAACCCAACTGCATTGGCAGAACGGGATCGTCCGTCGTGTTGACGTCGTCGAGTGCGGTCAATCCTGCCTCCACGGGCACGTCCATCCCCTGCTCGCCGTCGTCGCTGTGTGCATGAGCCTCGGTTTGGGACACGGGGAGAGGCACTGCATCGCCGCACCCGTCTGGTGATCAAACACGCCGGTTCGAACTCAGATCCGCCCTGGTGTGGAACTCGGCTGACAGCCGGCAAGACGGTGCTGTGCGCCACAAGGATAGAGTCGTTGCTTGGCCAGACGTCACTCAGCATCACCATTTCGTCGATCTGCGCGCCGAACCGACCGGCAACCGCGTCCGCCCGAGCCCGAGAAGGAGGCCGCTGTCGTGTTCGATGCGGTCGTCAGTCAGGCACTGCCCAACGTCATGTTCGAGGTCGTTCTGGAAGGCGGCCACAAACTGATTGCCTACGCCGCGGGCCGGATGCGTCGATACCGAATCCGGATCACGCCCGGAGATCGGATTCGCGTCGAGCTGTCGCCATACGACCTGGACCGCGGCCGGATCGTCTATCGCTACCGAGACTAGGTCGGCGACTCACCGGGCAGGTAGGCCAGCGGGATCCGGTCGAGGTCAAGCGCCGTGTACGGTCATCGTCGGCTTCCAGAAGCTGGCGGTCCGCCTCGATATGTGTCACGCTGCAGGCGGGAAGGGCGAGAAGAGCGATGGGACGCCGAATCCCGGTCAGCCTGACGCCCGAGCAGTCGATGGTGCTGCTGCTGGTTGTCGCCGCCGTCGTGGTCGTCCTGGTTGCGCTTGCTGTGCTGGAGCGAGTGCTTGGGCGCGGCATCGCCTTAGCGCTCCGGCTCGGCGGTCGCCCGACGCCGCGCAAAAGCCCCACGCGCGTTGCGCTCGACGAGCTCGAGGAGCGGCTCCGGCACCGCGGCTCATAGGCAGAACGCGCCCGTAAAGAGGCCGCTATGACTGGAGCGGCTACGTCGAGCGCTGTGCGCGTGCGCGGAAGACCTCGGTCGCGGCGTTCCAGAGCGTGTACGGGTTCCCACGGTCGGGGTGGAGGGCGAGCATCTTTTCGACGAGCTCCTGTGCTGATTCGCTTTGACGCTCGGCCTTATCGAAGTCGGTGATGTACCGCTTGCTGCCGTCGATGAGCTCGTCCAGATCGTCGTCGCGCGTACCCGGCGCCTTGTGGCCGGCCACGACGACTCGAGGCTTGAGCGACGCGATCTTGTCGATAGCAGTGATCCAGCCCATACGAGCTTCGTGGTCGGCCTTCGGCATCTGCGCCAACCACATGTGAATTCGGTTGTACGTGACGTCGCCGCCGACCACCGCATCAAGATCGGGAACGTGGACCACGCTGCTCGGGTAGATGTCGCTCTGTCCGACATTGACCGGGCGGAGCTCGTGACCCTCGAGCTCCATGACGTCGCCCTCGAGAGGCTCGGGCAGGACAGGATCTTCTCGGATCTGATTCGGAAACAGCGACCGCCAAAACGCGAGGAAGTCCGGGGTGACCTGTTCCCGCACCGAAGGCAACACATCCGCAAGCGTCACAGCCCGGGCATCAGGGAACGCGGAGAGAAGGATGTTGAGTCCAAAAAAATGGTCGCCATGGCCGTGGGTGATGTAGATAGTCGTGAGCTTCTTTGCCTTTGAACGAATCCAGGAGGCCGCCTGCCCCGCCTCGTCGAGGGTGAGGAGAGCGTCAACAAGAACCGCTTCGCTCTCACCGCTCACAAGCGACACCGAGCTGGCTGGAAAGGTAGGCGTTCCGGCACTCAACTGCGGCGCGGCTGGGACAATCGGCTTGTAGGGGCTTACATAGACATCGAGCGAAAGATCACTATTCATTGCACCTCGGTTGCGTCGATCGAGCGTTCGGCCGTCCTGTAGACCAATCGGCAGGCGACAACTTAGTGGACCGAGTTGATGGCGGACTGGATGACCGCGGTGACGGCGTCTGGGTGCGAAATCAATGTCAGGTGCGAACCGCCGTTGAATTCGGTCACCGTCGAATGCGCTCGCTGTGCCATCGCGCGTTCCGAGGTCGGCGTGATGATCTGGTCGCCTGTGCTGATGAAATACCACGACGGAATCGTTGTCCACGCTGCCGGCTGCGATGGTGTGTCGAACGCGGCCGTGGAGGCGGTCCGCTGCGAGGCCCAGAGTTGCTGGGCGGTGTTCTTTGGGAGGTCGTTGGCGAAGTTGTTGACGAAGATGGCCTGTTTGAGGTAAAGGTCCATGGCTCCAGCGGGGGCGCCAGGATAGGGCAGTTGGTCAAACAGTTCTGTTTTGGGTTTTTGGTTGAGAACGGAATCGGCTCCACTGAGCGATCCATTGGTCTCCCCGACGTTGGGCGCAGCGGCATCAACGTAGACGAGTGCCTTTAGGTTGGGGTTTCCGGCTGCCGCGTTGGTGATGACCGATCCGCCGTAGGAGTGGCCGACCAGCACTATAGGGCCGCCGACCGTTTGGAGGAAGTTGGCGACGGTCTCGGAATCGGTGGTCAGGTTCTCTAGCGGATTGGCGATCGCGCGGACCGTATAGCCCGAGGCCTGAAGGGATTTCACTTCGCCGGCCCAACTGGACGCATCTGCCCACGCCCCGTGCACCAGCACGACCGTCGGCCGCGCGCCACCTCCGCTCGCAGCAGTCGCGGCGGACGATGCGCTTGATGCGGTGCTACCCGAGCCCGACGGACCCGAGGAGCAACCTGCTACCGCAATCAAAGTAATGGCGATTACTACCGTGGCCAACGGGCACTGCCACACCCAGCTGATCCCCGGCCTCGACAAGCTCGTGCCAAGCAACCCGCGTCATTTTCTTAGCTCGACTGCTGTGAGGAATCCGACGCATGACCGAAAAATGACTGGGTCGGAACCGTCCTCCTCTATGAGACGAACGTCTTCGGTGTCATCGCGATAACCAACGCCTTTCAACCGGCACCGCGGCAGTCCGCACACCCCCAAACGCAGCACGGAGCCTGATGGAGCAGGGCAGCCCCACCCCCGTGATCTCGCCTACCGACGAGAGCGGCTGAGCGAGCGGAGCCGGTCGCGATCGGTCAGCATCTCGATCTCCACGATGCGCCCGCCCACGACCGTGAAGCTCACCACTGCGACCGGCTGATCGCCCTCGACGATGACCGAGCCGGCTGTCCCGTTGACCAGAGCCATGCGCACCTGCCGTCCCGCCTGCCGTCCCGCCCGTGCGCCCAACGACGCCCGCTGGGCGACGGCCCGGGCGCCGCGGACGAGCCTTGACGCCTCGGGCACAGCCCCGTCCTCGACACGAAGTGCGACCTCGGGGTCGAGCAACTCGAGCAGGCGCTCGAAGTCGCCCTCTCGCGCGGCCGCATAGAAGGCGGCGACCACGTCCCACTGGCGCCCAAGGTCGGAGTCGGGAACCGGCCGGCCGGCGACCCGCCGACGAGCCCGGCTGGCGAGCTGGCGCACCGCCACGGTCGAGCGGCCCATGATCTCCGCGATCTCGTCGAACGGAACCGAGAAAAGGTCGTGGAGAACGAATGCCACCCGCTCCGGCGGGGAGAGCGTTTCCAGCACCACCTGTAGGGCGAGCCCCACCGAGTCGGCCAGCACCGCCTCGTCCTCGGGATCGAGGGTGGCCACACTGAGGGACGGCCCCGAGCCGGTCTCGGGCAGCGGCTCCTCGCGGCGTGCCCGGCGGGCTTGGAGCATGTTCAAGCAAACCCGGGTCACGACCGTCGTCAGCCAGCTCGGGAGGTTCTCGATCTCATCCGCCCGGACGCGGCTCAGCCGGAGCCAGGTCTCCTGGACTGCATCCTCGGCCTCGCTCAGGGATCCGAGCACCCGATAGGCGATCGCTCGCAGCCGGTGGCGCTCCGGCTCGAACCGCTCCGCGAGTGCGTCGATCTTGGCCATTGTCACATTCCTCCGGGTTCGCTGGTCATGCCGCTTAGACCACCGACGGCGGGCCGGTGTGACAGCCGCCCACCAAGTGAAAGGAGGACCCATGGCGACCAACATCGCGGAAGCCCGAATCACCCACCCGGTCATCCTGTACCCGGAATCGCTGAAGGCGCTCCGGGAGCTGAGCCGCGCGGCGCGCGGAGGCCTGCCGGGGGAGATCTCCCCGCTGGTTGAGCTGCGCGCGAGCCAGATCAATGGCTGCAGCGTCTGCGTCGAGATGCACGCGCGCGAGCTCAAGCAGGAGGGCGCCGGCGACGACCGCGTCTTCGCCGTCGCAGCCTGGCGGGATGCGCCCTACTTCACGCCGGCCGAGCGGGCCGCACTCGCGCTGGCGGAGGCGGCGACACGGCTTAGCGACCGCCCGAACCCGGTTCCGGATGAGGTCTGGGAGGAGGCCGCGCGGCACTTCGACGAGCGCCAGCTGGCGGCCCTGACCCTCGAGATCGCGGTGATCAACGCCTGGAACCGGCTCAACGTCACCACCGCACAGCCCGCAGGGAAGTCGTGGTAGGGCCGGCGGTCTCAGAAGGAGGAACGACGCGTTCTCCAGCTCTCAACCGATGAGTTTTTGCGTTTTGAAGCGGTCCAACCAGGTGGAGGCATTGCACACATGATCGAAACTGCACAACTCGACTCACAGATCAGAGGCCGGGTCATCAAGCCAGACAATCCGGCCTACGACAACGTCCGCCAGGTCTTCGCCGGCGGAATCGATCGCCACCCAGCCGCAATCGTGCGCGTGGCCGGCGCCGAGGACGTTGCGGTCGTCATCAACTACGCCCGTGAGCGAGGGCTCGAGCTGGCTGTGCGCAGTGGCGGCCACAGTGGCGCGGGGCACGGTGTCAGCGAAGGCGGGATTGTGATCGACCTGCGCGATCTGCGCGGCCTTGAGATCGACCCCACGAGCCGGACTACGTGGGCGCAGACCGGCTTGACCGCGCGGGACTATTCGGTCGCGGCGCACCAATTCGGGCTGGCCACCGGTTTCGGAGATGCCGGATCGGTCGGGCTCGGCGGCCTCACGCTCGGTGGCGGCGTCGGCTACCTGACGCGCAAGCACGGGCTCACGATCGACAGCCTGCTAGCGGCCGAGGTCGTCACGGCGGACGGAGAAACACTCGTCGTGGACGCGGAGTGTCATCCGGACCTCTTCTGGGCGATTCGCGGCGGTGGGGGCAACTTCGGCGTCGCCACGCGATTCAAGTTCCGACTCCACGAGGCGGGAATGCTGTTCGGCGGCATGCTGATGCTGCCCGCGACCGCCAAGGTCGTCGAGGATTTCGTCGCCATCGCTCAGGCGGCACCGGACGAGCTCTCCACCATCGCCAACGTGATGCCGGCTCCGCCGCTGCCGTTCATTCCCGCCGAGCAGCGCGGCAAGCTCGTCATCCTCGGGCTGATGGCATGCCTCGGCCCGCTGGACCGAGCCGAGCGGACGGTGGCGCCGTTGCGCGCGCTTGCTCAGCCGGTCGTCGACATGCTCCGGCCGATGCCGTACCCGGAGCTCTACCCGCCGGAGGATGCCGCCAAGGGGCCGGCGGCGACGACGCGCATGGGTTTCGCAGACAGCTTCGGCCGAGCGGCGGCGGAGGCGATCATCGAGCGTCTCGGAGCGGCCAACGGCGCGATGCGTGTCGTCCAGATCCGGGTGTTGGGCGGCCAGGTTGCGCGCGTGCCGGTCGCCGAGACGGCGTACGCCCACCGCAACCGTCCGCTCATGGTGAACGTCACCGCTGTGCACGCACAGCCCGATGACGCGGTCATCGGGCGCGATTGGGTTGACGACCTCAGCCGCACCTTATGCGGAGACGAGCCAGGTGCCTACGTGAACTTCCTGGCCGGCGATGGGGCGGCCCGAATCCACGAGGCCTACCCGAGCGCGACCTGGGATCGACTAAAGCTGATCAAGGCGCGCTACGACCCGACGAACCTGTTCCAGCTCAACCACAACGTCGCCCCCGAGAAGGGCGGTCATGACTTTCGGAAGGGGTGAGAACGATGACGAGAAACCGACCAGGAGCGACGCGGTGACCGGCGAAGCGTTGCCAGAGCTGACTGCGCGATCAGTCCTCACTGACGGCTCACTGGGTATGTCCCCGCGTGATTATCCGACTGGGTGAACAAATCGCCCACTGTCACGCCAGCATCCTCACGCGGAGGAGCGCGCCCAGGTCTGGCCACGGCTGGTGGCTGCCTACCCAACCTCAATCACCCAAGCGGCGAGACACGTGCCCGCAGCGTCCTGGTCAGTCGTAGTGGTTGATGAGCCGGACATTCAACACCACCATCACCACCGATAACACCGCCAGGACTGCGAAGCCGCGCCCGAGCGCACCCCAGTCGAATTCGCTCAGGATGAGAGAGCGCATCGCCTCCATGATGTAGGTGACCGGGTTGAGGCTGGACGCAATCTCCATGGGCCGCGTCAGGAGTTCCCGGGGCACGAAGTTGGGCGTCAGAAACAGCAGCGGAAAGAACACCAACCCGCCGGTGTTGGTCGCCGCGGCGCTCCGCGTTTTCAGCGCGATCAGTTGCATGAAGCCCGCGTAGGTAACGGCCCACAGTGCGGCCAGGACGAGCAGCAGTAAAAAGCCCACAGCTCCGCTTCCGATCGAGATGCCAAGCGGCACGGCGGCAACGATCAGAATGGTCGTGACAACGCAGCTCTTCACGCCTTCGGCCAGGAGGCGACCGAGGACGAGCGCGCTGCGCGAGACCGGCGCGACGCGAAGCTTGTCGAAGTAGCCGCCTTCGATGTCCTCGATCAAGTAGAGCGCGGCGCTGGCAAACGAGGCCGCCAGCAGCAGGGAGCTGGGCAACTGGAAGGCCGCGTAGACGTGGCCGTGCAAGAAGGGCGTCGATGCCGAGAAGATCTTGCCGGCCTGGCCGACGTTGACCACCAGAAAGAAGAGCGGAACGGCCAGCGTGGGAATCATCGACTCGGGAGTTCGCAGCATCTCGCGCAGCGTGCGCGCGCCCAGTAGGCCCGCCTGGCGAATCAGGTTCATGCCGAGACCTCCTGCACTTCACCCGCCAGCCGTTGCCGCGTGCGGCCGGTGGCGTCAAGGAATACCTCGTCCAGGGTCGGGTCGGAGGCGGCACCGGTGCGCTCGCGCAAGCCCCGCTTCAGCTCCATTGGTGTGCCCTCCATGACGATCAGCCCGTTGTCGATGATCGCCAGGCGATCGCAGAGCTGGTCGGCCTCCTCCAAGTACTGGGTGGTGAGGAAGATGGTGGTGCCGCGATCATTGATGCGCCTTACCTCCTCCCAAACCGTGAGCCGGCTGGCCGGGTCCAACCCGGTGGTCGGCTCGTCGAGGAACAGCACCTCAGGCTGGTGCACCAGCGCTGAGGCGAGGTCGAGCCGGCGCTTCATGCCACCGGAGTAGCCCTTCACGCGCCGGTCGGCGGCGTCCACGAGGTCGACCAGCTCGAGCAGCTCACCGGCGCGCCTCATGGCTTCCGTCTTGGAGTTACCGAACAACCGCGCCTGCAGCACCAGCAGCTCGCGACCGGTCTGCCGGGGGTCGAGGCCGGCCTCCTGCAGCGCTACGCCAATGCGGCGCCGGACGTCGTCGGGTTGGGTCGCAACATCGAGGCCAGCCACTTTTGCCCACCCCGAGGTGATCGACATGAGCGTCGTCAGCATCCGGACGATGGTCGACTTGCCGGCGCCGTTCGGGCCCAGGAAGCCGAAGACCTCACCGGCAGCGACGTTGAGATCGACGCCTCGGACGGCGTCCACCGTGCCCGAGCGACCTCGGTACTGCTTGACCAGTTGATGTGCCTCGACCGCTAACTGCATTCTGCCTCCCGCGTTTTGTTACTGACCGAGCGCCCCGTTCGGACGCGCCCTGGGGCGCTCATCGCTCAGTAAGACGACAGACCCGCTCCCAACTCATCGGTCCCGAGCCACATTTTTCATTGCGACAGGCCGGGTCAAAGTCGAGCCGACGGACTTATCGACCAGCTATCGCGGTGCTTACGCCAGCGATAAGTGGCGGCCGTCCTCGAACCCCGCACTGACCGCTGTCGGCACCTACGTGTTCGGCAGCGCGCTCACGTTAAGCCGGCCCGCCACCCCTCGCTCGCTTGCCGTCACGCACAGAGCAGCCCGTGGCGGCTCTTCGCTTCGAGAACATGCAAGGCGGCGTCATCCACACGTTGGCGAAATGCCGGATCGGCTTGGGCGCGAGCTCGAAGAGCTGCGGTCATCAGCGGGACCTGGGATGCGTACTTCACGGTAATCAGGTCGCCGCCCGCCGCGATGAAGTCGACCGCCCGCTGCCCGGGCGAGATCGCTTGAACAGAGGCGGCGGCCCCCAGATCGTCGGACACGATCACTCCTGTGAAGTGGTACCGGTCTCGGAGCAGACCGATGACGGCCGGTGAAAATGCGGCCAACCGCGCGGGGTCGATGCGGGTGTAGAGCGCCGTTGACACCATGACCATGTCGGTACCGGCCCCGATCGCGTCCGCGAAGGGCTGCAGGTACGGATCGTCGGCGTTCGTGACGCTGTCGACGCTTGAGGCGGCGAAGTCGGTGTTGCCAGTCACGCGGCCCAGGCCGGGGAAGTGCTTGGCGGTGACCGCCTCACCGGCGCCTTGCATGCCACGTATGAAGGCGACACCGTGAGCGGTCACGGTGGAAGGATCGTGACCGAACTCACGATCAAGCGCGCCGATCGGCGCGTTTGAGGCGTCGGTTCCAGGAGGCACCGTGTCCATCACGGGGGCCACTTCGAGGTTGATCCCGGCGCCGATCAGCTGGCGCCCCCAGTTCGAGGCGTCGCCTTCAAGCTGGGACGGAGGCTCGGAGCCCTGCGTGGCGGCGCTTGGCATCGGGCTAAAGCCGGGGCCATGAAATTGATCGATCTGGCCGCCTTCCTGGTTAGCCGCGACAAACAGTCGCAACCTCCCGGCGGAAGCGACGGGCGCCAGCGTTTGCACGTCGGCGCTGGTCGCCGCGACCGACGACTGGGGCGCGCTCGAGAGCACCGTGTACCAGACGGAGCCCACGCTCTCATCCCGAATGGCGGCGCGTTCGGCTGTTCCGACCTGGTTGCCTGCCAGGCCCATGAACATGAGCTGCCCGATTCGCTGGTCGACGGATAGCGCCTGGAGCACCCCAGAGGCGCAGGCAGCCGCACTCGACGGCTCCGGTGCCCGCGCGGACGCCCCAGGCGCCGGCGCCGTAATGGTCGAAATTGGGTTCGGGTATCCGGCAGGTGCAGGCGTGGCAGAACACGCAAGTGCGCTCAAGGCCACCAGCACCAACGCCCCCAGGCGCCACACGGCGGGGCGATCTAGATGGCCCATGGTCTCTTCAACGGTATGCCGAACCAGTCGTTACTCCGTCGCCAAGCCACATGTGGCAGGGCGTTGGGCGCGCCGCCCTGCCCGTGACGGCCGGATGCGCCACCCCACGATCAGGTACGACTCGACGGACCGGCTCGAGCAGGCCGCGAAGCGGCCATCCAGGATGGAGGGGCGGTTACCTCGTGCGGGACCCTCCTAGAAATCAGTGGTTCTGACGACCTGAGCGGCGAGCCCTCGAACCTGAGCCCGGCCTTGGCGGTCGGTCGTAAAGACCCGGTCACTCGACGGAAGTCTCCAGAGCGTTCGCGCCGTTAAGCGAGAAAGAGAGTGCGCAACGGCAGCAAGGAGACCTCTGGTTGAGAGCAGTCCGCTTCGGCGAGTACGGCGGCGTCGATGTGCTCCACGTCGTCGACGTGCCCGACCCGATGGCGGCGGCGGGCGAGGTGCTCGTACGGGTTAAGTCGGCCGGCATCAATCCCGGTGAAGCAACGATCCGGTCCGGGGCGCTTCACGATCGCTGGCCGGCCACGTTTCCGTCTGGTGAGGGGAGCGACCTCGCTGGGGTTATTGAGCAAGTCGGTACTGGTGTGGACGGTTTCGGGCCAGGAGACGAGGTCATCGGCTTCACCGACAATCGCGCCAGCCACGCCGAACTCGTCGTCGTGGGTGCCGAGCACTTGACTCCGCGCCCGCCCGCCGTCCCGTGGGACGCCGCCGGCGCGCTCTTCGTGGCGGGAACGACAGCCTGGGCAGCCGTCCGAGCGGTCGGCCCGTCAACCGGCGATGCGATCGTTATCTCCGGAGCCACAGGGGGCGTCGGCTGCATCGCGGTACAGCTTGCCCGCAACGCCGGCGCCATCGTGATCGGACTCGCCAGCCCACCGCACCACGACTGGCTCAGAGACCACGGGGCGATACCCGTCAGCTATGGCAATGGTGCGGCCGAGCGCATTCGCGAAGCGGCGGCTGGTCAGGTGGACGCGCTGGTCGATACGTTCGGTTCCGGCTACGTCGACCTGGCGGTCCAGCTTGGCGTAGCCCCGCAACGGATCGACACCATCGTCGACTTCCAGGCGGCCGCTCGCTACGGCACGAAGACCGACGGCAACGCTGAAGGAGCAAGTGCCCAGGTACTGGCCGAACTCGCGCAGCTGATTGCAGCCGGCAGGCTGGAGATTCCCGTCGCCCGCGCTTATCCCCTCGAGCAGGTCCGCGACGCCTACCACGAGCTCGAGCAGCGTCACACCCTTGGCAAGATCGTTTTGCATCCCTGATCCAGGGAAAGACGGGAGGATTGTCATGGCGGCGAAGGAGCTTCCAGGCGGAACGTTCACCATGGCCCAGGATGTGACCGTCACCCGCATGGGATACGGTGCGATGCAGCTGGCCGGCCCGCACGTGTTCGGCCCACCCGCCGACCGTGACGCTGCCATTGCCGTACTGCGCGAGGTGGTCGACCTGGGGATCACTCACATCGACACCAGCGACTACTACGGCCCGCACATCACCAACCAGATCATCAAGGAAGCCCTCTATCCCTACCCGAACGAGCTGCATATCGTGACCAAGGTCGGCGCGCTGCGAGATGCCGAGGGCGGCTGGCCCCAGGCGCTCGCTCCTGAGCAGCTGCGCCAGGCCGTGTACGACAACCTGGAGAACCTGGGACTTGACGTACTCGACCTCGTCAACCTGCGCGTCGGTGAGTTCGACCGACCCACTCCTGGGTCGATCGCCAAACCGTTCACCGTGCTCGCGGATCTGCAGCAGGAGGGACTGATCAAACATCTCGGCGTCAGCACCGTCTCCGCCGAGCAGCTCGCCGAGGCCCAGTCCATTGCGCCGGTCGTGTCCGTGCAGAACTTCTACAACGTCGCCCACCGGGCCGACGACGACCTCATCGATTCGCTTGCGGCTCAGGGCATCGCTTATGTGCCCTACTTCCCGCTCGGCGGCTTCACCCAGTTGCAGTCCGGCACACTGGAATCAGTCGCCAACCGGCTCGGAGCTAACCCCATGGCCGTCGCCCTGGCCTGGCTGCTGCAGCGCTCTTCAAACATCCTGCTCATCCCTGGCACCTCATCCGTCGCGCACCTGCGCGAGAACGTCACCGGTGCTGCGCTGACCCTGTCCGAGGACGATCTGACCGAGCTGAACCGAATTGCCGCGTGATCGCCAGGTACCGAGAACGGGCGCCTGTTCAGAGCCGCCTGTTCATCCGGTGGTCGTCAGGACTGGGGTAGCTTGACCGCGCCTCTCTTGACCACCGGTGCCGATGGCGGCGGCACGACGGGGCCGATAGCGCCGTCGGGCGCCTCGTCGAGGTCGACGATGACGGGAGCGTGGTCGCTGGGCCCGCTGCCCTTCCGGGCCTGGCGGTCGACCCAGGCGGCGCGCACCCGGTCGGCGACCGCAGTGGTGACCAGCACCAGGTCGATGCGCATCCCGAGGTCCTGGTGGAACATGCCGGCCCGGTAGTCCCAATACGTGAAGATGCGCCGGCCGGGCCAGCGCTCCCGCACCACATCGTGCAGGCCCGTCGCCTGGAGGCCGGCGAGCGCCGCCCGCTCTGCCGCGGTCACGTGGGTCTGGCCGATGTACGCGTCGGGGTCGAAGACGTCGTCGTCGGTCGGCGCGATGTTCATGTCCCCACAGACGATCGCCGAGGCGGGATCGCCGGCGACCATGTCGCGCAGCGCCACCAGCCACTCCAGCTTGTACCGATAGTGCTCCGAACCTGGCTTACGGCCGTTGGGCACGTACACGGAGTGGAGGCGGATACCGCCACACGTCGCCGACACGGCCCTGGCCTCCTGGTGCGGGAAGCCGGGGGCGCCCGGGATACCGGTCACGACGTCGTCCAGCCCCTCCCGGGACAGGATCGCGACCCCGTTCCACTGCGCCTCGCCGTGGTGCGCGAACGCGTAGCCGCGCCGCGTCAGCTCGCCGCCGAGAACCTCAGCGAACGCGGCGTCCGTGAGCTTCGTCTCCTGCAGACACACGACATCGGGCTGCCGCCCATCCAGCCAGCGCAGCAGCTGCGGCACGCGCTGCTTGACCGAGTTGACGTTCCAGGTGGCCACGCGCACGACACCTATAAGGTAGCCAGCCACAACCACTGGCGGCGGCGACCCTGGCCGGGCTCAGCCCAGCAAATCGCGACCACCACAGGCTCGGTGCGACGCTCCGGTGGCCCTGCCCCTACCTTCGCCCCATCACAGCCGTCGCTTCGATATCGGGGAGGAGTCGATCGGGCTGCTCGAGAATTGGCCAGGCGCTGCCTGCGCTGACCGGCGATCTATAGCGCCGGAACTCCCGCCGGCGGCGGAACGACCGGCGGGAGGCCGAATTTGGCGAATAGCGCCGGATCGCCGAACAGTGTGATCCTGTTGATGCCAGATGAGGTCGTGGTGAGCAGTGCGATGCCAAATGCATGGTGGACACCGTCGGCACCGCGCCGGTACGCGGCCGCCGCCGGCTGACCGTTAGCACCGGTAGGTACCATTCGCCACTCGCCAGGCGAGCCGAGAGCCTGGGCTCGGAAGAAGGGCAGGCAGGTCCGGAGACCCGAAAACCAGGTCCGGGTGCCCGTCATCTCAAGCACCGCGTCTTCGCGCAGCGTCTGCTCGAGGGCCGCTGCATCGGAGTTCTCGAAGGCAGTCATGTAGCGGTCGAGAAGCCTGCGCGCGTCGGCATCCGAGGGTTCGCTGACCTTGCCGGCCACCGGCGCCACCTCGTCGAGCCGCGCGCGGGCTCGCTGCAAGGCACTCTTCACGGCCGCGGTCGTGGTGTCGAGCATCCTGGCCACCTCGGCGGCCGGAAAGGCGAGCACCTCCCGCAGGAGCAGAACGGCACGCTGCCTCGCAGGCAGGTATTGGAGACTGGCCACGAGCGCGAGACGCACCTGCTCGCGGGTGGCGACGACATTGGCTGGGTCCTCAAACTCGGCTGTCACAAGCGCGTCGGGGATCGGCTGCAGCCACGCGATCTCGGCCCCGGCAGGCAGTGGCGAGCCTGTGGGGTCATCGCTGGGGGGACCGAGACCGGAAGGCAGGACACGCCTGCGGCTCTGCTCGAGCGCGGTTAGGCAGGCGTTCGTGGCGATCTTGTAGAGCCACGCGCGCACTGACGAGCGGCCTTCGAAACGATCAAAGGAACGCCACGCCCTCAGGTAGGTCTCCTGAACGACGTCCTCGGCGTCGTCAACCGAACCGAGCAACCGGTAGCAGTGCGCCAGCAGCTCGCGCCGCAGCGGCTCGGTCTGGCGGACGAACTCTTCTCTCTCCGCCACGGTCACTCCGCCTTGGCGGCGTCCGGCAGGGGCGGCCAGTGGTAGACGCTCACAGGGGTAACGCGAACCATCAGCCGCTCAGCCTCCGGCTCGGGCGGCGGTGTCGCGCCCCCCATGTAGCGGTCGTACATCTCGTAAAGGAGCTTCTTCTCGGGGTCGTCTTCGATGTCCACCGTACCCCGGATCTCGATGTACCCGCCGGAGTTCGCCAACACCAGGAGGCTGACACGCGGGTCGCGCATCATGTTTCGGGTCTTCACCCGGCCTTTGATGGTGCTGAACACCACGGTGTCGCCCTCCCGCTTGACGAAGATCACGGTGGATTGCGGGCGACCATCGGCGTTGGCGGTCGCCAGGATCGCGGTATGCGGTCCGTCGAGCACGTCTCTGCTGGCGTCGTTGAGCTTCACGGTCATCATGACTATTCCGACTCAGGCGCGGTCCCAAAGGAATCGGTCCGGGCGGCCAGAGCGGCCGAGCGCGACGCGATTCTCGAAAGCGCAGAGTTGATCTCGTGAGAGGCGCGGGCATTACCGGGTTCGGAGGACGCGTTCGCACGCTGGACCTGCCCGATCCAGCTGGGCCAGAGCCGGACGGTGTCTTGATCGAGGTGTGCGCCGCCGGCGTGGCCAATTGGGACGACATCGTCCGAACTGGCGGCTGGGACGTGGGGGCTTCGCCGCCGATGGCGCTTGGGGTCGAAGCCTCGGGCGTCGTCCGCTCCGCCGGCACCTCCGTCTCCCGCTTCCGGGCTGGCGACGAGGTCCTCACGCACGCGGTCCCGCTGCGCCAGGGCACCTGGGCCCAGCTCTTCATGGCGCCCGAGGATCAGATTTCGCGCAAGCCGGCAGACATGTCATTCGAGGTGGCCGCCGTCTTCTCAGTGCCCGCGCTGACGGCGGCAGAGGTGCTCTTCCGGACCGTCATGCTGAAGGCCGGGGAGGTCCTCTTCGTCAACGGCGGCGGAGGCATCACCGGCGGGATGCTCGTGGCAACCGGCGCGCAGATCGGTGCGCGCGTCATCACAACCGCCGATCCGCGGAGCGCCCAGCGGCTGCACCGGTACGGAGCGAGCGCGGTGGTCGACTATCACCGGCCGGACTGGCAAGCGGAGGTGCGCCGCCTGGCCAGCGGACCGGTGCCAGTCGCCGCCAACGCGGTGCGTGGTGCGGCGCCCGGGCTCCTGTCGCTGGTAGCCGACGGCGGCCGCCTGGCGACGATTACGAACGAGCCTCTCCAGGCAGAGCGAGGAATCAGCGTCAGCGGGTTCTTCGTGAGCCCGGACGGAGCGCTTCTCGAGCGGCAGGCGGCGAGTTTCGCCGAACGCGGTCTGGCGATTCCGGTCGCCGCCGTGTACGGACTTGCGGAAGCGGGAGCGGCCCTTGACGCGGCAGTCGCCGGGCGCCTGGCAGGCGCCATAGTGGTCGATCCACGCAGCTGAGCACGACCGCTATTGGCGCGCTCCGGTGAGGCCTCGCTTTACACGAGCACGCCGGTTGGCTTTACCTGATGGCGCCGGTGGCTTGGCCGACCTCGATCAGGTGGCCGTCAGGGTCGCGGACGTAGGCCCGGATCTCGCGGCCGTGGTCCTTTGGCTCGGTCAGGAAGTGCGCCCCCTTGGCCGACCATTCCCGGTAGACCTTGTCGATGTCCGCGACCCGCACGTTGAGGAATGCGCTGGTCCGGTCAGGCTCCGGCGGTGTCGTCAGTGTGACCGCGGGCTTGTCATCTGTTGGACCGCCCCCGACATTGAGGATCAGCCATGAGTTCGCCACCTTCAAAATGACCGGATCGCGCTCCAGGACGACCTTGCCGTCGAAGAGCGACTTGTAGAACTCGCGCGACCGATCCTGATCGGAAACCACGAGGAAGTGCGTCAGAACGAAGCCCTCCTGTGGCGCGGGGAAGTCATCTGGGTTCATGGGACACCTCCACCTCTTCGTCGGTGAGACGGCTCTGCTCTAATGATCCTGTATTCGCCACAGCGTCGCTCCTCGTCTGCGCGTCAGTCACGGCGCCCGCGCTGCGGTCATGCGCCGCTGCCAGGGAGCGTGCGAAGCCTGCGGGCTCGAGTGGCCCTGGCTCCTCTACCTGTTTCGGATAAACGAGGCCGGCACGGCCACCGCCGCTAACCTGCGCGTCCTCTGCGCCGCTTGTTCGAGCGGGCGCCCGGGCGCCTTCGCGCCGCTGCTCAGCCAGCCCTCGCTCCGCGACCGTCTTCGCGAGGCCAACAACCGACGTTCGGGAGCTGCCAAGCTAACCCCCGCGCGTCGCCGCCGGCTCATCGCCGCCCGTGGCGATCGATGCCAGGCCTGCGGTATCCGGGGCTCCAAGCGCCAGCTCGACGTTCACCACCGGGTTGGCATATTCCAGGGAGGCGACGACGCTGACGACAACCTCCTCGTGCTCTGTTTCGCCTGCCACCACCACCTCGCGCCCTGTGGCTCCGGCTGCGGCCGCTGGACGACAGCATCTGCTCCTCTATGCCGGCACTGTGAGACGCGTCGACGACTCGAAGACCTCTTCCCTACCTCGACCTGGGATCAGATCAAGGCGCGGTTCCCTTCCCTGATCGACAGCTGGCCGCCGGGTTATGAGCCACGGCTCGCGCCTCGACCGAGGCCTCGGCCGTCCGCATAGGCCATTAGCCAGACTGTTGCTGGCGGGCGGCTGCGTACGGGGTGGGGTCGAATATCAGCCGGTTGCGAACGATCCGGCCACCGCTCACGGTGAAGCACTCGCACGTCAGGCCTGAGCTGACCGGGATTGTGTGCAGGTCGTAGACGAGAACGGCGGTTTCGGCGTCTCCAAGCGCGGCGATCATGTCGTAGCCTTCGACGATCGGCACGAAGTTGGCGAGGAACGGCCGATACTGGTCGATGCCGCGCATCTGACCGCTTGGCGCGTCACAAACGATGTCCTCGGCGACATGGCTCAGCGCCTCATCCACGTTCTTGTTCGTCCACGCTCGGTGGTACGCCAAAGCCACCGCGAGGGCTGGGCTGCTTTCAGCAGTAGTCTGCTCGGCCATCGTTCAGCCTCCTTAGCCTCGAGTCGAGAACGTCTCCAATCGTAGCCCTTGTCGAGCAAGCCCTTGCGGAAGGCGCGAGGGTGGGTGCGCCTGAGCGCACCCACCTGATTGACCGTGCCGCGATGCGCCCGCCCAGGACTCACTCGCCCCGGTAGGCTGCTTCCAGCTCCGCGATGTTGAGCTTCGTCATCTTCAGCATCGCGTCAACGACGCGCTTGGACTTCAC
>CAZHAC010000027.1:0-19175 GCA_964529765.1 uncultured Actinomycetes bacterium
TCAGCATCGTCTTCGGGCTCTCGATGGACTACGAGGTCCTGCTCGTCAGCCGCATCCAGGAGGAGTACCGGCGGACCGGCGACAACACGGCCGGCGTCGCCGAGGGCCTGCAGCGGAGCGGGCGGCTGATCACCGGCGCGGCGGCCATCATGTTCGCCGTCTTCATCTCCTTCGGCCTCGCCCAGGTGGTGATCATCAAGGCGATCGGCCTCGGCCTGGCGGTGGCGGTCGCGATCGACGCGACCATCGTGCGCGCCCTTTTGGTGCCCGCCGTGATGCGGCTGCTCGGCCGTCTCAACTGGTGGGCGCCGCACCCGCTGCGCTGGCTCCACGACCGCGTAGGCCTCGAGCACGAGCCAGCCCGCCGCGCTGCCTAGGGGGTAAACCTAGGTCGCCGCCGCCGCCCGCACGCCTCCCGGACGCCGCCCCTCCCCCAAGGCCGCCGTCAAGCGCTCGAGGTCCTCCATCAGGCGGTCGTAGGCCGCAAAGTCGAGCGACTGGGCACCGTCCGACAGCGCCTCGTCGGGGCGCGGGTGGACCTCGACGATCAGCCCCTGTGCGCCCGCCGCCACCGCGGCCAGCGCCATCGGCCCGACCAGCGTCCACTTTCCGGTCGCCTGCGAGGGGTCGACGACTACCGGCAGGTGCGAAAGCTCCCGGACCAGGGGCACGATGTTGAGGTCGAGCGTGAATCGGGTAGCGGTCTCGAACGTCCTGATACCGCGCTCACACAGGATCACGTCGCGGTTGCCTTGCGAGAGCACGTATTCGGCCGCCAGCAGCCACTCCTCGACGGTTGAGGACATGCCGCGCTTTAGGAGCACGGGCTTGCCCGAGCGGCCGACCTCCTGGAGCAGGGCGTAGTTCTGCATGTTGCGGGTGCCGACCTGGAGGATGTCCACGTAGCGGCTGCAGAGCACGACGTCGCCGGGCGTGACCACCTCGGAAACCACCTTCAGGCCGGTCTCCTCGCGCGCCAGGGCGAGCAGCTTGAGCCCGGCCTCGCCCAGCCCCTGGAACGAGTAGGGCGAAGTGCGCGGCTTGAAGGCCCCGCCGCGCAGAATCCGGGCGCCGCGCGAGGCGACGTGGCGCGCGGTCTCCAGGAGCATCTCCTCGCCTTCCACCGAGCAGGGGCCGGCCATGACGACTACGCCCGCCGGGCCGCCGATGCGGACCCCGCCGATGTCGACCACCGTGTCGTGGGGGCGAAACTCCCGGCTCGCCAGCTTGAAGGGCTTGGTGATCGGGATGATCTCCTGCACGCCGGGCAGATGGGAGAAGGAGTCCCGGTAGGCGTAGGCGTTGGAGCCGATGACGCCGACGAGGGTCCGATCTTCGCCCCGCGAGATCTCGACCTTTAGGCCGATGTCCTTGACACGTTCGACGACGGCGTCGACCTGGGATTCCGTCGCCTGGTGCGACATGACGATGATCAAGCGTTTACCTCCAGCTGGCTCCGCATCCTATCCAGATCGGCCTTTATCGCTCCGGCGCCCCGCATGTAAGCGTGCCGCATCTCCTTCTGCGGGCGGTCCGTGTTGTAGAGGAGCAGGACGCGCACGCAGCGTGCCACCCCGCGGGGATTCGGCAGTTTGACGTTCATGTCGTGCCCGCACAAAAGCGGTACGTCGACCCAGCCCAGCTGCCGCGCCGCCAGGGCGGGGAACTCGGCGTCGAGGTCGACCGTGGTCGTGAGGTAGCAGAAGGCGATCTCTTCGGGGTCGATGGCGTTGAGCCGCACCAACTCCTGGAGCAGCTCACGCGTGGCCTCGACGATCGCCTGGGCGGTGTTGGCGTCGGCGGTGGTGGCGCCCCGAATGCCCCTCACCGGCATGCGTTCACCAGTGATTCCAGGAGCGGGATCGGGTCGCGGCCGGTCTGGACTTCCTGCAAGAGCGCGGACGCGACCACGGCCGCATCGGCCTTCCCGCGCAGCCGCTGGACGTGTTCCGGCCGCGAGATGCCGAACCCGGCCGCGATCGGAAGCTGGGTGGCCGAGCGCAGGCGCTCGAGCAACGAGTCGAGACGTGCGTCTAGCTCGTCTCGAGCCCCCGTAACGCCGGTCAGCGTGACGCAGTAGACGAATCCGGAGCTGGCGGCCGCGATCCGGCGGATCCGCTCCTCCGGGCTGGTCGGCGAGACCAGGAAGACCGTGTCGATTCCCGCCTCACGCAGCGGGTCGACCACCGGAGCCGCCTCCTCCATGGGCAGGTCGGGCACGATCACACCCGCTACACCAGCGCCGGCTGCGTGCTCGGCAAAGCGGCGGGGATCGTAGGCGAGCACCGGGTTCACGTAGGTCATGAGGACGACTGGGGCGCCCTCGCGCGCGACTTCCGCCGCGACCTCGATCGCGGCGCCGGTGGTCATCCCGCCGTCGAGCGCCGCCTTGCCGGCACGCTGGATCGTCGGACCGTCGGCCAGCGGGTCGGAGAAAGGAATGCCCACCTCGATCGCGGCCGCCCCCGCGGCAGCGTAGCGGCGCCCGAGCTCGGACGAGCCGCGCCGGTCGGGATAGCCGGCCATCAGGTACGGGATCAGCCTCACGTCGCCATCAGAGCGCACCGCTGCCTCGAGGCGAGAAGTCGTGGCCTCAGCCATCGCCGAAACCCTCTACCGAGTCCAGGTCCTTGTCACCGCGGCCGCTCAGGCAGACCAGGATGCGCCCGCCCGGCCCCAACTCCTTGGCCAGCTTCTCGGAATAGGCGAGCGCGTGGGCCGGCTCGAGGGCCGGGATGATTCCCTCCAACCGGGTGCACAGCCGGAAGGCGGCCACCGCCTCGCGATCGCCCACCGCCACGTACTCCGCCCGCTCCATGAGCCGCAGGAACGAGTGCTCGGGTCCGACGCCCGGGTAGTCGAGGCCGGCCGAGATCGAGTGCGTCGTCGCGACCTGGCCGTCGCCGTCCTGAAGCAGGTAGGAGTAGGCGCCATGCAGCACGCCCGGCCGTCCGGCCACCAGCGAGGCGGCGTTGTCGCCCGTCCGCATCCCGCGCCCGGCCGCCTCCACGCCCAGCAGCCGCACATCCGGGTCACCGACGAAGGCGGTGAACATCCCGATCGCGTTCGAGCCGCCGCCAACGCACGCGACGACGACGTCCGGCAGCCGTCCCTCGGCCGCCAGGTACTGGTCGCGGGCCTCATCGCCGATCACGCGCTGGAGGTCGCGGACCATGAGCGGATACGGATGAGGTCCGACGGCTGAGCCGATGATGTAGTGGGTGTCGTTGACGTTGGTGACCCAGTCGCGGATGGCCTCGCTGGTCGCGTCCTTCAAGGTGGCGCTGCCGCTCGTGACCGCCCGGACCTCGGCTCCCAGCATCCGCATCCGGCGGACGTTGATCGCCTGCCGCCGCATATCCTCCTCGCCCATATAGACCAGGCACTCGAGGCCGAAGCGCGCGCAGACCGTCGCCGTCGCCACGCCGTGCTGACCGGCCCCCGTCTCCGCGATGATCCGGCGCTTACCCATCCGGAGGGCGAGCAGTGCCTGGCCGAGCGCGTTGTTCAGCTTGTGGGCGCCTGTGTGGCAGAGGTCCTCGCGCTTGAGATGCACGATGGCGCCACCGAAGTGCTCGCTCAGCCGCTCGGCCGCGTAGAGCGGCGTCGGCCGGCCGACGAAGGCCCGGCGTTGGGCCGCCAGCTCGAGCTGGAACCCGGGCTCGTCCCACGCCTCCGTCCACGCCACCTCGAGCTCGCCGAGGGCGGCCATCAGCGTCTCCGGAACGTACTGCCCACCGAAGGGCCCGAACCTACCCTGGACTTCCTGCATGCGCAGCCTCCACGAACGCCCGGATCAGCTCCGGATCCTTGACCCGCGGTTCGGATTCGACGCCACTGGAGACGTCCACGCCGTGCGGACGATGGCGGGCGACGACTCGGCCCACGTTTCCCGGGTTGAGACCCCCGGCCACGATGACCTGCCGGGTCCGGATCAGCTCCTCGGCGACCTGCCAGTCCCAAGCTCGGCCGGTCCCGCCCCTCTGGTCGGGAGACCAGGAGTCGAGCAGGACGGGGTCGGGCCACGCGCCGGCTTCGGGAACCACGCCCTCACGCACCTTCAGCGTCTTGATGACCGGGCGGGGGGCCGCGAACGCCGCCTCCTCGGAGCCGTGCAGCTGCACCCAGTCGAGGCCCACGAAATCCGCGATCTGGCGCACCTCCTCAGCATCCTGGTCGATGAACACGCCGACCAGCCGCGGCCGGCGGTCCAGCACATCAACGATGGCCAGTGCCTCTTCGGGCGTGATCCGGCGAAGTGAGGAGCAGAAGTGAAAGCCGATCAGGTCCACGCCTGCTGCCGCCGCCACCTGGGCGGCGCCGGCATCGCAGATCCCGCAGACCTTCACCACTACCCCGCTCACGCCGCAGCCAGCTCCCGGACCTTGGCCGCCGGATCGCCCGAACGCATCAGCGCCTCGCCGACCAGCACCGCGTCCGCGCCGGCCTCGCGCAACGCGCGCGCGTCGGTACCACTGTGAATGCCGCTCTCGGCCACCAGCACGCAAGCTGCCGGGACCAGCGGCCGCAGGCGACCTGTCAGGCCGGTGTCCACCTTGAAGCTCCTGAGGTCGCGGTGGTTGACGCCGATCACGCGCGCCCCGATCGTGAGCGCGTCCGGCAGCTCCGAAGCCTCGTGTACCTCGACCAGTGCCTCCATCCCAAGCTTGCGCACGTAGTCCAACAGCTCCTTCAGGCGGTGGGCGGAAACCGCGGCCGCGATCAGCAGGACGGCATCGGCGCCCAGCGCCCGAGCTTCGGCGACCTGGTACTCGTCGCTGATGAAGTCCTTGCGGAGAACCGGCAGCGAGGTCACCTCCCGAACCAGCTGCAGATGCTCCGGGCTGCCGCCAAAGCTCGTCTCCTGGCAGAGCACCGAAAGCGCGGCGGCGCCCCCCGACTCGTAAACCTGGGCCAGACGGACCGGGTCGTATCCGCTCTCGACCAGGACCCCAAGCGAAGGCGTCCGCGCCTTCATTTCGGCGATCACCGCCAGCCCCTCCCGCCGCAGCGCACCCGCGAAGTCGCGCGGCGCAGTCTGCGCCCGGGCGCGTCGCTCGACCTCCGCCATCGGCGTCCGCTCGCGCCGCCGGGCGGTCTCCTCCGCCGACTCCAGCACCAACCGCTCCAGCAGGTCCTCAGGCATTCGACGCTTCCACCCAATGGTCTAGCTTCTCGCCGGCCCGGCCGGAGTCGATGGCCTCGGCGGCCAGGGCGACGCCCTCCCTCCAGTCTGGCGCCAGACCGGCGGCGCGCAGCGCGGCGGCCGAGTTGAGGAGCACGATGTCCCGCTGTGGGCCTCTAGCCCCGCCCAGCACCTCGCGAACGATCGCGGCGTTGGTCGCGGGGTCACCGCCTCGCACCGCGTCCAGCGTCGCCCTCGGCAGGCCGAGCTCGGTCGCATCCAGCTGGTACTCGCGGCGGGCGCCGTCCATCACCTCGACCACCTTTGAGGGCCCGCTCGTCGAGAGCTCGTCCATCCCGTCCGCGGCGTGGAAGACGAGCGCCCGGCGAACTCCCAGCCGCTGCAGCACCTCCGCCAGCGTCTCCAGCAGTGAAGGATCGGCGACTCCAAGAGCCTGACACCCGGCGCCGGCCGGGTTGCAGAGCGGCCCGATGATGTTGAACACCGTGCGCACGCCCAGCTCGCGCCGAGGTACTCCGGCGTAGCGAAACGAAGGGTGGTAGACCGGCGCGAAGAGGAAGGTGATGCCGGCTGCGTCCAGGCAGGCGGCCGCCTGCTCCGGGGTGATATCGATCTTGACCCCGAGGGCCTCGAGCACGTCAGCGCTCCCGCACTGCGAGGAGGCGGCGCGGTTGCCGTGCTTGGCCACCCGGGCGCCCCCGGCGGCGGCCACAATCGCGGAGACGGTCGAGATGTTGAATGTGCCGGTGGAGTCGCCCCCGGTGCCGACGACGTCCAGGAGCGAGGCGCGGTCGTCGACCGCGATCGGCGTGGCCAGGGACCGCGCCGCTCGCGCCAGCCCGGCGATCTCGGCCGGGGTCTCGCCCTTGACCCGGAGCGCGATGATGAACCCGGCGATCTGCACCGGCGTGGCGTCGCCACGCATCAGCGTCTCCATGGCCTGCGCAGCCTCCGGCTCGCTCAGGTCCTCGCGCCTGACGAGCTTCGCGATGGCCTCGATCAAGCTGCGACCTTCCTCCGGCGCAGGAAGTTGACGAGAATTCGCGGGCCCTCTTTGCTCAGCACCGACTCCGGGTGGAACTGAACGCCGTAGGTCGGATGACGGCGATGCCGGAGACCCATCACGATCCCCTCCCGCGTCCAGGCGGTCACCTCCAGCTCTTCCGGGAGGCTCTCCCGCTCCACCACCAGCGAATGGTATCGAGTGGCTTCGAAGGGCTCGGGCAGGCCGGCGAAGACGCCCATCCGGTCGTGCCGGACCCAGGACGTCTTGCCGTGAACCGGCTGGCTGCGGACGACCCGGCCGCCGAAGGCCTCGCCGATCGCCTGGTGACCCAGGCAGACGCCGAGGATGGGAACCTCGCCCGACAGGCGCCGGATCGCGTCCAGGGAGACGCCGGCCTGCTCCGGATCTCCCGGCCCCGGCGAGATCACGATCGCCGAATGACCGGCGAGATGCTCGACGGTAACCGCGTCGTTGCGATAGACGGCGGGCGGCGAGCCCAGCTCGGCCAGCAGCTGGACCAGGTTGTAGGTGAAGGAGTCGTAGTTGTCGATCACGGCGACGCGGCTCACGGCATCGCCTCCGCCTGCTCGAGCGCGGCGAACATCGCGCCCGCCTTGGCCAGCGTCTCCTCGTACTCACGGCTGGGGTCGCTGTCCGCAACCACTCCCGCGCCCGCCTGGACGTAGACCCGCCCACCCGCGACAACGACGGTCCGCAGGGTGATCGCCATGTCCAGGTTGCCTCCGTAGCCGACGTAGCCGGCGCAGCCCGCGTAGGGGCCGCGCTGGTCGGGCTCGAGGGCGGCGATGATCTCCATCGCCCTGATCTTGGGGGCGCCCGAGACGGTGCCGGCCGGGAAGGCCGCGCGCAGCGCCTCCAGCGGATGCCGGCCGGGCGCCAGCTCGCCCGTCACGGTCGAGCTGATATGCATTACGTGCGAGTAGCGCTCGATCTCCATCAGGCGCTCGACGCGCACGCTCCCGGGCCGGGCTACGCGCCCGATGTCGTTGCGGCCAAGGTCGACCAGCATGACGTGCTCTGCCCGTTCCTTCTCATCGCCCAGCAGCTCACGCTCTCGCTCAGCGTCGACGTCCGGGTCTCCGCTCCGCGGCCGGGTTCCGGCCAGCGGCCGGGTCGTGACCCGCCCGTCCTCCACCCGCACCAGCACCTCGGGAGAGGTTCCGATCAGGTAGCGGCCCTCGCCGAACGAGATGTGGAACATGTACGGCGATGGGTTGAGCGAGCGCAGGCAGCGGTAGATGTCGAACGGCCGGGCGCCCAGTGGCTTCGAGAAGCGCTGCGAAAGCACGACCTGGAAGGCGTCGCCGGCGAAGATGTGCTCGCGCGCGGCGTCCACCATCGCCTCGTAGGCGCCGCGCGTCATGTTCGGCTCGAAGAGCGCGCCGTTGGCCTTCGGCTTCGCCTCGCGAGGCAGTGCCTCCTGCGCCAGCCGCGCCTCCATCTCATCCAGCCGGGCCTCGGCCGCTGACCGTTCCTCCGCCTCCGGCCGGTGCAGCGTAAGCAGCCGGACGCGGCGGGTCACGTGGTCGAAGACAGCCAGGTTTTCGGCCAGCAGGAGGGCCGACTCGGGCATCGGAGGTGCCGGCCCCGCGGCGTCCGGCAGGCGTTCGAAGTGCCGTGCCGCTTCGTAGCCGATGTAGCCGACGGCGCCGCCCGCGAACCGCGGCAGACCGGGGGTCGCCCCCACCTGGGTGTCCGCGATCGCTTTGAGAGCGCGGATCGGATCGCCGGTGAATGGCAGCGGCCGCGGTCGGTAGCCGACGAAGGAATAGCGCGCCAGGCGCTCGCCTCCCTCCACGCTCTCGAGCAGGAAGCCCGGTTCGCCGGGCGGGCACAGCAGTGGATAGGCGCGTACAGGGGTGACAAGGTCGCCGAGGACTTCCCGGACGACCGGAATCAATGTCTCGCTCATCTAACTCTTGCTCCTCTCGGGATCTCGCGCCCCGAGCAGGACACCGAACTCTACCAGACTGGTTGCAGCGACAAGGGGAGCAGAGAACCCTCAGCGCGCCTGGCGCTTCATCTCCCGTTTGACGTCACGGGCGAGCTGCATCGACTCCGGCGAATCGACGTCGGCGACGGTGTGCCAGTGGGCTGCTTCCGCCTCCCAACCCGGGGGCCGGACGTCGAACTTCTTGGCCAGCACGGCAATCGTGATCTGGACCTTTTGTTTGCCGAAGCCCGGCAGCGAGCCAATCCGCTGCGCCAGCTCGGCACCGCTACCGGCGTCCCGCCAGACTGCCCCCGCGTCGCCGCCGTAGTCCTCCGCCAGCTTCCGGCACAGCTCCTGGACGCGGCGGGCCATTGACCCTGGAAAGCGGTGGAGCGCCGGCCGCTGCCTGAACAGCTCGTCCAGCCGCCCAGGATCGATTGCCGCGATCTCACGCGCATCGAGGCGGCCGCCCAGCCGCTTCTTGAGCTCGAAGGGGCCGGAGAACGCTTTCTCCATCTTCACCTGCTGATCGAGGACGAGACCGATCAGCAGGGCCAGCGGGTCGCTCTCGAGAAGCGCATCGGCCTCGGGATCGCCGGTCCATGAGATGTGCATCGCGAACAGAATTATCCGATGCTGGCCGCCCAAGAGGCGATCTCGAGCCTGTTGGCCCGGATCGACCAACTCGACCCCTACATTCACTCCTACCTCTACGTCGATCGATCGGCCCGCCCTGGGTCGGGCCCGCTCGAAGGCTACGGCCTTGCCGTCAAGGACACCCAGCCGGTGGCCGGGATGCCCTGGACCTATGGCAGCCGGCGCTGGCGCGACCGGATTGCCCGCGAGGACGCAATCCCGGTCGCCCGGGCGCGGGCTGCGGGCGCCACCGTCCTGGGCAAGACGAATCTCCCCGAGCTGGCGGCTGCGGTCGGGACCACGAACGAGCTCGGCCCGCCCACCCAGAACCCCTGGCGGCTCGGGTATACGCCGGGCGGCTCCAGCGGTGGGAGCGGCGCCGCCGTGGCCGCGGGTCTCTGCACGATCGCTTTCGGGGACGATATGGGTGGCTCGATCCGCATCCCCGCCTCCTGCTGTGGGGTCGTCGGCTTGCGTCCCTCACCCGAGCGCGTGCCCACAGAGTTGCCCGATCCCACGCGGCTCTCCGTCCGCGGTCCGCTGGCGCGGACGATCGCCGATCTGCGGCTCGCCTATTCGGTGATGACCGCGCTGGAGCCGCGCGCACGTTCGACTCGCCGTCTCCGGATCGGACTCGTCGACGAGACACCGCTTGGCGCCGATGCCGCCTGCCTGGCCGCGGCGCGCCGGGCGGCGTCGGCGCTCGAAAACGCCGGGCACTTCATCCGGCGCATCGGATGGGACCCGGAGCCTGTCGCCGAGAGCTACCGCACGGTGCGCCCTTGCAGTGTCGCCAATTACCCCGGAGAGGCCGGCGAGTATGGGGCGGCCGTCCAGGGCCTCATACGCCACGGCCGTTCTCTGCCGGCCGCTGATTACCTGGCGGCGATGACGTCGGGGCTGGACGCGGTGCGAGCGCTGCGCGACCTGCTCACAAATGCGTTCGACGCCGTTCTGACACCCACGCTCGGCCTGCTGCCGATGCCGATCCCGGAGGTGCCCACCTTCCTGGCTTCGGGCTGGGACCGCTACACGCAGTTCGTGCTCCCCGTCAGCTACGCCGGCCTGCCCGCCGTGTCGGTGCCGGCGGGCGTTACCAACGGACTCCCGGTGGGTGTGCAGCTCGTCGGCCGAGAGCTTGGGGAATGGGAGCTGCTCGACCTGGCCCAGGAGCTGGAGGGCTGCGACGGCTTCGGTTATCTGGCACCGCCTGACCTCCCTGGCGGCGAAACCACGGACTCGAGGTGATCTCCCGCTTCCGGGCCTTCGTCGACGGGCACCCGATCTGGTTCACGGCCCTCCTGGCCATCGCCCTGGTGGGCTTCTTGCTCGCGCGCCACTTTCTCTTTGGAGGTCGCGTCACTTACGCCACCGCTATCCCAGGAGAGATCGGGCTGCTGGCGGCCGGGCTCCTCATCGCCGGCCTGCTCGCCTGGTGGCGCCGGACCGGGGTAGTCGGTCCGGTGCGCGCAGGCTGGACGCTGGTGGCGCTGGCCGGATGCCTCCTCTACTACCTGACGCTCGACGCCGGCGCCTTCTTCCTCTACCGGCTGGTCCCAGCCGGTTTTCTCCTGGCTGCGCTGGTCGGCGCCGCCGAGGAGCTCCTCTGCCGAGGCATCGTGCTCGAGGCTCTGCGCCCTCGTGGCGTGCTGGCAGCGGCGGCCGGTTCCGCCCTGTTCTTCGGCCTCCTGCATCTGAGCAACCTCGTCCTCTCCCCGTCAGTGGCGGTTGTCGCCCAGGCCGCCTACGCAACCCTGCTCGGCCTCTTCCTGGCCGCCGCCCGCTTCCGGGTCCAGAGCATCTGGCCGCTCGCGATCACACATGCGGGAATCGATGTGCCCGCGCTCGCCACCGGTCAATTCGTCCCGCCCGCGCTCCCCAACCCGTGGCTGGCCCTGGTCCCGGTTGCGGTCGCGCTGCCGTGGGGAGCTGCTGGCATCGGCATGCTGCTCTGGGATGAGCGCCACCGGCGGTGAACCTCGCCCACCGCAGCCACCGCAGGTGAACTTGCGCCACCGCAGGTGAACTTGATAGACAGCGAGACCTACAGCGGTCTCGACCTTGTAGGTGGAGACCTGTCGGGCGCGAACGGGGTGACGATCGAAGGCTCTCGTCTGCGCCGCGTCTCGCTTGCAGGTACGCGCTTCCGGATGTTCCAGTTCCGCGATCTCTTGCTCGAGGACTGCGACCTCTCGGGCGCCCAATTCGAGAGCGGCCGCTTCGAGCGCTGTGAGCTGCGCGGCTGCCGCCTGACCGGCTTTCGCCTGGTCGAGGTCCGCGCCCCCGGGATCGTCCTCACCGCCTGTCTCGGTCGCTACGTCCAGCTCGAGCGGGTCGAGGCGCGCGGCGCCCTATTCGAAGGTTGCGAGCTGGCCGAGGCCACGCTCCTGGATTCCTCTCTCGACGGCGCCGAACTGCGCGAGACCGACCTCCGGGAAGCGGTCATCGATGGCGGCTCCTGGGACGGAGCCGACCTGCGTGGCTGCCGAATCGACGGCCTGCGCGTCGCGCTCGACACGCTGCGCGGCGCGACTGTGGACCCCGAGCAAGCGGCGGCACTGCTGAAGAGCGCCGGCATCCGGGTCGAGTAAGCCGCAAGAGCTAAGGCCGCTGAACCGCACCGCTGCCGATCGCGGCGCCGAGTCGAGGCCGGCCGGCGGAGCCTGCCTCACCGCTCTGGGCGTCGGCAGGCACGCTGACGATGACACGCGTTCCGGTGCCCTCGACCCGCGGGCTCTCAACCTCGAGCCAGCCGCCGGCCGCCAGCGCCCGTTCGCGCATCGAGCGCAGGCCGAGGTGGCCGGGAAATTCGCCCTTTGGATCGAAGCCGACGCCGTCGTCTTCGATGTCCAGCCGGACGGACGCGCCCTCGCATACGAGCCGCACGTCGACACGCTTGGCGTCCGCATGCTTGACGGCGTTCTGGAGGGCCTCCTGCCCGATCCTGTAGAGCGCCAGCTTGGCCTCAGTAGATGCGTCGGGCTCGGCCCCGCGGACGTCGTCGGCGGCGATCCCGTGGCGTGATCGCAGTGTGCCGAGCTGCCTGTTCAGGGACGCCACCAGGCCCTCCATCTCGAGCGACTCCGGCCGCCGCTCGAAGATCAGCGCGCGCGTCTCTTGCAGTCCTTCTTCAGCCAGCCGGAGGACGATGTCGAGCGGCTGGGCCGCCTGGGACGGGTCGCGGTCGAGCAGCTCGCGCGCGACGCGCGCTCCCAGGGCGATTCCATAGAGCGCCGGCGACACGAAGTCGTGCAGCTCCCGCGAGAGCCGGCGCCGCTCCTCGTGAGCGACCCTCTCCTGGGCGGCCGCGATTTTCCGGGCGTTCGATGCCGCGACCGCTGCTTGATCCGCGAGCATCGCCAGGAAGTCGACTTCCGGCTTGGACGGAAGGTCGTCCTCACGAAAGATGGCATGGAGCACACCATGAATCGCACCCTCTGAGACCACCGGCGCGTAAGCGGAGCCCTGCCAAGGGAGTGACTTGAGCGGCTCGATCGCCAGCGCGGTGCGCGGGTCGCGCTCCAGCTTCGATCGTGCGTCGGGGCTCACGACCACCCGGTGCGCCATCAGCTCCTGCATCTCGAATCCGTCGAGGGTTCCACCCGCCTCGCACGCCGCGCGGATGCCGTGGCGGTATTCGTCGGGTAGCCCGGCCACCTGTATCCAGGCGGCGCATGCGTCCTCGTCGTCGAGCACGACCGCCGCGCCCAGCGCCCGCGTGCCCCGGACGGCACACTCGGCAAGCGCCTGGATCGTCGCTTCGATTGATTCGTTCAGTGCAGCCGCCCCCGCCGCCTCCGCAACCACCGCCGACTCCCCCACCTGGCGGCGATGCGGGCTCACGTCCCGGAGGACGCAGACGGCGACATGCTTGTCGTAGATGCGGTGCTTCCGCATCCTCGCCTCAACGTCCCGCCCGGAGCCGTCTGTCAGCGGGAGGACAAGGCTCGATGCCGCCGGCCTTCCGGCGACGCTTGCTTTGAGGCACTCGAGCATCGCCGGCCGCTCGCTCGCGGGCAGGATCGCCGCCAGGTCACGTCCCAGCAGCTGCTCCGACGGACAGCCCAGCAGGCGGCCGGCGGCGGCGTTGGCGTACATGCATCGCCGCTCCTCGTCCAATACGACGAGCCCGTCGGTAGCGTCCCTGATCAGCGAGGCGAGGAAGTCAAGCCCGAGAACCTCGGCCTTGAGTGCGGGCCATTCCCCCATACCCAATGGCGACGATACGCGCCACAGACAGGGCGGAGTCGGGCGATCACGAACGCCCTGGGACAAACCGGAAGGGTGACGGGCAATCGTCCAGCGTTCCCTGGTCGCCCCGCTGCCGGGCCGGCTCAGCTCAGCTCTTCATAAGAGATGAGCCCGATCTTCAGGGCGTAAAGCGCCGCCTGCGTCCGGCTCCGCATGTCGAGCTTGGCCAGGATGTTGCTGACGTGGGTCTTCACGGTTTGCGGGCCCAATCCCATCTCGCGCGCGATCTCCTTGTTGGCCCGGCCCTTCGCGAGGAGGGCGAGCACCTCAACCTCCCGCTGCGTCAGCGCCTCCCGTCCACGCGGCTCTCGCACCTCTCGGACGAGCCGCGCCGATGCCGCCGGCGCCAGCTGGACCTGGCCGGCCGCCGCCGCCTTGATCACGCGCCGGAGCTCGTCCGCCTCGGCATCCTTGAGCACGTAGCCGATCGCGCCCGCCTTCACCGCGCCGACCACCGAGCTCTCCTCGAGCACGCTCGTGAACGCGATCACCTCGACGTCGGGAAGCTCCTCACGGATGACCGCGGTGGCCGCGATGCCATCCATCCCCGGCATGAGGAGGTCCATCAACACCACGTCGGGGTTGAGTTCACGAGAGAGGTCCACCGCCTGCTGGCCATCGGCGGCCTCCCCGACGACGCTGATCTCGTCGTCGAGACTCAGAAACATCTTCAGACCCTGCCGGACCACGGCATGGTCGTCGGCGATCAGCAGACGGATCGCCACTCGACCATTTTGTCCCCGCGCCGCTCGCGTGGCGGACCAAAATTCAGCCGCCTCGTCCCGCTGGATGGCGCGGCTGTAGTCTCCCCCAAAAGTCGCACCCCGCTTCACCACTCCGGGGGTCGCCCCGGCTTGAGCCGGTTGGCAGCATGGAAATTGAGCGCGGGGTTGATCGCCCGACGTTCTCAGCGACTGGCCGGCCAAAGCGCGATCGCGCGGAGGGATACGAACCCTAAATCTGGCAGGAGGAGTTGCCTACAAATGGAAAAGAAGAAGTTCTACGAGCTGACACCGGCCGAACTGCGGCAGGTCACCGGCGGTTGGGAAAAGCGCCGGCATCACAGGCGGCGCCACCATCGCAGGAAGAAGTGGGACTGACGGCCGGTTGATCTGAAACTCGGGTGCGGGGGAGCGGTTTACCGCTTCCCCAGCGCCTTTGTTTTGAGCGTTTTTGAATCGAATCGGGAAGTTCTGGATTGCCATCGCCGCCCTCTCCGCAGCCCAACGCCAAGGGTGATCGTGGTACGTCATCTGAGCCCGAGCGAGATTTCTTCCGGCGCGAGGCAGTCGAGTACCACGAGTCCGCGCTGCTCAGGCACGGGCAGGCTCGTGTTGTCCGGGTCGTGCCGCAGTGGAGCGGCCCCGCGGTCTGGGCCCTGGTCGCAATCGCGGTATTCGGCCTCCTGGCCGGCATGCTGGTCGACGTCGGCGAGTACACGACGGGACCGGTCACCGTTCAGCCGGATGGCGTTACCTTCGCCGCCGTCCTGCCGGAGGCAGCCCTGTCACCACTCAAGCATGGTCAGAGCCTTGAGGTGCGGGCGCCATCCGGCGCCCACGTCAATGTCATGCCGTCCCCGAGCGGTATCCAGCCGGTTGACGACGCCACGGCAGCCGGCCTGCTGGGACCACAGGCGCGCGACTCACTGCCCTCGATGTCGCGCTCGCTGATCGCGGTGCAGGGGAGGCTCCCGGCTTCGGGCGCCGCGCCAAGCGGTGGCACCGGGGACGCTCGCGTTCGCGTCCGCTCCCAGCCGTTTCTCTGGGTGCTCCTGTCCGACCTGAACCCCGCATCCGGCGCCCCCTAGCGTGCCGAAGCGAATCCCCTACGTCCCGCAGATGGAGGTGAGCGACTGCGGCGCCGCCTGCCTGGCCATGGTGCTCGGCTACCACGGTCGCTCGACCCGCTTGGAGGACGTTCGGGCGGTCACCGGTAGCGGCCGCGACGGTGTGAGCGCGCAGAACCTGGTCGAAGCGGCTCGCTGGTACGGACTGGAGGCGCGCGGGGTGCGGGCCGACCTGGAAGACGTCGACGCCCTGCCCGCCGGCTCGATCCTGCACTGGGGCTTCAACCACTTCCTCGTCCTTGAAAAGTCCGCCCGAAAAGGGGTGAACGTTGTCGACCCCGGGCTAGGCCGGCGCTTCATACCGATGGAGGAGTTCGCCCGTTCGTACACCGGCGTCGCCATCCTTTCCGAGCCCGGCGCGTCGTTCACGAGGTCGCGCCCGGCACCGAGGCCCACCTGGCGCTACCTGCGTCCGCTCGTGGGTCACCCCGGCCCGGTCGCTCACGTCACGGTGAGCTCGGTCTTGATGCGCGTGGCGGCTCTCGCGGTCCCACTCCTGACAGCTGTCCTCGTGAACCGCATCCTGCCCGAGAGCGACAGAAGCGTTCTCGCCGTCAGCAGCGGTGCCATCGGCTTCATCGTGGCCTTCTACTTCCTGTCCGAGTTCCTGCGCAACCGGATGCTGGTCCAGCTCCGGACGTACCTCGACCTGCGAATGAGCAAGAGCCTGCTCGAACACATGGTGAGTCTCCCGTACCGCTTCTTCCTCACGCGGTCCTCCGGCGACCTGCTGATGCGAATGGACAGCCTGGCGACGGTACGCGAGATCCTGACCACCGGCACTCTCGAGGCTGCCCTCGACGGTGCCTTCGCGAGCATCTACCTGGTCCTGCTCTTCGTATTCAGCCTGCCGATCGCGCTCCTCACCCTGGCCCTCGGCCTCCTCCAGACGGGCGCGGTCGTCTTCGTCAGGCGCAGGAACCAGGCGCTCATGTCCCAAAACCTCGAGGCCACCGCGCGCGTCCAGGGATACGAGTACGAGGTCCTGGCCGGCATCGAGACGCTGAAGACGGCGGGCGCCGAGCGGCGGGCGGTCGAGCACTGGTCGAAGCTGTTCGCGGACGAGATCGACACGGCCCTGGCACGGGGCCGCCTCACCGCAGCTCTGGAAGCGGTGATGGGCACCCTCCACATCGCAGGTCCGCTGTGCGTCCTGGTGGTCGGAGGCTTCAGCGTTCTCAACGGCCAGATCTCGCTGGGCACGATGCTAGGCAGCGTTGTGCTCGCCACCGGATTCCTCGAGCCGCTGTCCACTCTCGCCGAGACCGGCCTCCAGGTGCAGCTGCTCGCGAGCTACATGGAACGCGTCAACGACGTGCTGGAAATGCCTCGTGAGCAGGAGGGCGAGCAGGTAACGCCAGCCCAGCCGCTGCAAGGCGAGATCCGCGCCGAGCACGTCTCCTTCGCGTACGGTCCGATCTCACCCCTGGTGGTCAGGGACGTTTCCCTCCAGGTCCGCCCCGGTCAGTACATCGCCATCGTGGGCCGTTCCGGCTCGGGGAAGTCGACGCTTGCCAACCTTCTCCTCGGCCTCTATCCACCCACCGCGGGGCTGATCCTTTACGACGGCGTCGACGTGCGCCAGCTCGAGGCGGCCTCCGTGCGCCGTCAGATAGGGATCGTGACGCAGCACCCCTATCTGTTCGCCAGGTCGATCCACGAGAACATCGCGCTGACCAAACACGACGCCTCGCCCGCTGAGGTCAAGAAGGCCGCACGCTTGGCCGCGATCCACGACGAGATCATGGATATGCCGATGCGCTACGACACGGTGCTGGCGGACGGCGGGGCCTCGCTGTCCGGTGGCCAACGTCAGCGCATCGCTCTTGCTCGGGCACTCGTTCACCGGCCGCGCATCCTTCTGCTCGACGAGGCGACCAGCGCCATGGACACGATCACCGAACAGGCCATCTATGCCAACCTCGCCGTCCTCAACTGCACCGCGATCGTCATCGCCCACCGCTTGAGCACGGTCGCCAACGCCGACCGCATCTTTGTGATGGAGAACGGACGCATCGTCGAGCAGGGCACCCACGCCGAGCTCATGGAGCGTGAAGGGCGCTACCGGCGGATGGTCACGCTCCAGCAGAGCTAATCGGGGCCGGGGCCGACTTCCAGGTCCGAGGCCGGCTTGGGCAGCAGGAGCTCTCGTTCGTCCGCCCCGAGCGTCTCATGCAGGAACGCCGCCCAGGCCGCCAGCGTGAGCGCCAGCTCGAAGTCCTCGTCCCCCTCCGCCACGTCCCGCGCCCGCTCGCGCAGGCCTGCGAGCTGGGGCCCGTCCCCAGCCGCGACGGCCCGCCGCAGCAGGCCGGGCAGCACGTCGAGCAGCCGCTCGCGCACCAGCGGGTTGCCGAGCATGTTAGCCGCGTGCTCGTGAGCGGCCAACCGCCCATCCTGGTTCAAGCCGGCCGCCTCGGCGAACACCTTCTCCACACGCGGCCCGGCGGCGGCTGGCGCAGACGGCGCCTGGCCGGCGCACGCTTTGTCCATCACGGCCCGAATCCGCTCTGAGAAAAGAGGCCGGCGGCGGATCTGGTCCCACGCGAACGACCCGTCGAAGGCGTCACCCCAATTTCCGCGGGCCAGCACAATCACCACGGCCGCGAGCGCCAGGAGCCCGAGCGCCACCTCTTGGATCGTTAGCGTCGGATGCGCCATGCAGGCGGGACGAGGTTACTCCTGCACAGCGCCGGCGGCGCACTACAGCCTCCGCCCCCCGATGCGGCCCTCGGGCCGGCCACTGCCGCCCCCTGGCCGCAGCCAGAGCGACGGCCCCGCTGTACGGGGCGCCGCCGCGGTTACTCCTCCTTCGCCGCCTCCACCTTCGACCGCCGCCCGATCTCCTCGACCACAGTCGGGTCGGCCAGCGTGGTCGTATCGCCCAGTGGCCGGTTCTCGGCGACATCCCGCAGAAGGCGGCGCATGATCTTCCCCGACCGCGTCTTCGGCAATTCCGGGGTGAACACGATGTTCGCCGGCGCGGCGAACTTGCCGATCTTGCGACCAACGTGGTCGCGCAGCTCGCGGAGCATCTCGGGGGAGCCGTCCGCGCCGCCCTTCAGCGTGACGAAGGCCACGATCGCCTGCCCCGTCGTCGGGTCGGCACGGCCGGCCACCGCCGCTTCGGCCACCTTCGGGTGGTCGACCAGCGCGCTCTCGACCTCGATGGTCGAGATGCGGTGTCCGGAGACGTTCATCACGTCGTCGACGCGCCCGAGCAGCCAGAAGTCGCCGTCCTCGTCGACCCGCGCGCCGTCGCCCACGAAGTAGGTGTCCTTGTACTTCGACCAGTAGGTCTGCACGTAGCGGTCGGGGTCCTTGTAGATGCCCCGCAGCATGGCCGGCCATGGCCGCCTGAGCACCAGGTACCCGCCACCGCCCGGTGGCACGGTCTCGCCCTTTTCGTCATAGACGGCGGCATCCACGCCCGGGAACGGCTGGGTGGCGGAACCCGGCTTCAAGGTCGTGACGCCCGGCAGCGGGGTGATCATGATCATCCCCGTCTCTGTCTGCCACCAGGTGTCGACAACCGGACAGCGCCCGCCGCCGATGTGCTCGTGGTACCAGACCCAGGCCTCCGGGTTGATCGGTTCGCCCACCGTGCCCAGCAGTCGCAGCGAGGACAGGTCGTGCTTGGCCGCATACTCCGGCCCCCACTTCATATGCGAGCGGATCGCGGTCGGGGCCGTATACAGGATGTCGACCTTGTACTTCTCGATGATCGACCACCAGCGGTCCTTGTCGGGGAAGTCCGGTGTGCCCTCGTAGATGACGCCGGTGCAGCCGTTGTTGAGCGGGCCGAAGACGATGTACGAGTGACCCGTCACCCAGCCGACGTCGGCCGCGCACCAGTAAACCGAGTCCGGCTTGATGTCGAAGATGTAGTAGTGGGTCGACGCGACGCCGACCAGGTAACCGGCGGTCGTGTGCACGATGCCCTTCGGCTTGGCCGTGGTGCCGCTCGTGTAGAGCAGGTAGAGCAGGTCCTCCGAGTCCATCGGCTCGCAGGGGCAGCTGGCCGCGTCGTCGGATGCGTCCGCGATGGCATCCTGCCACCAGACATCCCGGCCCTCGCTCATCGGCACCTCGCCGCCCGTGCGCCGGTAGACGATCGCCCGCTTGACCGTCGGTGACTGTGCCATCGCCTCGTCCGCCGTCTTCTTCAGAGGCACCCGGCTGCCGCGCCGCCAGGCCTCGTCCTGGGTGACCAGGAACTCGCACCCCATGTCGTTGAGACGGCCGGACAGCGAGTCGGCCGAGAAGCCGCCGAAGACGACTGTGAAGGGAGCGCCCAGCCGGGCGCAGGCGAGCATGGCGACCGGCAGCTCGGGAA
>CAZHAC010000028.1:0-18890 GCA_964529765.1 uncultured Actinomycetes bacterium
GCCTGCAGGTGCCGCACCTCGCCACCGTCTACACGCTCATCCGCCTGCTCGCCGAGGCTCCGCGCAAGTGACTTAAGCGGCATCGCTCGCCAGCTTTGCTGGCGACGCGGTTTTACGTGATCGACGCCTTCCAGCCCCGGAAGCTTCGGAGGAGCTCGTCCATGACCTCCGCCGGGATCTCGTCCTCCCGCAGCGCCCCCACGGTGGCGACAGTGCGCCGCATCTGTGCGAGGTACTCGCGGCAGCCACGGCAGCTGGGCAGGTGCGCCTCGAACCGCCGGCGATCGCGTTCCGCGAGCGTCCCCTCGAGATAGTCGGTGATCAGCTCGACCAGTTCCCGGCACGCAAGATCCTCGGTTTCTGCGCCCATCTAAGCCGTTCTACCCAAGTAAGCCTCGAGCCGGCGCCGCACGGCGGAACGCGCGCGGTGAAGCCGGACGCGCTGGTTTTCGGGGGAGATCCGCATCAGCCGGCAGACGTCGTCGGAGGTCCAGCCCTCCACATCGCGCAGCACGATCACCTTCCGCTGCTCCACTGGAAGGTTCTCGATCGCCCGATGGACACAGTCGAGGGTTTCTTTCGACAGCAGCCGCTCCTCCGGAACGTTTGACCAGGTGGCCGGCTCCTGAATCCAGTGCCCCGGCCATTGCCCATGCGCAGCGTCGATGAAGTGGCTGGGGTCGACCGCGGGGCCGTCATTGTCCGCCTCCCGAAGCAGAGCCGCGAAGGGGATCGTGCGTGCCTCGCGGCGCCGCCTCGTCCTGGACAGGTTCACGAGGATCCGAAAGATCCACGTCTTGAGGGATGCCCTGCCCTCAAACCTGTTCAGGCTCTGGAGGAACGCCAGCCACGCTTCCTGGACCGTCTCCTCCGCGATCGAGGGCACCGGTAGATAGATAGAGGCAACCCTCAGCATTGCCTCTTGGTGCTGCCGGACCAGCGCCTCGAACGCGCCCTCATCACCGTGGCGAAGGGCAACGAGTACTTCGACCTCGCCGGCCGCGATCGCCCTCTCGCGCCTGGCAGCGGTCTCGGACGCATTCAGGCCGATGGCTATGCGGGTCATCGTGCGCAGTTGCCAGACTCGGGTGAAACGGCTCCGTCCCCCCGGACACTGTAGCGCTGAGGGGTCAGGATGCAAGGACCCGACCTTCACTTTGCCGAGTGGTCGTCGGAGCTGGCCGGAACGTGGCTGCTGGTGTTCGGGGGCCTGAGCGCGGTCGCCCTGGACTTCGGCGCCGGCTCGCCGGTCGCCTCCGCAATCCCGTCGACGGGTGCGCGTTTACTGCTGACCGGCGTGCTTTTCGCGGGAACCGGAGCGCTGGTCGCCGTATCGCCGATCGGGAGGCGAAGCGGCGCTCACATCAACCCTGCGGTGAGCCTGGCGTTCTGGATGACGCGACACATGCGTCACCACGACCTGGCCGGATACCTGGCCGCTCAGTTTCTTGGCGCCCTGATCGGTGCCGTTGCATGGCGGTTGGTCTGGGGACCCACCGCGGGCACTGTCAACTTCGGTCTCACAGTCCCCGGCGCTGGGGCCGGGGAGGCTGAAGCCGCTGTTATCGAAGCCAGCATGACGGCCGCGCTCGTGCTCACAATCTTCGCGTTCGTGGCCCGTCCGGCGACCATGCGTTGGACGCCGCTGGCGGTCTGGATGCTGGTGACGGTGCTGGTCTGGCAGGTGGCGCCCGTTACGGGGACGAGCCTCAATCCGGCGCGCAGCACCGGCCCCGCTCTCGCCAGCGATCACCTGGCCTCTCTGTGGGTGTACTTCATCGGGCCGCTGGCAGGCGCCGTCATCGCTGTCGGCGTTGCCCGCGTGATGACCTCTTTGTTCTGGCCGCGAACTGCCAAGCTCTTCCACGATCCCCGCTATCCCAACATCTTTCGGTACTCGCGACCCAGCCCAATGGGAATCGAAGCGATGCTGATGCAGAAGGCGGCGGCGCGCGGTGCCTGACGTCTCCTTCGGTGGCCTGGCGGTGGTAGCCGCGGTCGCGTTTACCGCACCCCTGCTGCTGGGCCTCGCCCCATGGCTGCGGGTACCGGCGGTGGTACTCGAGATTGTGATCGGGATTGTGATCGGTCCCTCGCTGCTCGGCTGGGCGAGGGTCGACCTGCCGGTATCGCTGCTGTCCGCGCTCGGGCTGGCCTTCCTGCTCTTTCTGGCCGGCCTGGAGATCGATTTCGACCGCTTGCGCGGTCGCTCGCTGCGGCTCGCGGCCACAGGTTTTGCCATCTCGGTGGCGATTGGTCTCGGGATCGGCTTCGCCGCCTTGGCCGGCGGCCTCGTGCGCTCACCGCTGCTCGTCGCCATCATCCTGGCGGCGACCTCGCTCGGCCTCGTCGTGCCTGTCCTGAAGGATGCCGGCCAGGCCGAGACGGAATTCGGTCAACTGGTGATAGCGGCCTCGTCGGTTGCCGATTTCGGCGCCGTCATCCTGCTCTCGCTTTTCTTTTCGCGGGAGGGCCCGTCAGGGCCCGCGAAGCTCGCCCTGCTCGTCGCCTTCGTGCTCGCGCTCGCGCTCGTCGGGGCCGGGATAGCCGGCTCCCAGCGGGTGGGCCGCATCTCCTCGGTTCTGATCCGCCTTCAGGACACGACCGCTGAGATTCGCGTTAGGGGAGCCGTCCTGCTTCTGCTCGCCTTCGCCACCCTCGCGGGCCGGCTCGGGATCGAGCTGTTGCTCGCGAGCTTCATGGCGGGTGCCGTCATCGCCGCTCTCGACCGCGATCGGGCGCTGACGCATCCGCTCTTCCGCGTCAAGCTGCAGGCGATCGGCTACGGCTTCCTGGTTCCGGTCTTCTTCGTCACCAGCGGCCTGACGTTCGATCTGCACGCGCTTCTGGCGCCCAGCGCGATCATCAAGGTGCCGCTGTTTCTGGCCGCTCTCCTCGCGGTGCGCGGGCTGCCGGCGCTGCTCTACCTGCGCTCGTACGGGCCAAGGCTCACAGCCGCGGGTGGGCTTCTTCAGGCCACCTCCCTAACTTTCATCGTGGTGGCAACGCAGATCGGTGCCTCGCTGCGGCTGCTGACCCAGTCGACGTCTGCAGCCCTGGTGTCGGCGGGCCTCCTCTCTGTGGTGGTCTTTCCAGCCGTGTCGGTGGTCCTTGCGCGCTCCGGTGTAACGCCGGCGGCGGATCGCGGACAAGAACAGTGGCGGCCGGATGGGCCGGCAGCGCGGGCACAGGAGTGAAACGAATGAAGCGTTTTGACGCCATCGTGATAGGCACCGGTCAGGGTGGGATGCCGCTCTCCATCGCCCTGGCGCAAGCCGGATGGAAGACGGCCGTCATCGAGTCGAAGTACGTGGGCGGATGCTGCATCAACTACGGCTGCACCCCGACAAAAACGATGTGGAACAGCGCCCGCGTCGCGTACCTGGCGCGCCGGGCCTCCGACTACGGCGTCCGAACCGAAGGCGTCAGCGTCGACATGCGAAGAGTGCTCGACCGAAAAGCGGCCGTGGTAGAACGCTTTCGCGGCGGTCGGGAGCAGGCCCTGTCGAGCACCGAGAACCTGGAGCTGATCTTCGGTGAGGCGCACTTCACCGGTCCTGACTCGATCGAGGTAGGCCTGCGCGATGGCGGGCGCGAGCAGCTGCAGGCGAAGCACATCCTGATCAACACCGGCGGTTTGCCGGCCCGGCCGCCGATCCCCGGGTTGGACATGGTGCAGGCGCTGGACTCGAACTCCATCCTGGAGCTCGACCGCGTGCCCGAGCACCTCCTCGTCCTCGGCGGAAGTTACATCGGCCTCGAGTTCGGCCAGATGTTTCGCCGGTTCGGGAGCGAGGTCACGGTGGTCGAGGCCGGCCCGGCGCTCGTCTCTCACGAGGATCGTGACGTCTCGGACGAGCTGGCCAGGATCATGCGCGAGGACGGCCTCGAGGTGGTCGTCGATGCCCACGCCAAAAAGGTGGAGGGAGACGGGCAGATCCGGCTCAGCATCGAGGAACCGAGCGGCGAACGGACCCTCAGCGGCTCGGACCTCCTGGTCGCCGTCGGCCGGATTCCCAACACCGGCGGCTTGAACCTCGCGGCGGCGGGCGTGGAGACCGACGAGCGCGGCTACGTCAAGGTCAACGAACGGCTGGAGACAAACGTGCCCGGCATCTACGCGATCGGCGACGTCAAGGGCGGGCCGGCTTTCACCCACATCTCGTACGACGACTACCGAGTGCTGCGGGACAACCTTCTCGACGGCGGCAAGCGCACGATCCTCGGCCGGCCAGTCCCCTACACGATGTTCACCGACCCGCAGCTCGGACGGATCGGCATCAGTGAGACGGAGGCGCGTGCCAGAGGCCTCAACGTCAAGGTCGGCCGCTACCCGATGGAGTACGTGGCGCGCGCGATCGAGATGGGCGAGACCCGCGGCTTCATGAAGGTGGTGGTCGATGCCGACACCGAGCAGATCCTCGGTTTTGCGGTGATCGGGGTGGAGGGCGGAGAGATCATGGCCATGGCCGAGATCGCCATGCTCGGCGGCCTCCGCTACCCGGCGCTCAAAGAGGCGATCTTCGCCCACCCCACGCTGGCCGAGTCATTCAACAACCTGTTCGACGCCCTCATGTAGGCGGGCGAATGTAGGCGCGGGGGAAACCAAATGAGTCACCTGCCGATCTCCGACTACGCGGTCCTCTCCGACTGCCGGTCGGCGGCGCTGGTGAGCCGGGCCGGCTCGGTCGACTGGCTCTGCTTCCCGCGCTTCGACGGGCGATCCGTCTTCTGCCGGCTCCTCGCGGAGCAGGGGGGACACTGGTCGCTCGGGCCGGCCGGGGAGGCACGGATCGAGCGTGCATATGCCCCCGAGACGATGGTGCTGGAGACGACCTTTGAGACCGAAAGCGGGATCGCGCGGCTCGTCGACGCGATGATGATCGGGCGCAATCGCCGTGGCCATGAGCTTGGCGTCGGCTCCCCAGGGGTGCTGGCGAGGAGCATCAGCTGCGAGAGCGGCAGCGTCGAGGTCCAGCTCGAGTACGCCCCCCGGCCTGAATACGGGCTCATCCATCCGCTCCTGCACCCGATCGAGGGCGGGGTGGCCTCCAAGGGAGGCGCCGACGTACTCGTCCTCTCCTCGCCCATGCCGCTCGAGATCGAGAGGTCGGTGGCGAGGGCGACGTTCACGCTGAGGGCCGGCGAATCGGCCTCGTTCGCCGTCCAGCACGCCGCCAGCTGGGAGCCGGTGCCAGAGGCCTGGAACCAGCAGACGATCCGCGACCGGCTAGAGGACACGATCGCCGGCTGGCGGACATGGTCCGGTCTCCACCAGCATTACCAGGGGCCCTATCACGACCAGGTCCACCACAGCGGCCGGGTGTTGCAGGCGCTGATGTTCCGGCCCACGGGCGCCCTCGTGGCCGCCCCCACCACCTCTCTCCCAGAGACGCAGGGAGGAGAACGTAACTGGGACTACCGCTACACCTGGATCCGCGACGCCAGCCTGACGCTCGAGGCGCTCTGGGTGTCGGCCTGCCCCGACGAGGCGCAGTGGTTCTTCTCCTGGATGGGCAGCGCCGTCGCCAGCCAGATCCGGCGGGGCGCCGACCTCCAGATCATGTTCGGTGTCGGCGGCGAGCGCGACCTGTCAGAGCGCGAGCTGCAGCTCCCCGGCTGGCGCTCGAGCCGCCCGGTGCGGGTCGGGAACGGCGCCTGGAGCCAGAGGCAGCTCGACGTCTACGGCGAGCTGCTGAGCGCGGCTCGCAGGCTGCGCGATCAGCTGGCGGGGCTGGACGAAACCACCAAGGGCTTCCTGGTCGAGGTGGCGGATGCCGCGGCCGAGCGCTGGCACCTGCAGGACCAGGGCATCTGGGAGGTCCGCGGTGAGCCCCGTGACTTCCTCTACTCGAAGCTGATGTGCTGGGTCGCGCTCGACAGCGCAATCGAACTCGCGTCCGAGCTTGACGCCACACAGCGGGTGGAGCGCTGGTCCGTAGTGCGCGATGAGATCCGGCAGGCGATTCTCGAGCTGGGTTGGAGCCAGGCGGCCGGCGCCTATACGCAGTTCTTCGGTTCCGAAGAGCTCGACGCCTCCGCTCTGATGATGCCGATCGTGGGCTTTCTCGACGCCACGGACCCGCGCATACGGTCAACGATCGACGCGATCGCCGAACGCCTGACCGATGAGCGGGGGCTCGTCTACCGCTACCAGGCCGAGGACGGCCTCGAGGGCGAGGAAGGAACCTTCCTGCTCTGCACGTTCTGGCTGGCCCAGGCCCAAGCGCTGGCGGGCGAACTGGAGCGCGCGCGGGCGACCTTCGAGCGGGCGATCGCCTACGCCAACGACGTCGGCCTGCTCGCCGAAGAGGTCGATCCGGCGACGGGCGAGCTCTTAGGGAACTTCCCCCAGGCGTTCAGTCACATCGGCCTGGTCAACGCGGCCTGGGCGATCGCGCAGGCCGAGAAGGCGGTCATGGAGACGGTGAAATGAAAGCAGTGGCGGTAACCCCAGGACAGGCGAACAGCGCTCGTCTCGTCGAGATGCCCGAGCCCCGCCTGAACGACATACCCGATGAGCGCGGGGTGATGGTGCGCATCATCCGGGTTGGGCTCGACGGAACCGACCGCGACATCAACTCCGGAGCCTATGGAGCACCGCCCCCTGGCACCGACTTCCTCGTCCCCGGGCACGAGGGCTTCGGAGTGGTCGAACAGATCGGCGCCCAGGTGAGCGAGCTCCAACCCGGCGACTTCGTCGTCTGCATCGTGAGGCGTCCCGGATCGAGCATCTACGACCGCATCGGGCACGCGGACTTCACGACCGACGACACGTACCGAGAGCACGGGATCTCGAGAGTGCACGGCTTCCTGACCGAGCGCTACGTCGAGAGCGCCGACTACCTGGTGCTGGTGCCGAAGGAGCTGGCCGACGTGGCCGTGCTGCTGGAGCCGATCAGCGTGGTCGAGAAAGGAATCAACCAGGCCTACGAGATCCAGCGGCGGCTCCAGGTCTGGCGGCCGCGACGTGCGGCCGTGCTGGGCGCCGGCCCGCTTGGCATCCTGGCCACGATGGCGCTGCGGGTACGCGGGCTGCAGGTGACGACTTTTGGACTCGAGGTCGGGCCCTACCTCAATTCGGACCTGGTGGAAGCGATCGGAGCGCGCTACATCAGTACGCGCCAGCAGTCGCTGACGGATGCGTCGAGCGAGTACGGTCCGTTCGACGTCATCTTCGGGGCCTCCGGCTTCTCGCCGCTTCCCTTCGAAGCCATGCTGGTCCTCGCCCGCAACGGGGTGCTCGTGCTCTCGAGCGTCACCACTGGGGACAGGAAGGTCGAGGTGCCGACGGACGCCATCAACCTTTCCTTCGTCCTTGGCAACAAGGTCGCGGTCGGGACCGTCAATGCCAGCCGGATCGACTTCGAGAACGCCGTCCGCGACCTGGCTATGGTCCGCGCTCTCTGGCCGGGTTGGACACAGCGGCTGCTTACCAACCGGATCCAGGGATTGGACGAGTACCGAACCGCTTTCGACCTGCTCAACCGTGGCGACGGCGTGATCAAGATCGTGGTCGAGGTGGCGCGGGCGGGGCACTGAGACTGCAGAATCCAGCTCGCGCAGGCGTACGGTAACGCGATCCCCCCGGCCTTTCTTTCAGCCGCCCACCCCAGCGACCGAGCCCGCCGGGGTACCGGTGAGGGTGGTGCTGGGATGCACCGGAAGCATGAGCGGCGGACCGGGCGGGCGGCTGAAGTCGAACTCGGAGACCAGGTTGCCGACGCCGGGGAGACTTTCACGAACGTCAGGCCGCGGGTCAGGCCGGCCGTCGGTGCGGGGGTTGATGCGATCGCCCCCCAGGAAGTCGTCCTCGATGAACTTGTTGTAGGCATCGAAGGACAGCTGCTGATGATCGATTACGCCGCGCCGGGCGTAGGGGCTGATGGTGAGCGCCGGCACCCGCAACCCGAGGCCGTTGGCGTCCAGCTTCGGTGGGCGGACGTGATCGTAGAACCCGCCCCAGTCGTCCCAGGTCAGAAAGATGGCCGAGGAGGCCCAGTCCGGACTCCGCATCACCGCGTTGATCAAGCTCGTCACGTAGCTTTGGCCAAAGCTGACCGGGCTGGGCGGGTGCTCGCTGACCTCGCCCGACGGTGTCACCCAGCTGAGGGCCGGGAGCGTGCCGCCCCTGGCCGCCTCATAGAAGTTGGCGAGCGGTTGGACGTTGGAGATCTGGTCGTCGTTGCGCACGGTATCGAAGTAGGGCAGAGGGTTCCAGATTCCCGGGGTCGTCGAGTTCTGCGCGACTGGGGCGCAGCTGAGGGCGGCATCGTTCTCGCAGTCGGGTTCAGTGCCGGGCACCACGTAGTACGCCCAGCTGACGTTGTGCTTGTGGAGAAGGTAGGTCAGGTCGGTCCAGGCGTAGATCGGCTCGTTGCCCGGCGTCCCCTTCTGGCCCCCCATGTAGTCGGGCGGGAATCCGGGGGACTGCAGCGCGTTCGTGCAGCTGGACGCGTCGTTGTGCTGCCTGCAGAAGGCCGACCACTCGGAGACCTGGAACAGGTGCTCGGGCAGGCTCCATGAGGCATTGGGCTCGAACATGCGGTCCTGGAGCACGAAGTTCCGCGCGTAGGCCCAGTAGTTCGGGATGTCGGACTCGGTGTGGTAACCCATGACATCCGGATGGGTCGCGTTCGTGCAGGCCGGATCCGTGTTGTTCAGGCAGCCCTTCCTGCCCGACTCCGCCTGGACGACGAAGCCGTCCATCTTGCCGCCGTCGATGTCGGCGGTGGCGTTCGCCTGAGCATGCGGTCCGCCGCCGTTGACGTCGGCGTGGTCGGGATGGGGCTTCCTGCACTGGCCTGACCCGGGAGCCGGAACACAGACGTTCTTGGGCAGCCCGTCGGCACCGGGGAAAGTCCCGAAGTAGCTGTCGAAGGACCGGTTCTCCTGCATGATGACGATCACGTGCTTGATCTGGTGGATGGCGGACGGGATCGCAGTCGCGGAGGAAGAGGGCGTCCCCGGGGGACTGCAGGCCAGCGGGGGCGTCGCCCCCAGCAGCGCGGTGATTAGGAGGGCTCGGGACCTGCGCCCAGGTGTGGTCGCCATCCCAGGTTCAACGTTAGGAGCCTGGCGATGCTAGGCGTGGCCGATTCTGGGATCCCGTGGTTAGCGCTACTTGCCAATCCTCCTCGCTACTTCGCCCCCCAGCGCGGCGGCCGCTTCTCTCGGAAGGCGCGCACGCCCTCTTCCGCGTCCTGCGACCCAAGAGCCTTCACCAGCTCGGGGAACCGCATCCGCATCGCGTTCGGCACCGGCAGCGTCTCGGCGCTCTGGACCATCCTCTTGATCGCCCGCAGTGACAGGGGCGCGCAGGCCAGGATGTCGCTCACCCAACGCTCGACCGCCAGATCAAGCTCGCCCGCCGGCACGACCTCGTTGATCAACCCATATCGGGCCGCCTCGCCGGCGCTGATGCGGCGCCCGGTCAGCAGTAAGCCCATGGCGAGGTGGTGCGGCACCTGGCGGACGAGCTGGAAGACGCCGCCATCGAGTGGAATTCGGCCGACGCGTGGCTCGGGGAGGCCGAACGAGGCCGATTCGACGGCGAGGACGATGTCGCAGCCCAGGACCATCTCCATGCCTCCGCCCAGGGCGTAACCGTTGACCGCCGCGATGACCGGGATGTTGAGAGAGCGGCGGTAGGCGATCCCACCGAAGCCGCCCGGCCGCTCCTGCGCCCAGTACTCGAGGCCGGTCAGGTTCACGGCGGCGGCGCTCATATCGGCACCCGTGCAAAAGGCCCTGTCCCCGGCGCCGGTCAGGACCGCGACCCAGACGTCGTCGCGCCGCTCGAGGTCTTCCCAGATCCGCTGAAGCTCGGACTCGGCCTCGGCGTCGAGAGCGTTGAGGACGTCAGGCCGGTTGATCGTGATGCGGGCGACGTGTCCTTCTTCGCGGTACTCGATTCCGCTCAATCGGAGCTCCCCTTGCCCTCGGCGGCTGCCAGCCCGAGCTCCGCCAGCACCTCGTCCGTGTGCTCGCCGAGTCGTGGCGGCCGCCGGTTAACACGAGCCGGCGTACGCGACAGCTTGACCGGATTCGCGAGCGTGATGACCTCCCCGGCGGGATGGTCGATCCGCCACACCATGTCGCTGGCCTTGACCTGTTCGCTGGCAAGCGTCTCGGCCATGCTCAGCACCGGCGCGCAGAGGATGTCCTGCTCCTCCAGCCGCTGCAGCCACCGCTCGCGCGTTCCCTGAGCGATCCTATCCGCGATCAGCTCCTGCAGCTCGTGCTTGTGAGCGCGCTGCGCCTCCTCGTCGGCGAATTCCGGGTTCAGGGAAAGGTCCTCGAGCTCGAGCGCGGCGCAGATGTCGCGCAGCGGGTTCTGCTTGAAGGCGCCGACGATCACCAGCGGGCCATCAGTCGCTTGGAAGACGCCTGAGAGGGGCTGGGCGGCCCAGTTCAGCTCACGACCTCGCATCAGCCAGGTCGTCGCCTCCTGGAGCTGCATCGAAAGCAGGGCGTCGTAAAGCGATACCTCGACCTTCTGCCCCTCGCCCGAGCGGTCGCGCTCCAGGAGCGCGAGCAGGATCCCCTGCATCATCAGCATCCCCGCCGTGTAGTCGGCGAGAGCGGTGCCGTAGATGGAGAGCGGTATCGAGGGATCGGCACGGCGCTCCATGGCACCGGTCAGAGCCTGCGCAAGCACATCCTGGCCGCCCTTGTGAGCGTAGGGCCCGGCCGGCCCGTAGCCGGAACCCACCGCGTAGACAATTCGCGGATTGATGGCGCGAAGCTGCTCGTAGCCGAGGCCGAGCCGCTCCATCACGCCGGCCCGGAAGTTGTTGACGACTACGTCCGACTGGCGGGCAATGGCCTCCACGGTGGCGCGCCCGTCCTCAGAACGAATGTCGAGAACGACGCTCCTCTTGTTCCGGTTCAGGCTCACGAAGACAGGGTTGTCGGGACCGGCGGGATCCGACAGCGACCACCGTGAAAGGTCGCCGCTGCCCGCTCGTTCGACCTTGATGACGTCGGCGCCGAAGTCTCCCAGCGCCTGGGTACAGACCGGACCGAGCTCGACCTGGGTGAAATCGAGAACGCGTACGCCTTCGAGCGGGAGCGGCATCAGCTGGCCTCCCTGGCGTCGCCGGCGTCTGCCTCGGCCGCCCGCTCGTCGCCGGGATCCGCTCCGTGTTCGCGCAGACGGAGCTGGAGCGTGCGCACGTCGACGTCGCGGAGATCGCGGTCCGACTCCAACGCCAGCGCGGCTGCCAGCCCGGCCGCCTGGCCCATCACGATGCAGGGACCGATCTCCCGGCTGCTGCGCTGGGCGACTGAGGTGGCCGAGTAGCAGCGGCCCGCGACTATCAGGCCCTCGACCTCGCGCGGGAGCAGCGCGCGGTATGGCGTGTAGTAGTCGCGACCGCGCGCCACGCTGTCGGGGAACCACCGCCGCTCCCGAACATCCTCCTGGGTCACGATGTATTCGCCCCTGAGCAGCCGTCCCTGCCGGACTCCCATCTGCGGCGCGTGGTCGAGCAGGTAGGCGTTCTCGAACCCAGGGATGTTCGCGCGGGCGAACTCGTACGTCTGCTGGATTTGGCGGCGAGCCTCGAACTCGGCCCGCGTCAAGTCCTCGACCGAGGTGGTGTCGAAGCCGCGGAGATGCGGGCAGTTGCACCAGACGACGCCGGGGAGCGGCGTCAACAGCCACCAGAACTCCCAGGCGCCTCCGACGAGCCGCTTCGCCTCACGGTTGAGCGCCGCGGCTTCCTTCGGGTGCTCGCGCTCGAACTGCATCGCGCGCTCGGTGTCGACGCCGCCGTAGCGGTGGACGAGCGTCATGAAGTAGCGCCCGTGTTCCACCTCGGCACCTGCTTTCCAGGCCACCATCGCGTCGCCACTGGCATCGACGACGGCGCGGGCTCGGACCGCCTGGCGCCCCTCCGGCGTCTCGAATAGTCCGCCGACCACCCGGTTCCCTTCCATGAGCGGCTCACTGAACCAGCTGTGAAGGCGGAGCGTGACGCCGGCCTCGGCGACCATGTCATTGGAGACGCGCTTCCAGGCGTCGGGGTCGAAGGCGACCGAGTACGTGATGGGTTTGATGCGGCCGTGGAAGTAGATGTCGTAGCAGCCCCACCTCGCCCAGCGGTCCCATAGTGTCCGATCGACGCGGTAGCGATCCTCGATCGGTGGGTAGACCGCGCCGCCGACGCGCTCGAGACGCTCGATGTACTCCTGGGCGAGGCCGAGGACGGTCTGACGCGGCCCGTCCATCATGTCGTCTACCACAAGCACCATCCCGCCCGACGCCATGCCGCCGAGGTATGGATAGCGCTCCGCCAGCAGCGCGCGCGCGCCCTGGCGGGCCCCCTCGACTGCGGCCGCCACACCAGCGGGCCCGCCGCCGACGACGAGGATGTCCGTCTCGGCGACGACCGGGACCTCGCGCTCGGGCTCGAGGACTGTATGCGTGTTCTGACTCATGCTCGGGGCTCCCGTGGGCTAGCTCGGTGCTTCGTCCGACTCCCAGCGGACGATCACCTTTTCGAGGACGACGACAAGGCCGAAGAAGACGAGCGCCATGGCGGAGGCGACAGCCATGGTCGCGTAGAGGAGTGGCGTCTGGAACTGGGTCGTCGCGTTGATGACGAGCACCCCCAGGCCGGAGTCCGATCCGATCCACTCCGCCACGATCGCCCCGATGACGCAGGCTCCCGTCGCGATCTTGAGGGCGGCGAATAGAAATGGGAGCGAGTTGATCAAGCGCAGCTTGAAGAAGACTTCCGTCTTGCTCGCCGACAGCACTCGCATCAGCTCGAGCGCCTGGGGATCGACAGCCCCGAAGCCGCGGATCATGTTGACGAGCGTCGGGAAGAACGAGATCAGCGCCGCGATCGCGATTTTGGGTGCGTATCCTTGCCCCAGCAGCAGCACCAGCAGCGGGGCGACGGCGACGATCGGAATCGTCCGCAGCACCACCGCCATCGGATAGAAGGTCTGCTCGAGCGTCCGCGAGTGGACGAAGACGATAGCGAGCCCGATCGCGAACAGGTTTCCGATCGCAAACCCGGCCAGGCTCTCGAGCGTGGTCGGCCACACGTTCTGGAGGAGAAGGGCCCAATTGGCCACCAGCGCTTGCGCGACCGCGGTCGGCGCCGGGATGAGGTACTCCTTCACCTGGAGCAGGACGACGGCCGCCTGCCAGACAGCAAGGACGCCAACGCCGCCGAGCAGCGGGCCGATCACCGACCGCCAGCGGAAGCTGCGGGCTCGCCGCCGCGGAGCGCTGACGAGTGTGGAGCTGGGCTGGGCCTGGTTGTCGATGCCGACCGCCATCGCTTCAGCCCTCCCCGAGCAGGCGCCGGAGATGCGCTCCGTACGCCGTGAACTCTGCGCTGTCCTTGATCGCGAGCTCGCGAGGGTAAGGAAGGTCGACGTCGACGATCTCGCGCACGCGCCCTGGTCGCGGTGTCATCACGAGCACGCGCTGGGAGAGGAAGACGGCCTCGGGAATGCTGTGTGTGACGAAGAGGATCGTGGTCCCGGTCGTCTGCCAGATCCGGAGCAGCTCGACGTTCAGGCGATCGCGCTGGATCTCGTCGAGCGCACCGAACGGCTCGTCCATCAAGAGGATGCTCGGCGCCGCGACCAGCGCGCGGGCGATGGAGACGCGCTGGCGCATACCTCCCGACAGCTGCTTGGGGAGCGCCTGCTCGAAACCCTGCAGCCCGACCAGGTCGAGCATGTCGCGCGGGTCGGCGCTCTTGCGGCCGCGCTGCGCGAATTTGCCGACCTCTAGCGGAAGGCGCACGTTGGCGAGCGCCGTTCGCCAGGGCAGCAGGGCGGCGTCCTGGAACACGAAGCCGAGCTCGCGCTTGCGTCTCGCGCCCTCCGGGTCCTCGCCGAGAACCTCTATCCGTCCATCGGAGGGGCGGATCAGGTCGGCGACCACGCGGAGAAGCGTCGACTTGCCGCAGCCCGACGGCCCGAGCAGGGACACGAACTCTCCGGCGTTGACGGTGACGGAGACGCGGTCAAGGGCATTGATGTCGCCGGCCTCCGTCGAAAAGCGGACGGAGACGTCCTGCGCGCGAATCGCCGCGGAAGCGGCCGCCGGCCGCTCCCTTTCCACGGCCTGGCTCGCCGCCGTCACCGCTTGGGTCGATCTGGAGAGCCGTCGAGCACTTCCAGCGTCGCGACGTTGGCGGCGGGGAACGTGCTGTCGATCAGCTTCAGGCTGGCGTAGAGGTCGACCTGGTCCTGAACGAGCTTGAGATCGATGGTTCCGAAGCCGTGCTGCTTGGTCGCCGCGCTCCAGGTGAACGTGGGCATCGACTTGAGTGTCGCCAGCTCCTGCTCACGCTTCAGCCCCTGCACGTGCTTCATGACGACGTCGATCGCCTCGTCGGGGTGAGCGAACGCGTACTCCCAGCCCTTGCCGGCGGCGGTGACGAAGCCTTCGAGGACCTTCTTGTTGTTCTTCAGCATTTCGTCTGTCGTGAAGTACGGGTTCGCGTAGAGCTGGATCCCGAGATCCCAGAGCAGCATCACGTTGTAGCCATTGGGGGGCAAGGCAGCCTCTTGCGTGCTGTCGATCACCCACCCGGAGGCCGCCTGGACCTGACCGTTGACCAGCGGCAGTGTGTCGCTCCCGATAACCACGGTCTGGAAGGAGTTCGGGTTGAGGCCGTACTTGGCGACAACCGCGTTCAGAAGCGGGCGCGCCGTTCCCTGGATGCCGACCTTCTTGCCCGTCCAGTCCTTGGGACTGAGGATGTTGTCCTTCTTCAGGCTGAACCACGCGAACGGGTGCTTCTGCAGCGCGGACGCGAACAGCTTGACCGGGATTCCGTGAGATCGGGCCAGGATCAGGGACGGGCTTGAGGAGATCTGGCCGACCATTGCCGACCCGTTGGCCACCAGGGAGACCGAGTCAAGGTTCGGTCCGCCCGGTTGAACGGTGAGGTTGATGCCGGCCTGCTTGAAGTAGCCCTTTTCGATGGCGACGAACTCCCCCGCCTGCTGCGAGCCCGCCAGCCAGCCGAGCCGCCAGTTCACGTCCTGGACGGCGGTGGTGGTACTTCCCGTATTGGCGGCGGGACTCCCGCCGCAGGCGGCGAGGACTGCGTCAAGAGCAGCACCTCCAACGCCGACTGCCGCCGCGCCCAGGGCGGCGTTTCGAAGAAAGCTGCGCCGCGTCTGCTGCTGGTAGACGAATGTGAGCGAGCTGCTGCTCTTCATCTCGATTGTTGGTCCTCCTAGAATCCCTTCGGACGTCCCCGCGGCCCTGCTGCGAGATCGGGTATCGTCCGGGATCGGTTCAATTTATTGAAACCGTGAGTCAGTGTAAACAGCGCTGCCGGAGGGGGTGTGGTGAGCGAAACGACGGCCGGCCGGCGCCTTCCCGACGAAAGCGCGCTGAGTGAGGCGCTCGGGAAGCGAATACGTGCACTGCGTGTCGAGCGCCACCTGACACTGGAAGACGTAACGAGTGAGAGCGGGGTTAGCGTAGGCTCGCTGAGCCAGATCGAGCGGGGAATCGGGAACCCCTCGTTTAACACTCTGGTGAAAATCGCTCACTCACTCGGGGTGCCGGTGGGGCGTCTTCTGGAGACCGCGGCTGCGGTTCATCCTGTGGTTCGCAAGAACGAACGCCGGCGGCTGGAGAGCTCTCAGGTGTTTGACCTCAGCAAGGACACGCTCTACGAGCTCCTGACCCCGAGCCTCGATGGCGCACTCGAGGTCCTGTACCTGGAAGTGCCGCCCCACACGTCCACGGAGGCCACGCCGTTCGCGCATGAGGGTGAGGAGGTTGGCTTCATCCTCGAGGGCGTCCACGAGGTGCACCTGGGCGGTGAGGTCTACACGCTGCGCGAGGGCGACAGCATCTCGTATCGAAGCACGACTCCACACTGGTACCGAAACCCGGGCCCAGGCGTCGTGCGTGCGATCTGGATAATCACCCCGCCGACCTGGTAGCCGCCGACCACCCCGCTCCCCTGACAGCCGCCCGGTGGCTGGGCCGCGCTAGCCTAGCTAGCCGATGACGAGCTTTTCCTCTGCCGACCCGCGCACTGGCGAGGTCATCCAAACCTTCCAGGAGACGCCACTGGGCGCCGTTCGTGAGGCCGCCCAGGAGGCGGCTCGAGCCTTTGAACGAGCTCGGAATATGTCGACGTCGGACCGAGCCCGCATCCTGCACGCGGCGGCAGACGCCCTCGACGGCGGGAGCACGGAGATCATTGCGACTGCCGACCGCGAGACGGCGCTCGGCGAGGCCCGCCTGCAAACCGAGCTTTCACGTACCACCGGGCAGCTGCGGATGTTCGCGGAGCTGCTCGACGAGGGCAGCTTCGTGGAGGCCGTGATCGACCACGCTCGACCCGACCTCGTCCCGCCACGGCCCGATCTGCGCCGGATGCTGATCCCGCTCGGGCCGGTAGCCAACTTCGCGGCCAGCAACTTCCCGCTCGCCTTCAGCGTCCCCGGCGGAGACACCGCCTCGGCGCTTGCGGCGGGCTGCCCGGTAGTCGTCAAAGCGCACCCGTCCCATCCGGAGACGTCGCGGCTCTGCTTCGGTCTGTTGAAGCGAGCGCTCACCGAGTCCGGCGCACCCGATGGGATGATCGCGCTGGTCGAGGGGGCTGGCAATGAGGTCGGAGCCGCTCTCGTGATGGCGCCCGATATCAAGGCAGTCGCCTTCACAGGGTCGCTCCGCGGGGGTCGTGCGCTCTACGACCTGGCGGCGACGCGCGAAGAGCCGATCCCGGTCTACGCCGAGATGGGCAGCCTCAACCCGCTGGTCGTGACCGAACGCGCCCTCGACGAGCGCATGCAGGACGTGGCGCAGGGCTTCGCGGCCTCGATGACTCAGGGCATGGGCCAGTTCTGCACCAAGCCCGGGCTGGCGTTTGCGCCCGCCGGCGAGCTGGGGGATCGCTTCTGCTCGGTCGCAGCCGAGGTGCTGGCGTCAACCGCCGGAACGGCGCTGCTCAACCAGAGGATGCGCGACTCCCTCGCTCGGCAGGTCGAGCGCACGGCCGCCCAACCCGGCGTGATCCGGCTGCTGGGCGGAAGTCCTGCCAGCGAAACCCCGGGGTTCCTATACCCGGCAACGCTGATGACCTGCGACGCCAGCACCTTCCGCTCCACTCCGGAGCTGTCGGAGGAGCACTTCGGCCCGTTCGGGCTGGTTGTCCGCTACCGCTCACCCGAGGAAATGCTCGAGCTCGCTCGGTCCCTGCCGGGCAACCTGACGGCGACCATCCACGCCGGACGCGAAGAGGCGGGCCAGCTGAGCGAGCTGGCGGACGCTCTCGCCCAGCGAGCCGGCCGGGTGATTTGGAACGGGTACCCAACCGGGGTCGCGGTCACGCATGCCATGCACCACGGCGGTCCCTACCCGGCGACGACCGTCCCGCTCCACACGTCAGTCGGGGCGTTCGCCATCAAGAGATTCCTCAGGCCAGTCGTCTACCAGTCGGTTCCGGCCGAGCTGCTCCCGGCGGCCCTCCTTGACGGCAACCCGCTGGGGATTCTCCGGCTGGTCGACGGCGAGTGGGTCCGTTAGCGCGCGAGTCTCACAAGAGCCGCCAGGGGCCGTTCAGACGAGATACTTCTTGAACCACTGCACGGTATTGACCCAGGCGTCCTCAGCTTGCTGCGGGGCGTATCGGGGTCCGGTGTCGTTGTGAAAGGCGTGGTTGACCCCGGGCTCGATCTTGATCTGGTAGGGGTGGCCGTCGTTCTTGAGCTGCGCTTCGACCTGGGTGGCTGAGGCGGTGATCCGGGTGTCGAGCTCCGCGTAGATGGCCAGCACGGCCGCGTGGGCGGAGGCCAGGGTTGTCACGTCCTGCGGCGCCGGGCCATAGAAGGGAACCGCCGCCTTGAGCGGGGTTCCAGCACCGAGGACGTTCCAGACGACGCCTCCGCCGAAGCAGAAGCCGGTAATCCCCTGTGTGCCCTTGGCAGCCTCCGGCCGGGAGTCCAGCTGCTGAAGGACACTGTGGATGTCGGCCACCATCGCATCAGGGGAGCGCTTGGCCAGCGCCGCCGCGTAGGCCGCCGGGTCGCTGAGCCTGTCGGCTCCGCCCTCCCGTGATAGGAGGTCGACGGCGGCTCCGTTGAACCCCGCGGTGGCCACCCGCCGGACCACATCCTTGATGTGCTCAACGAGGCCTCGGTTCTCATGGACGACGTACACGGTTGGCGCCGTCTTGAGCCCGGCGGGTGTGGCGTAGTAGCTGATCAGGGAAGCGCCGTCGGAGCCTTTCAGCCTGATGTCGACCACCTTGATCCGGGGGTCCGTCGCCTGCACGGTGATCCCGTCCGTGGTCGTCTGAGCCGGCGGCGTGGCGTACGGCCGCGCCTGGCCGGGACTGCCCCGCACGCCCGGCGAGGCCGGTGAACCCGAGGGCTCCGGGCCGCAGCCCATGGCTTCGAGCAGGGTCAGGGTGGCGACCAGGGAGCCGGTGACCAGGGTCACCCGGCGAAGGAGCTCGCGCCGGCTGATCAGGTGGTCGTTGAAGTCTTCGACGTGCTCCTCAACGACGTAACGCTGAAAGCCATTCACAAGGCGACCCTACGCCGGCGGTGCCACTGCTGCACCTTGCGGCGTCGTCCACGCGACAATGCTCGTAACCGAGCACCGACAGCGGCCCAGCTACATCCCCAGCCCGGCCCGGATCCACGTCTCTTCGGCCGCGACCGCGCGTGCAAGGTCGCTGCCGACCAGGTCGTGATCGCCACCCGTGATCCAGAGCAGCTCCGACTTCACCCCGGCCTTCTGAAGCGCGTCGAACGTGTGCTGCGTGTGTTCGGCGGGGATTGTGTGGTCCTGCGTTCCCTGGATGAGCAGGACGGGCGGCTGGCCGGGGGCGAAGTAGTTGCGCGGCGACATCAGCGCATACGGCGTGGGGTTCACCGCCGGG
>CAZHAC010000029.1:0-18821 GCA_964529765.1 uncultured Actinomycetes bacterium
TACATCGGCAGCATCTGTTCCGCGGTCGCGCTCGAAGCCGGGCACCAGGTGACCGCTTTCGACAACCTGATCAACGGCCACCGGGACGCCATCCCCGAGGGTGCGGAGGTCGTGGTGGGCGACCTGCTGGATCCGGACGACCTCGCCCAGGTCTTCGCGCGCGGCTTCGACGCCGTCATCCATTGCGCGGCGCTGATCGTCGTCCCCGAGTCGGTGCGGGTGCCCGAGCTCTACTACCGGAACAACGTCGTCGGCACCCTCAACCTGATCGACGCCATGCGCGAGGCCGGCGTCCGCCGGCTCGTCTTTTCCTCGACCGCCGCTGTCTACGGCAACCCGGAGACGGTTCCGATCCCTGAGGACGCGCCCACACGCCCCACCAACCCCTATGGCAACACGAAGCTCGCCGTGGACCGGATGCTCGCCGACGAGTGCCAGGCTCACGGGCTGGCTGCGGTGTCCCTGCGCTACTTCAACGTTGGCGGCGCGCGCGGCCGGCAGGGCGAGGACCACGATCCCGAGACGCACCTGATTCCCAACGTCCTCCGCGCGGCCGCCGGCCTTGCTGGCTCCGTGACTCTTTTCGGGACCGACTACGAAACCCCGGACGGGACCGCGATCCGCGACTACGTGCACATCGAAGACCTGGCGGCCGCCCACCTCTTAGCCCTCGAGGCGGCGCAGCCCGGCCGGCACAAGGTCTACAACCTCGGCAGCGGAAGCGGCTACTCGGTGCGCGAGGTGATCGACACCGTGCGCAACGTGACGGGGCAAGACTTCAAGGTGGTGGAAGCAGACCGCCGCGAGGGGGATCCGCCGAAACTGGTGGCGTCCAGCGAGCGAATTCGCTCGCAGCTCGGCTGGAGCCCGCGGTACGGCCTCGAAGAGATGGTCAGGGACGCCTGGGAATGGATGATGCACCACCCGCGAGGCTACGCCGCGCCCGCGGTCCCGTAGCCGGGAGGGCTAAGGACAGAGGGCGGTCTTGCGCCAGCCGCCCCAGCCGATACCCTGCCGTCAAGCTCGTAACCAGGCGGGCACGAAGCGTGAGCGGCCGAGCGAGAGCGCGCCGGTGTCCGCGAAGACGAGCTCGGCGTTGATCAGCAGGGCCAGGTAATACAGCCAGCGGATCCCGATGTCGGGGACCAGGAAGGCGACGGTGAGCGCGAGGTTGAGGGCGAGCAGAAAGCCGAGGATCGCGGCCTTGCGGGTGGCCAATCCAAGGATCAAGCAGATCGCGACCAGCGTCTCGCCCACCCCCTGCGCCACGGCGAAGAAGAGCCAGTGAGGCGCAACCACAGTGGTCAGCAGCTCATGCAGGCCGGGGATCGGGTTGACCCGCGCTGACTCCTCGATCAGCGGCCGCATCCACCCCACGCCCTGCCACTTCTGACTTCCGAAGTACAGCCAGTAAATCCCAACCACGACCCGGTAAACCGTCCTCCAGCCATCACTCATGCGCATTGGTGACGACAACCAATAAGCCCTGCGGGATGTCGGCCGCAAGCGCGACCGGAGCCGAGCCCCGCGCCCAGGCCACGACCTGCCTGCCGTCGCGGTCGAACACGAGCACTGAGTGATCGCCGTGAGCCGCCACGAACATGCGGTCACCGGCGTTGGCGATTGCGTCCGGGTCGCGCGGGCTGCCGACCACACGGGTATGAAGAGTGGAGTCGAGGATGGCGACGGCGCCCGGATCCCGGTCCTCGTCGTCGCCTTCCGCCGAGATCCAGAGACTGCCGTTGGGTCCCGTAATGGCCCAGAAGGGGTGCTGATGGGCGAGCAAGCGCGCCCGGGCGCCGTCCTCCAGGCGGACCAGCTCACCGCTGGCCTGGCTCGCCGACCACGTCCCGCCGGCTCCGACCCCGAGCGCGAAGCCGGCGGCGGCGGGCATGCTGCCTCCGTCCAGGTCCCACACGCGACCGTCGGCGCAGGCGACCAGGATCCGGTTCCCCGAGAGCACGATCTGGCCGGGCCCCGAGCCAACCGTGTGGCGTGCGAGGACAGAGCCGTCGTTCAGGCTGAGCGCAACCACCTGCCCGGTCTCGAAGAGGCTCACGAGCACACTTTCGAAAGTCACCAGCAGCGGGCCCGGCCGGCCGCCGACTTTTGCCTGCCAGCGCACCGCCAGCTGGGGAATGCTCAGCGCCCGGACCACGCCGGCCGCGTTGTCGGAGACGTAGGCGGTGTGGCCGTCGGGCGAGAGCGCCACCGCGATCGGGTCCTGCCCGATGGCAGCGCGGGCGCGGACGGTTCCGTCAAGCCCGAGGAGCACGATCCCCGCGGCCGGCGGCCGGGTCGGGCTGGGCGTGCTGCCGCCGCAGGCCAGGAGGACGACTGCGAGGATGCCGGCGAGAGCTCTTATTTGATGGCCCTGATCACGGGGTCGGTCGCGAGCTCGAACGCCCGCGCGACTGGGGCGAGCCGCAGGCGGCGCAGACGGTGCTGGATCGCGCCCTTGTAGATGGCGAGGCGGAGCTTGCGCTGGGAGAAGTCGGAGTTGAAGAGGAGCCGGTTGTGCCGTATGTAATGCCACTCCCCCTCCTGCCGGCGTTCTTTGACCCGTTCGAAGAAGCGGGTGCCGGGCAGAGGGTAGGCGATCGTGTAGCTCACGTAGTCGAGGGGCAGGCTGGAGGAGAAGCTGATAGTTCGGAGCAGGCTGTCGTCGGTCTCGCCCAGATAGCCGACCATGAAGAAGCCGGCGGCCTTGATGCCGGCCGCCGTGCAGGCCTCGACGGCGGCGCGTGACTGTTCGGGCGTGATCCCCTTGCGCATCTCCTTGAGAACGATCGGGTCAGCGGACTCGATCCCGAAGAAGACGCGCTTGCAGCCCGCCCGCCGCATCTGCTCGAAGAGCGCCTGGTCGACGTGGGTCACACGCGAAAGGCACTCCCAGGTCAGCGGAATCTGCGCCGACTCGATGGCACGGCAGAGCTCCATCGTCCGCTCGTAGTTGAGCGTGAAGAGGTCGTCCGACATCCACGCGTGGTCGTAACCGAGCTCGGCCACCTCCCGCATCTCGGCGATGACCGAGTCCGCGGGGCGCGAGCGGAAGAGGTCGCCGAAGACCGGCTTGTGGCAGAAGTCGCAGCGGAAGGGGCAGCCTCGCGTGGTCATCACCGGCGTGGTGGCGTCCTTCCAGTGCCGGCGCCAGTAGGCGATGTACTGCGGGTTGGGCAGGTCGCCCCGGTAGGGCAGCGGGAGCTGCGACATGTCCTTGGAGCGAACTCGCGGTGGCGTCCGCACGATCTCGCCCGCCCGGCGGAACACGAGACCCTTGACCGCCTCCCACTCACGGTCGGCGAGGTGCTGAACGATCTCGACGATGGTCTCCTCGCCTTCGCCGACGGCGACCAGGTCGAAGCTGTCGACGAAATGCTCCGGGTCGCCCGAGGGATAGGGACCACCGGTGACCAGCAGCGGGACGCGGCCGCGGAGGTCGGCGGCCAGCGAAAGGGCTTCGTCCTGCATGGTGATCATGCAGTAGATCCCCACCACCGACGGCCGCAGGCGCTCGATCTCGGCCAGCACCTCCCGGCGCTCCATGAAGGTGTGGTCGATGTGGCGGACGGTGAAGCCGGCCGCGCGAAGGGACGCGGACAGGTACATCAGCCCGAGGGACGGCATGATCCAGTGCCGGCCACGGCGGGGGACGCGCTGGGGGTAGACGAGTACGACGTCGGTCATCTGGCCCTCCCGAAGGTGATGTCGTAGTCGGTCCGCTCGAACCCGGGACCGAAGTGCAGCTCGAGGCCTGACCAGTCGAGCCCGAGCGCCGCATCGAGCTCCTGGCCGGCGGTGACGGTGGCCCCAGCAGGCCGTTCCAGCGCCCACTCCAGGCCTTGCGAAGCCGATCGCAGCCGCGCCCAATCTCCCGTCACCAGGCGGGCGGGGCCGATCGTGGACCCGAGATATGTGCCGCTCGCATCTGCCTCGTCGTCGAAGGCGGCCGAAGCCTCGTTGAGAATGACCACCTCCTGGGCAGCGCTGAGGTCCAGAGCCTTCACGCTCACCAGGAGGCGATCACCCTGGAGCCTGTAGCCGACCTCCACGTGTCCGCGTGCCGGCACCGCCTGGAAGCCTCGGAAGCGACCGGCACCGTCGTAGCCGAGCTCGAGCCGGTCGAGCGTGTAGGTCTTACGCCACTCGGTACCGGCAGGTGTCGAGAGGTCTGCGGTGATCGCATCGCCGGCAAAGACCCAACCGTCAGCGAAGTGGACGGCCGGCACTCCAAACCCCATCCCCTCGCCGGCGGCCGCGAGCCCGTCGCCAGGCACCCCGAGGACCGGGCCCTTCGCCAGGCCGGCCGTCCGGCCCACGTGCGGCGCCTCGGCCGGCGCGGCGCTGAGCCAGCCTCGGCCGCCAACCGGGGCATGCAAGCCGGCCGGAGGCAGCACCCACCCCGTCACGTGCTTGCCGCCCGCGACGTCGAAGGCTCCCGGGCTACCGAGCTGGACGAACGGCGCCGCGCCCCGGCCGGCGACCAGGTTGGGGTAAACCGCGGTCGCGCGGTAGTAGCTGATGTCCTCGAGCACGAGCGAGCCGAAGCCGCGCTCCCCCAGATAGGCGGTGGCGGCGTCGGGCGATGCGGGCAGCACCCTCGACCCCGAGATCTCAGAGGCCGGCTTCCCGCTCGCGTAGGCGGCCGCCGGCGAATCGGTCAGGAGACGGCCGGGCACGGACGCGGCGGCGCGGCCCGACGCCAGCAGCCCCGCGTTCTCACCCGCGAACGTACCCAGCACGGGCGCGTAAGCGATGGCGACCACCCCCGCGCAGGCGGTCGCCGCCACAGCGCTGAGAGGCGGCAGCGCTTCCACGCCCACCGCGGCCAGGACCGCCAGCGAGGGCAGCGCGAACACGTAGTAGCGCTGGCTCCCTGAGTAGGTGCCAAGAGCGACCAGCGCGGTGACGGCGAGCAGGTACGCCAGCGACGGGATGTGCAGTGCCAGCAGGGAAGACGACCGGGCGCGGATCTCGCGGATCAGCCCTAACGGGGCCAGCAGCAGCACCGGCAGCGAGGCCAGGGCGAACCACCCCCCGAAGGCCTCGCCGCGGCCGAGCAGCCCTGGAGCGACGCTTCCGCGCTGGGTGGCGGAGGCAACCTCGACGGAGGCGCGGGCGACCGAATGCTCGGCAGGCGAAAAGGCGAGCTGGAGGAGGGCGAGCACGACGAGCGCGGGAACGGCCCAACGGATCACCCCCTGCGGGGCGGGCCGGCGCCTGCCGGCGGCGACCAGCGCCACCGCCCCCTGGGCCACGACGGCGGCGCCGATCCAGAGCCAGGCCTTCGTCCCGGCCAGGCAGGCGACCGCGGCCAGCAGAGCAGCGACCCTGACTCGCCCGGCCTGGAGCGCGGCGGCCGTCCCCATCAGACCGGCGGTCATCAACGGCTCGGCCACGGCTGACGTGAAGGTCAGGAGGAAGGCTGGGTTGAGCACCAGGAGAGCGGTCGTTATCCGTCCGCGACGCGTGCTGCCCGCGAGCCGGGCGGTGAGCACCAGCACCACCAGTCCGAGAACGATGTTCAGGGCGCGTAGCGCCCAGAGGCTGTGCAGGCCGAAGACGAGCAGGACACCCGCGGCGAGCACGTGATAGGCGGGGAGCCAGCTGTCCTCCATCCCGAACAGCGGGTCGTGCAGGCCGTGACCGCTGGCCAGGTTGGCCGCGATCAGCCAGTGGCCGTAGGAGTCCTCGAAGGCAACGCCGAATCCCGCGATCACCACCAGGAGGGCCGCCGCCGGCGCCAGCGAGCCAGCCGTCCGCGCGGCCCGTTGGCCGGCCTCCAGCGTGCGCCGTCCGAGGCGGCGCAGCGTCAGCACCTGCAGCGACTGCAGGAGTGAGAGCCCACCCAGGAGCGTGAAGCCGGCGGCGAAGAGGGTCGAGTAAACGCTGACCAGCCAGCGTCCCTCCTGGATCTCCAGGCAGGTGAGGCAGACGCAGGTGAGGGCCATCAGCAGCTCGAGCGGCGCATAAGGGTCGACCGCAGCCACGTAATCGCGGTCGCGCCACTCCTGTCCCTGGCGCTCGATCCGGTACTTCGGAGTCCGGTTGAAGGCCTGTGGCCGGAATGCCCGACCGAGGGCTATGACGACGGCGAGCGAGGTCCCTGCGCCCAGCAGCGACCACGCGAGGACGGCTGGCAGCCGGCGCCACCAGTCGCGGCCGCGCCGGACCTGCGCCACTGTGAGCCCGGCGGCGGGCGCCAGACTGAGAAGGTTGGCGCCCAGGGCGAGCGGCAGGACCCCACGGGGTGCCGCCGCCAGGACGAGCACCGGATAGAGCGCGACCTGCAGCAGCATCAGCAGGGGGGCGAAATAGGAGAGGAGGCGGATCGCGCCCTGGAAGCGCGCCGCAAGCGGCAACGGCGCGCGGACCAGCGCCGGCAGCAGGAGCCTGGCGCACTGAAAGGTGCCGGTCGCCCAGCGCAGCTGCTGGCCGCGATAGGCGGCGGCCGCGACCGGCAGCTCCTGGGGCGCGACGACGTCCTCGATGAAGACCCCACGCCAGCCGGCGAACTGGACCCGGTAGCTGAGGTCGAGGTCTTCGGCCACCGTCCGCGCGCTCCAGCCGCCCCCGCCGGCGATCGCCTCCCGGCGCCAAACACCGGCTGTGCCGGTGAAATTGGTCGGATAGCCGAGGGCCGGCCGGACCGCCTGCTCGACCAGAAAGTGGAAGTCGATCATCAACGCCTGGAGCCGGGTGAGCAGCGAGTAGCTCTCGTTGAGGTGTCCCCAGCGAGCCTGAACCCAGCCGATGTCGGGCTCGGTGAAGCCGGCCATGACGCGACGGAGGAAGTCGGGTGGGGGTACGAAGTCGGCATCGAAGACAGCCAGGAAGGGCGCCTGCGTAGCGGTGAACCCGTGAGCCAGCGCGCCCGCCTTGAAACCGCTGCGCGTGCCGCGGCGGACATGAGCCGCCGCAACGCCGCGCGCCTGCCAGCGTTCCACCGCCAATGCGATCTCTTCCGTGGTGGCGTCGTCCGAGTCGTCCAGAACCTGGACCTCGAGCCGCTCACGAGGCCAATCGAGCGAGCAGACGGCCTCGATTGCGCGCGTGGCCACGTAGCGCTCGTTGTAGATGGGCACCTGGACGCAGACGTTCGCTTCGAATCCAGCGGCCACAACGCCGGTGGGTCTGGGCCGCAGGCGGAGCGCGCGCATGCTCAAGTAGACGAGGTTGATGCCGTAAACGGCGAGCAGCGCGCTCGAAAGGGCGGCGAGCGCGATCAGCAGCGCCGTCAAGAGTGCCGCTCGAAGAGCGCGTAGGGCCGCATGGTCTCGCGCACGTAGGCCACCCGGCCGAGCGCTTCCGGGGAGCGCCGGCGGGTCCACATCATCCAGCGCCAGGCGGCCTCTCCGAAAATGCGGGCCGGCGGATCCAGGAAGCGCGGGAAGGCCCACGCGGGCAGGCGCGCCGAGCCCCTTTGGTCGAGCGGCGCCGGGCGCGTCGCCAGCTGCGGGAAGTGTTCGCAGAGGGCGGGGTTGGCGGCGACGACGGAGCCGAGGAAGGCGGCGCCAAAGACAGGCTGCGACTGGAGCAGCTCGAGCGCCATTTGGGCGTCGCGCCGCGCCAGCGGAAAGCACTGAGAGCGCTCGAGCACGAGATTGGCGGTCATGACGCGAGGCGCCAGCGGGCGTTGCGTGGAGGCGTCGACCGGTTTCCGCCGGCGCTGCACGGCGTCGGCCACCCCGAGCAGGTTGAGCACGACGTATGCGAGGTGGCGGTAGCCATTCTCGACGATCAGGTTGAGGTCGATGTCATCGGTCTCGACGAAGCCGCCGGAAGAGAGCGAGCCGGCTATGGAAACGCACAGCACGAAGGGCGCGAGCGCGACCAGGCGCCGGGCAAAACGGATCGCCTCCGGCAGGTAGGCTGCGGCAGCGCCGGCGTGGGCGACCGACCGGCGCCGGCACGCCAGGGCCCGGGGAGCGAAGCTCGGGGTTACGACGAGGCCGCGGTCGAGGTGCAGATTGCCGGCGCTCGCGACCGCCGCCCGCACTGACTCGGCTGCGATTGGTCCGCCGTAACAGATGCGCCCAAGGTGTTCGGGCGTAACCGCGTAGCCGCGCTCCTCGAGCAGCGCGACCGTGCGCCGTACCCGATCGAGCACTCCCACCTGAGGGTCCGTGCGAGCTGCGATCGCCACGGTCCCAAGGGACTACCGCGGGTGGTTACAGCTCTTTAGCGCTTACAGCTCTTTCCCGAGCTCCGGCCGCCCGCCGTCCTCGGCGGGTGTGACCCGGTATCCCAGCGGCCGGATCGCCTCATCGATCCATTGCAGCGCCATTTCCTCCGTGTTTGGCCACTCGTCTGGGGAGGCGGCGGCCCGCCCGGTATCGATCAGCACCCGGCCGACGACTCTAAGCAGGGTCCGCGCCAGCGGTCGCGCCTGCGGCACCGACAATGCAAGCTCCTCGACCTCCTTCGACATCTCGAAGCAGGCCATGTTGAGATCCTCGGCGCTACTCAACCCGCACCCCAGCGGCGTTCAACTTTTCCCAGGTCCGCTCGGTATCGCCCGCGTTCAGCTCGACGAACCTGACGCCTTCCGGGAGCACGCTTACGTCGAAGCCGAGCCGTTCGCCGTCGAGTGCTGTATCGCCAACGCAGTAGTCACCGGCCAACCCGAGCACGGCCAGGCGCCGCACCCCGAGCTCCTTCAGCCGGCTGCCCAGCCGCGTGGCCTCGAGTTCCCCAGAAGCCACGTCTTTGACCGTGAAGCCAGAGTAGCCATCCTCGCCGTCGGCACCCTTCTGGATGATCTCACCCTCGACGTCGAGGTCGGGATGGAACTCGGCGCCCCAGGTCCCGGCCACGCAGTGCACAGGCCAGATTCCGCCGTCTTTCTGGAAATGGGGTGTGCTCTCGGGGTGCCAGTCCTGCGTGTAGAAGACCGGCGATCCCGCCGCCCGCGCGCGTCGCACCTCGCGGTTCGCCACGGGTACCACGGCCTCACCTCCATGCACGTAGAGCGAGCCCTGCGGATCGGCGAAGTCGTTCTGGATGTCGACGACGATGAGTGCCACTTCGGGGCCGTAATCGATCAAGCCGGAGCCTCCTTTGAATCCGATCGGGCCCTGGGCGGGCGGGAGGGAACCGCCCGACCGGGGACTATTATTGGGCCGAGACATGGATCTAGGCGAACCCGTCCTGCTGACCGCCGAGGGTTACGAGAAGCTGAAGCGCGACCTCGAAGAGGCGAAGGCGCGCCGGCGCGTCGCGGCCGATCGCATGCGTGAGGCGGCGCAACCAGGCGACATCGAGGACAACCCGGAGTTTGAGCAGGCCAAGGACGAGGCGTCGTCACTCGACGCCCGGATCTACGAGCTGGAGGAGATGATCGGCCGCGCCCAGATCATCGAGGAGCGCCATGGGGGTAGCGCCCAGCCCGGCTCGACTATCGAGGTCGAGGACTCTGAGGGCGAGGTCGAGACCTGGCACCTCGTGGGTGCGGTGGAGTCAGACCCGGCTTCGGGGCGCATTTCCGTCGAGTCGCCCGTAGGGCGCGCGCTGCTCGGGAAGCGTCAGGGCGACAAGGTCACGGTGAACACGCCTTCGGGCACTGTCGAGTTCACCGTCAAGGCGATTCAGTAAGTTCGAGGCCGGTAGCGAAGCTGCCGGCGCACTGCCCCTCCCCGTCTTTAGGGGGGAGGGGATCACCGGGGTCCCCGCGAAATCGAAGATTTCGTGGGGTGGAGCGGTGGGGTGGCCCGCTACCACCCACTACGAATATGGCTAGCCCTTAGCCGCGCGGCGAATCTGCTCCGCGTGGTCATGGCAGTGCGCGGCGTAGATCTCGAGCCACTGTCCGACGCCGTAGCGGCCGCTCTCCGAATGCGTGCCCGTTCGCGCCCACTCGGCTTCGTCCAGGGCTTCCAGGAGCGACGCGCTCGACTCGCGCGCCGATCGCACCGCCGCCAGTGAGGGCGCGATCGGCCGCTCCCCGTAGTGCAGGCGACGCGCCCACTCCTCCTCGTCATAGCCCTGGATCAGCGGCTCGTCCTCGGCCAGCAGCTTGCGGAGCCGGATGGCGGACATCGTCTCGCTGTCGGCGCAATGGTGCACGACTTCGCGGGCCGTCCACTCGCCGGGCCCCGGTCGCCGGTCGAGCTCGTCATCTGTGAGCCCGGCGACCGCTTGCTCGAGGACGTCTGGGCCCTCGCGGTAGCGCTGGATGAGATCGGCTCGTGTCAAAGCTTCCGGAGCCTAACCGAACGCACCTGGTGGTCGCCGCCCTTCTCCAGGATCAGGCGCGCGCGCTCGCGCGTCGGCAGGATGTTCTCGCGCAGGTTGACGCCGTTGATGGAGTCCCAGATGTGCTCGGCGGTCGCCACCGCCTGCTCCTCGGTCAGCTCGCCATAGCGACGGAAGTACGAGCTGGGATCCCGGAAGGCCGTCTCGCGCAGCGTCAGAAATCGCTCTATGTACCAGCGCTTGACGTCCTCCTCAGTGGCGTCGACGTAGATCGTGAAGTCGAAGAAGTCGCTCACGAAAAGCCTTCCGTCACCCTCCTGGAGCACGTTGAGTCCTTCGACGATCAGGATGTCCGGACGCCGGACCACTTTCACCCCGCCGGGCACGATGTCGTAGACGAGGTGGGAGTAGACGGGCGCCGACACCTTCTGCTCGCCCGCCTTGACGGCGGCGACGAACTCGACCAGCCGGCGCACGTCGAAGCTCTCCGGAAACCCCTTGCGGAGCATGAGGTGGCGCTCCTCGAGGACGCGGTTCGGATAGAGAAAGCCGTCGGTCGTGACCAGGTCGACGCGCGGCGTGTTCGGCCAGCGGGAAAGCAGGGCCTGCAGGATGCGCGAGGTGGTGCTCTTGCCCACGGCGACACTGCCCGCGACCCCGATCACATACGGGACCGAGGCGGCGGGCTTGCCCAGGAACATGTCGGTTGCGTGGTAGAGACCCTGGGTCGCGTGGACGTACAGGTTGAGCAGGCGCGATAGCGGCAGGTAGATGTCGGCGACCTCGTCGAGGTCGATCCGCTCGTTGATGCCGCGCAGCGTTCGCAGGTCGGCGGCGGTCAGCGTGAGGGGGGTCGAGGCGCGCAGCCGCGCCCACTCCTCGCGCGAGAAGTGGATGTACGGCGAGAAGACCTCGACGGGAGCGCGCGTCATCGGACCAGCGGAAGCACGTCCGCCATCGGCTCCAGCATCTGCGCATCCAGGTCCATCGAGAGGTTGGGTGACAGGCTCAGGATCGCGTGGTCGCAACCGGCTCCGGCGTACCGACGCAGGATTTCGGCGACCACTTCCGGCGGCCCGCAGGCGCAGGCTACCTCCGGCTGGAGCTGCCGGTAGCGTTCGGCCTCCTCGCCCTCGGCGACCACGGCCATGACCCCGGCCGAGAAGGTCATCGACCGCTCGTCTCGCCCGGCTTGGCGCAGTTCGCCGCGCAGCGCCTCTGCATGCTGGATCCAGCGCGCCGGGTTCTCGCCTTCCCAGGCCAGGTTCCAGCCGTCGGCCTCGCGTGCGGCCAGGCGCAGCATGCGCGGGCCGGAGGCGCCGATCCAGAGTGGCGGCCGGTCGCCGGCCGGCATCACACCGGGCTCCTCGAGCAGCCTCTTGTACTCCGCGACCTGCCGCTCGAGACGCGACACCAGGTGATCGAAGGGGATCCGCGTCGCTTCGAATTCCGGCTGGTTCCAGCCCGCGCCCAGGCCGCAGATGTAGCGCCCGCCACTGGCCTCCTGCAGCGTCGCCGATTCCCGAGCCAGCTGGACGGGCAGCCGGAAGGGGCCGCAGATGACCAGGGCGCCCAACTGCACCCGCTCCGTGCGCGCGGCGATCGCGGCCAGGAGCTGGAGGGGATCGTGGGCCGGCACGCGAATCCCCGGCCGGTCGCTGAAGATGTGATCCATCACCCACACCGAGTCGTAGCCCAGCTCTTCGGCGCGGACGGCCAGGGCTACAACCTCGTCGACGCGCTTCGTCCGTCGCTCTTGGTGGGCGATCAGTTTGAGGAAAACGCCGACCTTCACAAGGGAAGGTTAGAGCGAACGCTGTGGGACCCCCTGTACCCGCCGACTGGTCGTCCCTTATTTGCGCCCCTTGATGTTGCGTTGTACGGTGAGCGTGATAGGCGCAAACGTAGTGGGGACGAGATGGTTTTCCTAGCGGTCCACCATCAGATTCTCGACCCGGTCGGCAACCTGGTCCTGTCCACGCTGCTCGCTCTTGTGCCTGTCGCCTTCCTGCTCGTAATGCTCGCCGTCTTCCGGGTGACCGCCTGGTTGTCGGTGCTGATGGGCTCGATCCTCACCTTCCTGCTCGGCGTGTTCGTTTGGAAGGCGCCGGTACCCGACTCCGTCCAGGCCTACGTCTACGGTGCCGCGACTGGCGTCTGGAACGTCGACTGGATCACGTTCTGGGGGGTCGTGATCTTCAATACGCTCCAGCTGACGGGGAACTTCGAGCGCTTCGAGGCTTGGCTGGTGTCTCAGGCGACGGCCGACATCCGGGTCCAGACCATCCTGCTCGCCTGGGCTTTCGGCGCCCTCCTCGAGGGTCTTGTCGGGTTCGGCTATCCGTGGGCGGTGGTGGCGCCGATGCTGATCGCTTTCGGCGTCGCCGAGCTCGACGCCATCCGGGTGGCGGCGATCGCCAACAATGCTCCTGTCTCCTATGGCGCCTTGGGCGCCCCCATCATCGCGCTGGCCACGGTGACCCAGATCCCCCTGCTCACCCTGTCGGGCTCCGTCGGCCGGATCGTCGCCATCCTCGCGATCCTGCCTCCGTTCGTGCTCATCTACCTCGTCAGCGGCTGGAAAGGGCTCAAGGACGGTTGGCCGCTCGCCGTCGTGGGCTTCGCGGCCTACGTGATCGGTCAGTACCCGACCTCGCAGTTTCTCGGTCCTTACCTGCCCGATGTGATCGGATCGCTGGTTTGCTTCGCCGCCCTGCTGCTCCTGCTCAAGGTCTGGCGTCCAAAGACGACGCTGGGATACGGAGGCGTGGAACTCGAGCCCACCGCCGCACCCGGCGGCCAGTTTCGGCCGGTAACCGGCGGTTCGACGCCGCAGGCGCGGACGATGACGCCCGGCGAGATCTTCTTCGCGCTTCTGCCGTTCTTGATCCTGATCCTGGTTGTCGTCCTCTGGACCGGCCCCTGGTCCAATCTGCCCAAGTACGCGCCCTTTAAAGCGAGTGTCACCGCCCTCTCCTCGCTGACTGGGAAGACGTCCCTGACCACCTTCATGTGGACGCCGTTCATCGCCGGCACCGCGATCCTCGCGTCCTGGATTCTGATCACGCTCGCCATCCGGCCGAGTGCGGCAACGCTCGGGCAAGTCTTCCGCAAGACCTTCCAGCAGATGTGGGGGGCGCTGCTCGTCGGTTTGTTCATCTTCGGGCTCGCCTACGTCTTCATCTACTCGGGGATGTCGAACTCAATGGCCTTCGGATTCTCGAAGCTGGGCCTCATCTTCATCGTCCTGGCGCCGATCCTGGGCTGGATCGGAGTCGCGCTCTCCGGCAGCAACACCTCGACCAACACCCTCTTCGGAGCCTTCCAGCTCGCCGTCGGGCGGCTGCTGGGCGCGCCGCTCCTACTGCTGCCCTCGCTGAACTCGGTGGGCGCCGAGGTCGGGAAGCCGGTGGCGCCGCAGACGACGAGCGTCGGCGTCTCGACGACGAGCTATGTCCGCAACGAGGGCGCCGCGATCCGGCACAACATGGGCTGGACGCTCATCCTCCTCGGCTACCTGATCCTGATCGCCCTCTTCTACTACTTCGTGCTGCCCGGCGCGATGAGCTATACGCTCAAGTAGCGCCGGCCACTCACACGGCCTGCCGAAGCCAGGCCTTACGGCACCGCCCCGCCGGAAGGGACGATTCAGTGGCCGGCCGCCCATAATGCCGAAAGCGTGGAGATAGCTTCGGTCAACGACCGGACCACGGTCGGCGCCTTCCTTCGCCAGGCCGAACGGCTCGGCAGCCGTCCGATCTTTCACCACTGGAAGGCGGGCGGTTGGGTGCCTGTCAGCTGGGACCGCATGCGAGACCTCGCCCTGCGCGTCGCCTGCCACCTGGTCGAGATCGGCGTCCGCCCGGGCGACCGTGTGCTCCTGCTCTCGCCGAACCGGCTGGAATGGGTTTACTCCGACTTCGGGATCCAGGCCGCGGGCGCGGTCACGGTGCCGATCTACCCGAGCACGATACCGGCGACGGCTCAGAGGATCGCAGCCGACAGCCAGGCGGTGGCGGTCATCGCCGCTGACGAACAGATGGCCAATAAGCTGCCGCCGGGCGGCGACCTCCGCTGTGTTCTCCGGATGGACAGGGAGCTGGCCGATTGGGAGGAGGGCGCGTTTCCGGAAGCCCAGCTGCCGGAGGTCGAGCGGCGCCTGGCCGCGATCGGCCCCGAGGACCTGGCAACCATCATCTACACCTCAGGCACAACGGGAGACCCGAAGGGTGTCGTCCTGCTGCACCGGAACATGGTCGACATGGCGCGCTCGTGCCTCCAGGCTTTCTCGATCGGAGAGGAGGACGTCGGCCTCTCGTTTCTCCCCCTCTCCCACGTGCTCGAACGCGAGAACGGCCTGTTCGTGGGAATGATGTCGGGGCTCAAGGCGTATGAATCGCGCGGCATCGATCACCTGGTCGAGGACCTGCGCGATGTCCGGCCGACGATCATGGTCTCGGTCCCGCGCGTCTACGAGAAGATGTTCGACCGCGTCAACGAGCAGGTGGCAACTGCGCCCGGATACCGGCGCCTGCTCTTCAACTGGGCGGTCAAAACCGGCCGGCGGCGGGCCGAAGGCCGGCGGGCGTTCGCCTACGGGCTGGCCGACCGGCTCGTGCTTTCCAAGCTGCGGCTCGCTCTCACCGGTGGCCGGCTGCGCTTCTTCGTGTCGGGCGGGGCGCCGCTGGCCAGGGATGTCGAGGCCTTCTTCTGGGCGATCGGCATCAAGATCCTGCAGGGCTGGGGCATGACCGAGACGACCTCCGGCGCCACCAGCAACACCGAAACCGCTCACCGCTACGGCACCGTCGGCAAAGCCCTTCCGGGGGTCGAGATTCGCATCGCCGACGACGGGGAGATCCTGGTTCGGGGGCCGGGCAACATGCAGGGCTACTTCCGCAATCAGAGCGCCACCGAAGAGGTCCTGGACGCCGACGGCTGGCTGCGAACCGGCGATGTCGGCGAGCTCGATGCGGAAGGCTTCCTGACCATCACCGACCGCAAGAAGGACCTGATCAAGACGGCGGGCGGCAAGTACGTCGCGCCGCAGCCGATCGAGGCGCGGCTCCAGGAGGACCCGGGCATCGAGCGGGCGGTCGTGGTGGGCGACGAGCGCCCGTACTGCGTGGCCCTGATCGTGCCCAACTGGGAACACCTGCGGCTGGTCCTCAAGCTGTCAGGTCCGGCGTCCGAGATGGTCGCCGACCCGCAGGTCCGCGACTACATGAAGAAGCGTGTCGACGCCGTCAACGCCACTCTGGGCAGCTGGGAGTCGATCAAGTACTTCCACCTTGTTCCCGAGGACTTCAGCGAGTCGTCGGGCGAGCTGACCCCAACGCTGAAGGTGAAGCGGCGGGTGGTGACCGAACGCTACGCGGACCAGATCGCCGAGCTGTACCGGGCGGCGCGGAAGGACTCCGAGACAGCCTCGTACGAGCCAGCTTCCCATTAAATGGCGGGAGGGAACCCGGATGGTTCCCTCCCGGACCACCCTCCGAACTCGGCGCACCGTCTCCAACGTCTGGACCACGGACTCAACCGGCCGGGCGTAGCCGGGCCTACGCGCGACGTGAATCTAAATATCAGTTGCGCCGGACGTGGACAGACCTATGCGCCAATAGGAACCGCCTTCGCGGCAGCCGGGAATACACTCGGGCTGTGCCTGGGCCGGTCGATCTGTCCGAAATCCACGTCTCCCTCGACCGGCTGCGGCGCCAGCTCTGCCACTGCGGAATGCAGGGCGAATGCCTGGGCTGCAAGGGCGTCGAGATGGTGCGCCAGCAGGTCGAGGCGGTGGCTGCGGCGGCATCGCAGCCGATCCTCATGCAGGTCGCCCAGGAGGCGGCGATGAAGGACATGACGTCGCAGTTCGAGGCGATGGCCGAGCGCCTGATGGACGACCCTGAGGTGCGGCGCGCCGCCGAGGCGATGCAGCAGCGGGTGATGCAGGACCCAGAGACCCAGCGCCTTCTCGAAGAGCTCATGCGTCGCCTGGGCGGTCCCCCGCCCGAGGAGTAACAAAGGGCGGGACCTAAAGGCCCCGCCCCTGGCTGGCCGTCCGGAGGGCGGGTCCGGAGCGGCGCGACGGAGGAAAGAACGTCAGCTGGTGGTCGGGCTCGGCGCCGGCGTGGGGTTAGCTCGATGGGCTGACGGAGCCCTGTTCCAGAACGGGAGCGGAGCCGTCTTCAAGCGGTTTAGGATCGCGTCTTCCTGGGCCTGAGTCACGGTCCCTGCCTTGACCTTCGCGTCCAGGTCGTTCTTCACCTGGGCGCTGAAGGCATCCCGGAACTGCTGCTCGTTCATACCCTTGGAGGCGGCGATCTGCTGCAGCGTCTGGCCGTTCTTGAGCGCGGCCTGGAGGTCCGGCTGGTTCATGCCCAGGGCCTTGGCGGCGTCGCCCAGGAACATGCCGGCGCCGAGCCCGCCCGGGGCGTGGCCACCCGCGCGCTGTTCGCCCAGGCGTCCCAACGGCATACCGGAGCAAAGCGACCCCGATGCCGCCTTCTGCTTCATCTGGTCGGCCTGGGCCTGGGTGAGCTTGCCGTCCTTCACGGCCTGGTCGAGGGTTTGCCCGAACGCTTTCTGAGCCGCGGCCTGGACGTCGGCCGGCTTCTTGCCGAGGGCGGCTGCGAAGTTGTTGACGAATGTCTGGCAGTACTGAGCCCGAGCGGCGTCGGGGGATTCGGCGGGCTTCGGCGAAGGCGAGGCAGCCGCGACCAGGCCTGCCGGCAGCCCGGCGGCGGAAGCGGTGATGACCAGCGCCACGCCCGCGACCAGCAACGCGCCCGTCGAGGCGAGGGCGATCTTGAAGATGCCGAGGTTTCGCATGGCGTCCATTCTTGCTTTCCGGTTCTCGGTCGCTCGACAACCCGCGGTAAAGCTTTTGTAAGTACCGATTAGCTCAGACGCTGCTGTAAGGGCCGGCTTTGCTGGCCCGTGTGAGTCCTGTCTGCCAGGCGCGCACCAGCGCTGCAACGCCGACAAAAGGAGGGCGGGCGAGCGCGGAGGGGTAGGGCGGACGGGCTTTGCCCGGCTGCCCGAAGGGGGGTGCTCCCCCCTTCGCTTAAGGGAACCTTGGTTCCCTCCGCGTTTAGGGCTATCCCTAGACTTTCTAGCCGTGGAGCAGCCACCGGCAGTCGCTGGTTGGAGCGGCCGGCATGCGGTCGAGCTGTACGTCCGCACGTACTCGACCATGCTCCAGAGCTCGGGGGAGATCCGGCTCGACTCGCTCGATCACGTCCACATCGCGATGGGTTCCGCGCTCCACCCGCTGGCCGCCGAGCCCCGGATCGACATGGGGGCGCTCATCTACTCGGTGCGGCGCCTGCCTTCGGTGATCACCCGCTGCCGCCGCGTCGTGCTCGGACAGAGCCCGCACGGCTTCCGCGCGACTTTCGGCGCCGACATCGTGGGCTGGGAGCCGGTCAAGGCACCCGCCCGGCGCCGGCGCTGGTACTACGACGGCGTCGAGACGCTCGCGGTCCTGATCTCGTCACCGTCCGACATCGACGACCTCGTGCCAACCCTGGTCGCGTTCCAGATCGAGTGGAACAAGCTGCACCTGGCGCTCCAGGACCGCCCGCTGGACGAAGCGCGTGAGGCGGCCCAGGCCACCGAGGAGGACTGGCACCGCCTGCGCGAAGCCTGGGAGCCGGACTTCGAAGCCACGCTAGCCGCCATCAAGAGCCGGACTCTCCGCCTGACCCTGCGCATGGTCGGCGGCTCGCACGTCGGCTACGCGCGGGCGGCCGGCCGCTGGTGGCTGCCAATCCAGGCCGAGCTCGACGACATGGACCTCGCCGAGGCGCCGATCTATTTCGTCTCCTCGAACGTGCACAGCCTGGTCAACGTCCTCAGCGGGATCGCGCGCCGGTTCGAGAAGGAGTTGATGGACTTCATTCCGCGGGCCGACCCCGAGACGTGGGACGAGTGGCGGCGCATGGAGTCCGGCGTCAGCCCCGCCTCCCGCGACAACTGGCTTTACTACGCAGCCCGGGTCATGTTCGATCGCCACCCCGATCGCCAGGCACTCCATGCCCGGCGGGCCGAGATGGAGCGCGTGGCGGGGATCCGGCACGTCGCCCCGAGCATCTACGGCGTCGACTCGGCGGCCCAGATCTTCAAGATCTCCGATCTCGACCCCAGCTGCTTCGACCCCCGTGTCGGTCGCATCGATCCGCTGGCGCTCAAGGCCTCGACCGCGGCCATCATCAACATCGACTACCCGCTCGGGTTGACCGCCTACCACCTGCTCCGCCAGGTCGCCGAGAAGGTGCCCTGGGTGCATGGCGTTTACGTGATGGGCAAGGCGGCAACTCTCAACGCCGACGTCGGCGACGTGATGATCTCGAACGTGGTTTACAACGAGCACGCCAACAACACGTACTGGCTCGACAACTGCTTCAGCGCCGCCGACGTGCAGCCCCACCTGGTCTTCGGCTCAGCGCTCGACAACCAGCGGGCGGTCACCGTGCGCGGCACCTTTCTCCAGAACCGCGACTACCTCGAGTTCTACTACCAGGGCCGTTACACGGTGGTCGAGATGGAGGCGGGACCCTTCCTCGACGCCGCCTACGAGATTCGCGAGCCCGGGCGCTACCCGATGAACGAGAACGTCAACATGAGCC
>CAZHAC010000030.1:0-18630 GCA_964529765.1 uncultured Actinomycetes bacterium
CCACGAGGTCGAGGTGCTGGCCGGGCCGCCCTATCCAGACCTCGATCCGCCGGCGAGCATGACGCGCCTGGACAGCCTCGATCTCTACCGTCCGGAAGCCCCATTCCGGCGTTCGCGCAGCCCGCGGGACGCGATCGATGGCCTCGAATTCGGAATCATGTGCCTCGGCGGCTTTCCGGAGCCACTCACTTTCAGTCTCCGCGCCTGGCGCGAACTGCTCCGCCGCCGCTCGCAGTTCGATGTCGTCCACGACAACCAGTGTCTGGGCTATGGACTGCTGGCGGTCGAACGCGCGGGCCTCCCGGTAGTGGCCACCATCCACCACCCGATCGCTATCGACCGTCGCCTCGAGCTGGCCTCGGCCACCTGGCAGCGTCGGGTCGCGATCCGGCGCTGGTACGGCTTCGTGAAGATGCAGGGCCGAGTGGCTCGCCGGCTGCGGCGGATCATCACGGTCTCGGACAGCGCCCGCGACGAGATCGTGACCGAGATGCGGGTCGCTCGCGAACGGATTGCGGTGGTGCCCAACGGGGTCGACCCGGATACTTTCCGGCCCCTCGAGAGCCTCCCCCGCATTCCCGGCCGGATAGTCACGACGGCCAGCGCCGACGTTCCGCTGAAGGGGCTGGTCCCGCTGCTGGAGGCGGTCGCCCGAGTCCGCGCCCGGCGCCCGATCGAGCTGGTCGTGGTCGGCCGCCCACGGAAGAACGGCAGTGTCGCCGCCACCCTTGACCGCTTCGGCCTCGCCGGCTGCGTGCGTTTCGTCGGAGGCATCGAGGAATCGGAATTGGTGCGCCTTTACGGCGAGGCGGAGCTGGCCGTGGTTCCCTCGCTGTACGAAGGCTTTTCGCTGCCCGCCGTGGAGGCGATGGCCTGCGCTGTACCGCTGGTCGCGACGAGCGCGGGCGCGCTGCCCGAAGTCGTCGGCCGCAACGGCGAAGCCGGGTTTTTGGTGCCCCCTGGAGACGCCCCGGCCCTGGCCGCCGCCATCGAGCGCGCCCTCAACGATGCCGCCCTCCGGCGCCGGCTCGGCCAGGCCGGTCGCGAGCGGGTGCGCGCGTGTTTCAGCTGGGATCGCGCGGCCGAGCGAACGGTCGAGCAGTACTGGGCGGCCCTCGGTTGCTGACGGTCGACTACGACCGCCTCGGGGTCCGCCCGGGCGACCGCCTGCTGGATCTCGGCTGCGGAACCGGCCGCCACGCCTTTGAAGCCCTCCGGCGGGGCGCCCGGGTGGTGGCCCTCGACCTGGGTCGGGAAGACCTTCTGCAGGCGCGCGACTGGATGGCCGCGATCGCCGCGGCTGGAGAGGCTCCGCCGGCCGCCGCCGGCCTGGCTGTCCAGGGTGACGCACTCCGGCTGCCTTTTCCTGATGGGGCTTTCGACCGCGTCATCGTCTCCGAGGTGCTCGAGCACATACCTGATGACGTCGCTGCGATCCGGGAGGTGCAGCGCGTCCTCCGGCCGGGGGGCACGCTCGCCGTCACCGTCCCGCGCTGGTTCCCGGAGCGGGTTTGCTGGCTGCTCTCCGAGGAGTACCACACCAATCCGGGAGGTCACGTTCGCATCTACCGGGCATCCGAGCTTCGCGCCAAGCTGAGGGCGGCCGGAATCGCGATCACGGGCGGCCATCACGCGCACGCGCTGCACGCACCCTACTGGTGGCTCAAGTGCGCGGTTGGCGTTCGGCGGGACGAGCACGTGCTCGCGCGGCTCTACCACTCGCTGCTGGTTTGGGACATCACCTCCCGCCCAGCCGTGATGAGCCTCAGCGAGCGCGCGCTCAACCCGGTGCTCGGCAAGAGCGTCGTCGTCTACGGTGCAAATGCCGTCTGATCGCTTCGACGCGCTGGCGACGGCCCGCGCGATCGCGGCCGTGATGGAGCCGAGTGGGTGCATCCCCTACGAGCCGAATGGCCGCTGCGATCCTTGGGATCACGTCGAGGCGGCAATGGCCCTGTCCGCCGCCGGTTGCCGGCGCGAGGCCGAGCGCGCATATCTATGGATGGCAGCAACCCAGAGGCGCGACGGCTCCTGGCCCTCGGCGATGTGCCGCGGGCGCGTCGAAGACGCCACCGGAGACGCCAACTTTGCCGCCTATCTGGCCACGGGGCTTTATCACCATCTGCTGGCGACCGGCGACTCGACGCTGGTCGAGGAGATGTGGGTTTGCCTCGAGCGCGGCGTCGAGTTCGCGCTCGCTCTGCAAGCCCCGGGTGGCGAGATCTACTGGGCGCGTGACCCGGCAGGCCGCCCGTGGCCGGGAGCGCTCCTGACCGGCTCTTCTTGTATTCACCTGAGCGTCCGCTGCGCGCTTGCGCTGGCCGGCCACCTGGGTTATCGCCGCCCTGGGTGGGAGCGGGCGCTGGACCGGCTTGGCGATGCCATCCGGACCAGGCCGTACGCGTTTGAGGACAAGGCGCGCTGGGCGATGGACTGGTACTACCCGGTCCTCGGCGGCGCCCTCACTGGCGAGGCGGCCCGGCGCCGCCTGCTCGAGCGCTGGGATGACTTCGTCGTGGTCGGCCTCGGCTGCCGCTGCGTGGCCGACCGGCCCTGGGTCACTGCAGCGGAGACGGCCGAGTTGGTAATCGCGCTCGATGCCGCCGGCTTGCGCGCGGAAGCGGTCGAGGTCTTCGGCTGGCTTCACCGCCTGCGCGACGTCAGCGGTGCCTACTGGACCGGCGTCACCTTTCCAGAAGGCGAGCTGTGGCCGGCCGAACGCCCGACCTGGACATCAGGCGCGGTTGTGCTGGCCGCCGACGTGCTCTTCGGCGAGGGGCCTTCGTCGCGCCTCTTCAGGGGATCCTCTGAGGCCGACGAGAGCGACCTCGAGCCGGTCGCCTGAGCAGCCGCAGCGAGCCCTCGACCGCCTGTTCGACAAAGCCATCGGCGAGCGCACGCTCGTAGATGACGTAAGGCGGACGGCCGCCATCGTCCGGATTCGGGAAGACGTCGTGGATGGCCAGGACGCCACCGGGTGCCAGGTGCCCTGCCCAGCCGGCATAGTCAGCGTCGGCCGAGTCCTGGCTGTGGCCGCCGTCGATGAAGACCAGGCCGAGCGGGGTTCGCCAGTGCCGCGCGACAACCGCTGAGGCGGCTACGACCGGCACCACCCACTGCTCGAGCTGAGCCCGTTCAATGGTTCGCCGGAACGCCGGGAGAGTGTCCACGCGGCCGACCGCGTCGATCAGTTGGGGGTCGTGATACGCCTCGCCGGGCTGGTGCTCTTCCGAGCCTCGATGGTGATCGATGCTGAAGAGGACGCTCCCCACGGCCCGAGCCGCGCTGCCCAGGTAGAGCGCCGACAGCCCGCAGTAGGACCCGATCTCGAGCAGCGGTCCGAGAGAGCCCGCCGTGACCGCCGCCCTGTGCAGGGCCAGTCCCTCGGCGGCGGGCAGAAAACCGGGTGTTTGCTCCGTCAGGCGAAGCAGCCGTTCGTCCACCGATGGGCAACTTAACTGACCCTGGCGGGTCCGCGGAATGCCTGAGCCATGCCCACGCTCTGACGCTCCCGCGACTGCTCGCGGACCCCGCAGGCTCCGAACCTAGATCCACGAAATGGTCGCGGGCATCGCGGTCGGTGCGGACGATCTCGGTGTTCACCACCCGCGTGGCAGTGTGGACACCATCATGGAGGCGGTCGGCGAGGGGATAGTCCTCTTCGACTCGGCCCTGACGGTCCTCGACGTCAATCGCGCCGCCGAGCGAATACTTGGCCGTCCCCGCCGGCAGCTGGTTGGCCGCGACCGCCGCAGCGCGCGCATCCGCTTCTTGCGTGAGGACGGACGGCCCTGGCGCGAAGCGGACGCGATGCTGGAGGTGATGGTCGCGGGTGGTGAGCCGATCGTCCAGCTGGCATGCCGCGTGCTCCGGCCGGATCGCTCTTTCGCGGACGTGGTGGCGAACGCGCGCCGCCTCGTAGGGGACGGAAAGCAACTCAATGTACTGCTCACCCTGACCGACGTGACGGCGCGGCGGCGGGCAGAGATTGCGAGCCGCGAGGCCGAGGAACGGATGCGCGCGATCTTCGACAGCGCCCTCGACGCGCTCGTTGCCGTCGACGCCAAGGGCGCCATCGCGGAATTCAACGCCGCTGCCGAGGACATGTTCCGCACGCCGCGCCAGGCGATGCTCGGCCGCCAGTTCGAGGACCTGATGTCGGAGCGGGATCGCGAGGCCAACCGCCTGCTGCGGGCTCGCTTCCTCGCCAATCCCGCAAAGAGCGTGGACCGGCGAGGGCTGACCGGCGTCGCGCGGCGAGCGGATGGGGAGGAGTTTCCGGTCGAGGTCTCGATGACGAGCTTCGTGCAGGGGGGGCGGCGCGTCCTCAGCGTGGCGCTGCGCGACCTTAGCGAACGCGACCGGGCCGACAGCGCCAGCCGCGAGAGCGAGGCCAAGTCTCGCTTCATGGGTGCGATCACGCACGAGCTCCGCACGCCGCTCAATTCCATCCTTGGCTTCGGTCAGCTTCTCGAGCGCGAGGAGACGGGACCTCTGAGCGACCGCCAGCGGCGCTACCTCCATCACGTGCTGGCCAGCGGGCACCACCTGCTGGCGATGATTGACGACCTGCTCGACCTCTCCCGCCTCGGCGCCGGCGAGCTGGTCCTGGAGACGGAGGACTTCGACGTCGCCGCCTGTTGCCAGGAAGCGCTGCAGCGCCTGCGCGCTCGATCGGTAGGGACCTCGATCGAGATCGCCCTTGAGGTGCCCGACGGCCTGCTCGCGCATGCCGACCGGGTGCGGACGGGCCAGATCCTCGACCACCTGGTCAGCAACGCCCTCAAGTTCACTCCGCATGCGGGCTCCATTCGGATAAGCGGTGAGCGGATGGGGGCCGAGGTGGTCGTCCGCGTGAGCGACACCGGCATCGGCATCCCGCAGGACCGGCAGGAGGAGATCTTCCGCGACTTCACGCAGCTCGACCACGAGCGCAACCGGAGCTACGAGGGGGCCGGCATCGGACTTTCGGTCAGCCGCCGGCTGGCAGAGGCGATGCGGGGCTCAGTGAGCGTCGAAAGCGAGTTCGGCCGCGGCAGCACCTTCACCCTCACGCTGCCTCAGGCCCGTTGAGCCGGCGTACTTCGACCGGTTTTTGGACGCGCCGCCGGCATCGGACCTTTCCTACTTTCGGAAATCCGAACCGCTGGCGACAGCGTCCCTGAACGCGGACTTAACAGCCGCCTATTGACATCACCGCTACTCTGAGCGGGTCCCCCCTTGGGGAGGGCGGGCTTTTCGGAAGGGTGGGTAAGACCGTGGTTAGTCGAAGCGAGGTCGGCAACGGCAGCCCGGCTGAATCTCAGTGCTGGCAGCCGCGGCAGAAGTTCAGCGGCTCCCGGTTCGAGCCCAGCTGGCTGATCCGGTGCCCGCAGCGCGGGCAGTCGCGCCCGCCCTTGGCATGAACCTTCATGAACGCCCGATCCTGCTTCGACTCGTCATAGTCGGGATTGGCGAGGATCGCCTCAACCGCCCGGCCGAGAACGGTCGGAATCGCCTCGAAGAGCCGCGCCTCATCCTCCGCTGAGAGCGAAGCCCGGCGGCGCAGGGGCAGCAGCTGAGCCTCGAAGAGGATCTCATCCGAGTAAGCGTTGCCGACCCCGGCCAGGAAGGCCTGGTTGCGAAGCAGGTCCTTCAACTCGTCCCGATAGCGCCGGAGCCGGCGCCCGAAGTCGACGATCCCCATCCCGCTCACCTGGTCGGCCTCGGGGCCCATCTCGCGCCAGGCGGGCACGTCCCCAGCCGGATCGGCCGTCCAGTAGATCCGGCCCATGTCGCGCATGTCGAAGTAGCGGAGCTCGCGGCCGCCTTCCAAACGCAGAGTGAACACGAGCTGCCCCGGCCGCTTCTCCTCGGCGTCCGCCAGCTGGAAGCGGCCGCCCAGCATCGGGTTGACGATCAGCGACTTAATGTCACCGCCGCGTACGAGCTCGAGGTCGAAGCACAGGTGCTTGCCCCGCCGCCAGACCGACGTGATGCGCCGGTAAGGCACCTCCGCCTCGAAGTTCTGGACGGGATAGCGAAGCAGGTGGGCCTTGCGCGGTTCCACCTCGCAGCCGGTGACAATGGCGCCATCCAGGCGCGGGCCGAGCGTCAAGCGCAGCGCTTCGAGTTCGGGCAGTTCGGGCACTCAAAGGCAGTTTGCCTCTTTCGGGCGCCGGGTAAACAAAACTCGACATGCGTTTGGACAAGTTCACGGAAAAGGCACAAACCGCGCTCCAGGAGGCGGCGCAGCAAGCCCAGGACCGCGGACAGCAGGCGATCGAGCCTGAACACCTGCTGCTCGCACTGCTGAATCAAAACGAGGGCATCGCCCGCTCACTGTTGGAGGCTGCAGGAGCATCCCCGACCGCAATCGAGCCCGCGGTCACCTCAACGGTCGAGCGCTTGCCCCGCGTGAGCGGCGGGCAGCCATATGTGTCCAACGAGCTGGCCAGGCTGCTGGACGCCGCTGAGCAGGAGGCGGACAAGCTCAAGGACGAGTACATCTCGACCGAGCACCTGCTGCTGGCGCTGGCCGAGCGGCCGGCGCTGAAGTCAAACAGCGTAACCCGGGACTCCCTGCTCGATGCGCTCAAGAAGGTGCGCGGCAACCGGCGCGTCGTCGACCAGGACCCGGAATCGAAGTACCAGGCTCTCGAGCGCTACGGTCGCGACCTGACCCGGTTGGCGGTCGAAGGCAAGCTCGACCCGGTGATCGGGCGCGACGAGGAGATTCGGCGAGTCATCCAGGTGCTGTCGCGGCGCACGAAGAACAACCCGGTCCTGATCGGTGAGCCGGGCGTCGGCAAGACGGCGATCGCCGAGGGTCTGGCCCAGCGCATCGCGGCCGGCGATGTGCCCGAAGGACTGAAGAACAAGCGCGTCGTCACTCTCGATCTTGGTTCGTTGATCGCGGGAGCGAAGTACCGGGGCGAGTTCGAGGATCGCCTGAAGGCCGTCCTCAAAGACGTTCAGGACGCCGAGGGCCAGGTCGTCCTCTTTATCGACGAGCTGCACACGCTCGTAGGAGCCGGCGCTGCTGAGGGCGCCATGGACGCCGCCAACCTGCTCAAGCCGGCCCTGGCTCGCGGCGAGCTGCGCGCGATCGGCGCGACCACACTCGACGAGTACCGCAAGCACATAGAGAAGGACGCCGCGCTCGAGCGCCGGTTCCAGCCGGTCTACGTGGACCAGCCCACGGTCGAGGACACGATTTCGATCCTGCGCGGTCTGCGCGAGCGTTACGAGGTGCACCACGGCGTGCGGATCAAGGACTCGGCGCTGCTGGCGGCGGCCATGCTCTCGCACCGCTACATCACCGACCGCTTCCTGCCCGACAAGGCGATCGACCTCGTCGATGAGGCGGCGGCACGTCTGCGCACGGAGATCGACTCGCTGCCCGCCGAGCTGGACGAGCTGGAGCGCCAGATCCGTCAGCTCGAGATCGAGCGCGCGGCTCTCCAGAAGGAGAATGACGCTGCCTCGCGGGAGCGGCTGTCGGCTTTGGAGCAGCAGCTGGCCGCGCTCAACGAGCAGCGCAACGCGCTCCGCGCGCGCTGGGACCGCGAAAAGCAGGTGATCGCCCGCATTCGGGAACTGCGCGAAAAGATTGAAGAGGTTCGCCACGATGCCGAGCGGGCAGAGCGAGCGGCGGACTTCGAGAAGGCCGCGCGTCTGCGCTACGGCGAGGTAGTCCAGCTCGAGAAGGAGCTGGAGCAGGCGAACCTGCAGCTCGACGAGCTGCAGGGGTCGGGTGGCGCGCTCCTCAAAGAGGAGGTCGACGAGGAGGACATCGCCGAGATCGTCAGCCGCTGGACCGGTGTGCCGGTCAGCCGGATGATGGAGGGTGAGATCCAGAAGCTGCTCCAGATGGAGCGGCGGCTGCATGAGCGCGTGATCGGGCAGGACGAGGCTGTGGAGGCGGTGGCCAACGCTGTTCGCCGTTCACGAAGTGGCCTCTCAGACCCGAACCGGCCGGTCGGTTCCTTCATCTTTCTGGGACCGACGGGAGTCGGCAAGACCGAGCTCGCTCGGGCGCTGGCCGAGTTCCTGTTCGACGATGAGCAGGCGCTGATCCGGATCGACATGTCGGAGTACGGTGAGAAGCACTCGGTCGCCCGGCTGATCGGTGCGCCTCCGGGATACGTCGGCTACGACGAGGGCGGCCAGCTGACCGAAGCCGTCCGCCGCCGGCCCTACTCAGTCGTGCTCTTCGACGAGGTCGAAAAGGCGCATTCAGACGTCTTCAACGTCTTCCTGCAGATCCTTGACGACGGCCGCTTGACCGACGGTCAGGGCCGCACGGTCGATTTCCGGAACTGCGTGCTGATCATGACCTCCAACCTCGGTAGCCAGCTGATCATGGACATGGCGAACCGGCCGTTCGAGGACGTTCGGGAAGCGGTCATGGGCGTGCTCCAGCAGAACTTCCGGCCTGAGTTCCTGAACCGGGTCGACGAGGTGATCGTCTTCCAGCAGCTGAGCCGCGACGAGCTCAAAGCGATCGTCGACATCCAGCTGGCTCGTCTGAAGGCTCGGCTGGGCGAACGTCGGATCGGCCTCACGGTGACGCCCGCCGCGCAGGAGCTGATTGCGGAGCGCGGCTGGGACCCCGTCTACGGAGCGCGACCCTTGAAGCGGACCATCCAGAAGCTGGTTCAGGACGAACTGGCGATGCGGATCCTGCAGGGAGACTTCAAGGAAGGAGATACGGTCGAAGTCGATGCCCAAGGCGGAAGGCTTACCTTCGCCCGGGCCCCGAAGCCGGTAGCAACCTCCGTTTAGCGAATCTGCTGGCGGGCGAGGTCGAGACGGTCGTCGAAGCGCCACTCGTCCTCGCACCGCCAGACCTGGTTGAGGAGATCCTCGAGCTGCGAGTGGAGGTCGAGGACCTCATCCTGGCGCCGGCTGATCGGCTTCGGTTTCCGGTTGCTGACCTGCTTGGCGTTGGGAAGCATCTCAGTCTCCTGGTGAGTAGAACGTCTATCGCGTGGCTTGTATGCGCCCATCAAATGCCTGGAATTTTCGAAGCTCGTAAAGAAGGTGCGATGAATTGGTGGCCGCCTGATGGCAAGCGCTCCCAGTTGCCCGATTGAAGTTCCGCCAACGGGTTTGCGCGAGGAAGCCCTGGATGCCGTTAGAGCCGGGTTACCTCGCCAGTCCAGGCGAACCTCTGGGCCACCGACCGGGGGCGGAAGCGCCGGATCAGCGTGGCTTCGGCGCTGGGGTGGCGGAGCCGCGTCTCGATCATGAGCGCGGCCGAGCTGTCGCCGTCGCCGCTGACGAACCCCTCGTAGGCGAGCGCCCATGCAACCGCCTCTCGAGTGAAGCTCTCGAGCCGCTCTCGTGCCATGCGCAGCGCATCTCCCCGCCGCGCAGACGCTTCGCCAGGCGGCTCGAAGACGATCACAGCGCCCGGGCGTCCCAGGTCCTCGCCCTCATACCAGACCATGAGTGAGGGCAGAAATGGACCCCCACCGTCGAGGACCGTCTCACAATTGGCCGCCATCGCCTGGGCCATCCGTTCGAGCACGCGGCCGGCTTCCAGCCGCTCGTGCGCCATGTCTGAGGAAGTACCGCGTGCCCGAGAGAACTGTCAACGTACCGAATACGAATCCGTACTGGGCCGGGAATCCAGTAAGCGGTGGATCAGCCTTGTTGGAGCGCTGCCTCCGCCCAGGCCGCCACACCCAGCACCAGCTCGTCGGTCTGCGGTGCACCGATGATCTGCAGCCCAAGCGGAAGGCCATTTGGGCCCCGACCGCCGGGAATGCAGACAGCGGGTGCTCCGACCAGCGTCCAGCGGGTGCAGAGGCGGGGATCGCCGGTGGTCTCGGCGCCCGGCGCTTCGCCCAGTGCCGGCAAGGTGAGCAGCGCGTCATAGGGGATGGCCCAGCGTGTGAAATCGTCCACCAGCCGGTCGCGTTCGGCTATCGCCTCCCGGTACCACTCAGGTGCGATGGAGGCCCCTTCGTCGAGCAGGCTGCGGAGGCGCGCACTTACCACATCGGGGTTGTGAGAGACCTGTTGGCCGAGACTCCGGTAGGCCTCCTCGGCCATGATCACCCGATGCACCGCAACCGACTCCGCAAGCCCCGGCGGGAGCTTGGGCCGCTCGATCAGCGCGCCGCGGGATTCGAGCTCCGCCATCCACGCCTCGAACAACTCGGTGACACCGGGCTCTGTCTCTGACCACTCCGGAGTCACGGCGACGGCGAGTCGAGGCCGAGCAACCGGCCGCGGGTTCAGACTCCGGTTGGCCATGACCCCGACCAGCCGGGCGGCGTCGGCGACCGTGGTCCCGAAACCGCCGACCGTGTCGAGGGATTCGCTGAAGGTCATGACGCCGTCGCGAGGGACGATCCCGAAGCTCGGCTTGTAGCCGGTGGTCCCGCAGAAGGCGGCCGGCCGGATAATCGACCCATTCGTCTGAGTGCCGACGGCGAGGTCGAGCATGCCCGCCGCGACGGCGGCGGCAGAGCCCATCGAGGAGCCGCCCGGCGTCCTCGAATAGTCCCACGGATTACGCGTCGGACCCGGCGTGAAGTAGGCCATCTCGGCGGTCACCGTCTTCCCGGCCACGATTCCGCCGGCGGCCTCGATCCTCTGGACCACCGTCGCCGAACGCGATGGCACCCGACCCGCGAACAGGCGAGACCCATGCTCGGTTGGAATCCCCGCCGTGTCGATGATGTCTTTGACTCCGACCAGCAGGCCGCTGAGCGGCCCTTGGGGAGCCTCCGCGGCGGCCTCTCGCGCTCGCTCGACGTCCAGCCAGGCGAACGCGTGGATGTGCGTCTCGAGCTCTTCTATCTTTCGCAGGCGCTCTTCGATCACGGGAACCACAAGATGATCACAACACTCGCATATGTCATTTGAGGAGGCTGTGCTGGCGGCGATCGCGGCCCTCCAACCGGGCGAGATCGCGACCTACGGTGAGATCGCGTCGCGGGCCGGACGGCCGGGCGCGGCGCGGGCGGTGGGGAACATCCTGTTCCACACCCACGGTCGAGTGCCGTGGTGGCGTGTGGTGCGTGCTGGGGGCGCGGTCGTCAAGGGCGAAGAACAGGCTCGCCGGCTGAGCGCCGAAGGAATCGAGGTGAAGAACGGCCGTATCGCCGACCCCGCCTTGCGGAGGAAGATGACCGCCGGCCTTTGAATGGCCTGCACCTGATCCTGGACGACGTCCAGAAGGTCCGCCGGCCGAGAGGGACGATGATGGCGGCACCAGAACTCCGGCGGCGATCTGCTTGGTCGTGGAGCCATGGGCGACGTCTGGCCTTCACAGAGAGCCGATGAAGTCCTCCAGCGCCACGGCCAACAGGTCGGGGGCTGTCTGGTGAGCAGCGTGCCGCTGTCCCGGCAGCACCGCCAGGCGCGCCTCTGGCAGCACTCGGGTCAGGCCCTCGAATATCTCCCGGCGACGGGCCTCGGTCTCTGAGCCGACGATGAGCAGGGTCGGGGTGAGGAGGTTCGCCACACTCGTCGGATCGGCCCCGTAGTCGTTTATTGCGCGCAGCTCGCGGGGAAGCGTGTGGGCGGCCGCCAGTCGGGCTGGCCAGGCCGGATGCTGGCGCAGGACGCTGAGCTCCTTGGGAACCACACCGGCGGCCTTGAGCATGAACATGCCGACCGCCTCGTCTTTCTGGCCGGCCGCGATGAGCCGCTCAAGATCCGCGATGAACTCGTCCGGAATGAAGCGCAGCCCGGCCGGCTTGGGACCGCCCTCGTAGAGAGCCAGGCTGGCCAGGTTGCTGGTGCGCAAGGCAGCCTCGAAGGCGCAGGTGCCGCCAAAGGAGTGGCCGTAGAGGTGGACAGGACCGGGAAGGGAGTCGACGGCTGCGGCGACGTCTTCGAACTCGCGCTCGATCGCGTACTCGGCTCCATCGCCGCTCGCGCCCCGGCCGCGCCGATCCATGGCGTAGACCGTGAAGCTGTCGGACAGGAGCGGAACGACGCTGTCCCAGGCTGCGTGGTCGGCGCCGGCGCCGTGGACGGCCAGCAGGGACGGGCCTGCTCCGCTTCTCCAGAGCCCGATCCGAGTGCTGTCCTTCGAGATGACCGTGACCAGCTCCGCATCCTGCATGCTCGCTGCCATCTGTATGCCTCCTGGGCTTTCGATGGCCGGAGCCTAGACCGCAGCCGGCACCCGCGCATCGCGCGTTCGCGCTATTTCAATTGGTCGTGCTCGAGCGCGAGGAGGTCATCGACTCCGGCAACCAGGTCGTTATCGGGGACCCCTAGGTGAGAGCAGCTAGCTGGCGGAAGGGCCGGGATTCGAACCCGGGAGGCAGGTATCCCCACCTACCCGCTTAGCAGGCGGGCGCTTTCGACCACTCAGCCACCCTTCCGCTGCCGCAGGGCGATTCTACCCATCGCACCGGACCGCTCAGTCCATCTCGCCCGTCCGGTTGAGGAAGCCAAGCCCATAGAGAGCGCGGCACATCTCCGCGGCTCGTGCGGCCGCCTCTCGGAGGTCGTCCTCGGGCATCCCGATCGCCTGTGCCGCCATGACCACAGCTTCGCGCAGCGTCACCCTTCCGGTCAGGCCACCCAGTACGGCCGTCAGGAACCCGTCGATCTCGCCTCGGAAGGTGATGCCCTCGGTCAGCGCCAGTGTCGCCGACTGCACCTGCCACTGCTCGCCGTCGAAGTGCGCGGTCTGCTCCAGGTGGTGCTCAGGGACGAGCCGGAACCGGGCATCGAGGAGATCGCCGTCGTTCATCGCCGCCAGCTCGAGCCGGGCTCGGAAGGCGCTCTCGACCTGCGATCCAGCGCTGCCCTGGCCGGAATGCAGGTCGGTGACCCAAACCAGGTTGGCCGGCGGGGGCGTTCGCCGGCGCAATACGAGGGCACCGAAGGCGATCTCGTAGATCCCGTGCTCGGCGTCGTAGGCGAGCCAGCTGTCAACGATCTCGGCTCGCCGCGACGCGTCATCCTCACCTGATGCCGGATTCCACTTGGCGGCGTGCGTCAGCGGGTCCTCGGTGCCATGGCACAGGATCCAGGCGTCGATACCCGGTCCCAGCCAAGACCGTGGGACTCGGTCTGGCGCCTCACCGCCGGCCACGGGCCAGCTCACGAGCACCTGCAGGTAGCCGCCCTCGGCCAAGGCCGCTGGGGCGCCCTCCACGACCGCTTGGCAGATCGCGCCGGGCTCGCCACCGCTGTCGCGGTAGACGTACGTGAACTCGGGTGAGATCACGTACGGCGGGTTGCTGACGATCAGGTCGAAGGCCTCGCCTCGCACTGGCTCATACAGGCTGCCCTCGCGGAACTCGATGTTCGTGACGCCGTTGAGGGCGGCGTTGAACTCGGCGAAACGGAGGGCACGAGGGTTGACGTCGGTCGCCACCACAAGGTCGCTGTGACGGGCGGCGAGCAGCGCCTGAATCCCGTTCCCGGTCCCCAGGTCCAGCGTCCGCCGGCTGTGGCGCCGCACGGTCAGGCTGGCGAGCAGCCCAGCGGGAGCATTGATCCCGGTGACGTGCTGCGGCGCCGAAACCCGCGCTGCCGGCGCTCGGTCGCTCGCGATCAAAAGATCGCCGTGAGGTGTGACGCGTACTCGCGGCACCACTTCGCCGGACTCGATGGCGACCATGCCCATCGACGCCAGCTCAGCGGCCGTCATGGGCGCGAGGGCTTGCGCGAGGTGGGCTTCGGGCACAGGCAGCGAGACGGCGAACAAGCGCGCCAGGGTGTCGAACGGCGAGCCGCCGCGAAGCCGGCGTTCATAGATCGGGATGTCGCCCGGGCGGCTCGATAGCTCCTCACCCACGTGCAGTGCGGCTTGGAGGTGGGGAAGATCGAAACCCGCACGCCGGAAAGCCTCGCGCAGTGCCTGCATCCGCCCAGCCGGCCCCGCCTGCGGCCCTTCGCTCAGCTGCACCCGCCGCATGTTCGCATGACCTCCCGGAAAAATTGTTCCCCCGGCCTTAACCAGGCGCCTCTATGATTCCGCGCCAAATACCGGGAATCCATTCCTGGAGAGGGAGGTGCGGAACGGTGAGCAACATCGATTCCACGCGCCGCCGCGTACTTGCTCGCGGCGCGCTCGTGGTCGGGGCCCTGGCCGGCGTGCTCGGAGCGGGCTCGCTGGCGGTTGCCAAAGGGGTGGCATCCGGGCAGCAGGTGAACATGCGGCTCAAAGGACGTCAGTGGCATTTGGTCGCGGTCGGCAAGCGACCCGGTGAGCTTCCGCTGCCGGGCGAGTCGGTCAGCCTTTACGGCGCGCTGGACGGCGACGCCGGCGGCCACTTCTACTCGTCCTCGATCTTCGTCGGCGCGCCGCTCGGCGACGGACTCCAGGCTGCCAGCTACGTCGAGTCGCACCACTTCAACCTCGAGGAGGGGACGATCGTCGGCGCCGGCACCTGGCACGTGAGTGGACCTTCCCGGTTTGCGGTGATCGGAGGCACCGGCCGCTACGCGCACGCCTCCGGCTCCTACGAGGCCGTGCAGCGGCCGCTCGAGCTGGGCGGTGATGGGACGGCCGAGTTCACCTTCAATTTGATCGTGCCAGGAGGCTCGAATGGCGTTTGACATGTTCCTCAAGATCGACGGCATCCCCGGGGAGTCCGTCGATTCCAAGCACAAGGGCGAGATCCAGCTGCTGTCGTTCAGCTGGGGCGAACAGAACACCGGCGCTCACGCCGTGGGTGGCGGCGGTGGAGCTGGGAAGGTGAGCATGCAGGATTTCCACTTCGCTGCCGCAGAGAGCATCGCCTCGCCCAAGCTCTTTCTCGCCTGCGCGTCGGGCCAGCACATCAAAACGGCGACGCTGGTCGCGAGGAAGGCAGGTGACAGGTCATCCCTCGAGTTCCTCAAGCTCGAACTGACCGACGTGCTGGTCAGCTCTTTCCAAAGCGGCGGAAGCGAGGGCGAGACGCTGCCGGTTGATCAGGTATCGCTCAACTTCGGCAGGGTCCAGTTCAGCTACACGCCGCAGCGGCCGGACGGGACGGGCGGCACGCCGGTCACGGCCGGCTGGGACATCAGAGCCAACAAGGCGGTCTAGCGGGCGCCTGAAAGCGTAATGCGGTCCTCGCCCCAGGCGGGGACCGCATACTTTCGCGCTGTGAAGGCCCCAGGCGCTCCTGGCGCCCCGCCCTCATGGGGGCCCGGGCGCAAGCAGGGCTTTGGCGCTTCACCCAACCCTCACACACGGGTCTGGCTCACGATCGCGCGCGGAAACCTGAGCGAGGTCTTCTACCCCCGGCTCGACGAGCCCTGCCTGCACGAGCTTCGCTTCATCGCGGCCGCTCCGGGCGCACCGCCGATCGACGATGCAATCGAGGCCGAGCACGAGGTCAGCTGGATCGAGCCCGGCGTCCCTGCCTTCCGCGCCGTCAGCACCCACCCCGAATACCGGCTGGTCAAGGAGTTCGCGTGCGATCCCGACCTGAACGCGGTCTTGGTGTCGGGGATGTTCTCTCCTGAGATGCCGGATGTTCTGCTCTACCTGCAGGCGTCGGCGCACCTCGACCCGGGCTCGTCAGGGTGCGACGGATACGTGCTCGACCGCGACCCACCGGTGCTCTGTCTGCGGCGCCCCGGCTCGCCGGACAGCTGGATGGCCGTGGTCGGGCCGTTTGCCGAAGCCCAGACCGGGTATCTGCAGAGCTCCGACCTGTTCGTCGACATCGACGACAACCAGGGCCGGCCGGCGGGCGGCTGGGACTCGGCAACCGGCGGCAACGCCGCCGTTGGGGCCCGCCTCGGAATCCGCTCCGGCGCCTTCCAGCTGGCGGTCGGCTTCGCGGCCACCCGCGCCGACGCCGAGGAGGTCGCCCGGCAGGCACTGGAGCGGGGCGCCGCTCGCGCCCGCGACGAGCTGGCCCGGGCGTGGCGCCGGCTTCCCGAACTGCCGCCCAACCTGCTCAAGGTGGCGGGCGACGGCGGGCTGCTGGCCAAGGCCTCGGTTGCGGTCCTGCGCAGCCTCGAGGACAAGACGTATTCCGGAGCCTTCATCGCGGCACCCGGCGCGCCCTGGGGCGAGCACGTGCAGGATGGCAACCAGGTCTACCACCTGGTCTGGACCCGTGACCTTTACCAGCAGGCGAGCGCACTCCTCGAGGTAGGCGATCCCGAGCCCGGGCTGCGCGCCCTCCGCTACCTCGAAAAACTCCAGCGTGCGGACGGTTCCTGGCCACAGAACTGCCGGCTCGACGGGACACCGCATTGGGACGGCATCGAGCTCGACGAGACCGCCTACCCGGTGCTCCTGGCGTGGCGGCTTGGCGTCGGCGGCGCTCTCGATCACGACCCTTACTCGGCGCTGGTCCGGCGCGCGGTCCGCCACCTGCTGGTCAACGGGCCGGCGACGCCGCTCGACCGCTGGGAGGATGGCGGCGGTCTCTCACCCTCCACGTTGGCGGTTGCGATCGCGGCTCTCGCCGCCGGCGCCGAATTCGCTAGCGACGCCGGCGAGCAGCTGGCCGCACACCACCTGCGCTGCGTGGCCGACTACTGGAACGACCGGCTTGAGGCGTGGTGCTACCTGTACGCCTTTCGGCACTACGTCCGGCTCAACCCCGATCCCGACCAGCCGCCGGGTCGGGAATCGGCGGTGGCCCTGGAGTTTGTGGAGCTGGTGCGCCGGGGCCTGCGCAAGGCCGACGACCCGCGGGTACTCCATAGCCTGACCACGGCCGACGCGATCCTGCGCTCGGATCCGCCCGGTGGTCCCGTCTGGCGCCGCTACGTCGGCGACGCCTACGGGGAAACCGAGGGCGGCGGGGAGTGGGGGTCAGGGCCCGGGATCGGACGGCCCTGGCCCCTCCTCTGTGCCGAGCGCGGCCACTGGGCGCTCGCCGCCGGCGAGAGCCCGGCGCCCTACGTGCGGGCTTTGGAAGCGTTCGCGGGGACTGAGCTCATGCTGCCCGAACAGGTCTGGGATGGACCAGCGATGCCGGAAAAGGGCCTGCAGCCGGGACGGGCGACGGGTTCCTGCAGCCCGCTGGGGTGGGCACACGCCGAGTACCTGAAGCTGCTGGCCTCCCTGGCCACCAGCTCCCAGCCCGACGCCGTCGCGCCCGCCGGGCGCTACGCGGAGGCGCCGCCCAAGGCGCCCGCCTTCGTCTGGCACCCCGGCCATCGTTTCGGCGCCTTCGCCGAGGGCCGGAAGGTCCTGGTCCAGCTGGCCTCGCCAGGCATCGTCCGCTGGAGTGCCGACGGTTGGGCGTCGTTCCAGGACGCCGATCTGCTCGACACCGGACTCGACCTCTGGGTGGCTGAGCTGCCCGCCGACGGGCTGCGGCCGGGCTCGGTCATCGAGTGGACGTCACGCCATGCGGATGGCTGGGAGGGCGAGAACCACGTCGTCAGGTGCGTGCCGGAGGAGCACTGGGGCCAGGTCCGTTAGCGGCCTCGGGGCCCCTCCGTCGCCGCTGCGCGGCGACACCTCCCGGTCAAAGGCAAGTGGGGAGGAGACTTACCGCCTAGCTCTCCTCATCGTCCTCTTCGATCAGGCCGCCCAGGCCACCGTTGTCGTCGTCGAACTGGCTGTGCAGCTCGCCGCAGTCGGCGCAGCGGTAGAACTCGCCGATGAAGCCCTTCTGCCAGACCGAATAGGTGACCACCCCCGGCTCCTCGACCAGGATCTCCTCCTCGAGCCGGAATATGACCTGCTCCCAGGCCCCCTGACCCGAGGCCTGCGTCCGATCGCCCCCCAGCTGTTCGTCGAGGACGATCAGGCAGTAGGGGTGAGGGTCGCCCCACAGCATCGTGATCTCGCCGACACGCTCCTCCTCGCCGTTGACGATCGACCAACCCTCGGCCGAGCGCCCGCGAGTCGCCCGGACGAGCCGCAGTCCCTGCCAGAAGCGGTCGGCCGCCTCGCGCTCGGCCTTGTCGTGCTCGGCCTGCGCCTCCTGGTACGCGCCCCACATCCGGAGCAGGTGGTTGCGGAAGCGGTGGTAGCGGCTGAGCTGGTCGGGAGACTTGGGGGACCCGATCAGCTGCTCATAGGCGTGCTCGAAGGCCGCCTCGACGCGCTCCTGGCGGTCGCTTACGTCGCCGCCCCACTCAGGGTCGTCCGAAAGGCGCATCGACTCGTTGAGGACGACCTCGAAGTCGAGCCAGTCCTCGCCGAACTCGGGCACGAACACGCTGTCCACGATGTCGGCCAGGCGGTGCTGCTCGAGAACGACCGGGTTGATCTTGCCGCGGGCGTCAACCCAGCTCTTCCAGCCCATGACGTTGTGGATCCAGTAGTCGAAGACCGTCACGGCGTACTGGAGCGCGGCGGGCGACGACCAGATGCCCGCGGGCCACGTGCGGCGGCCAGTCCGCACCTTGTTGTAGAGGGCGATCACCTGCTCGTCGTCGAGGTATTCGGTGTCCACGGCCGAATTCTAGGTAGGCGGCAGGAATACCCAGCCGATTTGCCTGGGTATATTCCTCTCGAGATGGTCCAGAACTTCACCCCCGATCAGGTGTCGCGTTACGCCCGTCACCTGATTTTGCCCGAGGTCGGTGGCGCCGGCCAGCGTAAGCTCCTCAATTCCAGCGTCCTCCTGCTGGGTGCTGGCGGCCTCGGCTCACCAGCTGCGCTCTACCTGGCCGCGGCAGGGGTGGGCCGGATCGGAATCCTGGACTTCGACGTGGTCGACGCCAGCAACCTTCAGCGGCAGATCCTGCACGGGGTCG
>CAZHAC010000031.1:0-18094 GCA_964529765.1 uncultured Actinomycetes bacterium
CGGCGGCGTGGTCCGGATCCATGTTGGCGAGGACGCTGGCCGCCTCCTGATCGCTGCGCCTCTTCAGGAACTCGACCTGCTTGTCCTCGCTCAGCTCCTCGAAGACGTCCGCCTCCAGCTCGGGATCCGAGTGGACCGCGTTCAGGATCTGCTCGCCCTCCTCGTGAGAAGCCTCCTCGACGATGTCGGCGATGTCCGCCGGACGGAGTCCGGAAAGGCGGCCGAAGCGTGGCCGCAGACCGGCGGTTGGGACGTGGCCGACCAGCGGCTCGATGCGGCTCCACGGAATCTCTTCTCCACGAGGCCCCTTGCGGCCGAGCACCCGCCGGAAGAGCCCGGTGAACGTCTGCACCGGCTCGGCCACGATCGCAGTCACGTACCAGGTCTTGGACCGGCGCTCGAGAACGACGTCCGCGACCTGGACCAGGCGGGCCTCCTCGACGTCGATCACGCCGCGTCCCTCCACGTCGCGATCGAGCAGCACCTCGCCCTGCCGGCGCTCGAACGGCCGCATGTCCGGGTTCGGGCCACTCAGGCGCAGCTCTTCCTGTGCCAGGTCGACCACGGTGTCAGCCGGTAGAAAGACGTCGCGTCCTTCCAGCCTGAGCAGGATTCCGGTCAGCCTCGGCCGGGACTCAACGAGCCGGACGATGCCGTCGGCGACGGTGCCGATGCGGTCGCCCGTCTGCCCGATAACAGCTCTCCCCAGCAGCTCGGAGAAGTACAGCCTGGGTTTGCCGGGATCAGATTCTGACAACATCGGATCGTACTCCACCGGCTTATGCGTGCCCGGAAGCCAGCTGCACCGCTTTCACGAAGAGAAGCACGGCGGCCACGACGAGGTAGATCCGCATCGCCCAGAGCCCGATCATGCGGATGGGGCTCGGGCGCGGCCGATCGAGCAGTGCCAGGGGTGGCATCGTCCAGGACTCACGCTGCTGGCGAGTCAGCTTCGGTGCGCGCTCGGCCGGACGCTGGCGCAAGCGGCGGATCGAGACCGCGATGCCGATGGCCAGCAGCGCAACCACCATGAAGGCGCCCAGAGCTATCACCAGCCGCGGGACGTCCACCGACGGGAAGAGCGTGGTCGCGGTCAGGATTCCGGACAACATCAGAAGGGCCGAGATGATGACGGCGGCCAGCGCGTTCACCCAGTCCCGGTTCACCCACGGTCCGAGCACCGCTCGGTCATTGCAGAGCAGGAGCAGAAAGACGCTTGCGCTCGGCAGCAAAACCCCGGCCAGCGCCTGCACCGCCGTGGTGATCAAACCGAGCGGAGCGCCGGGAATGAGAACGATCGCGGCAGCGCCCAGCACGACGGCGATGAAGCTGAGATAGAAGCCCTTGGCCTCGCCCAGGCTCCAGTGCAGCGAATGCCGGATTCCGAAGGTGTCGCCGACCGCGTAGGAGGTGGCGATCGACAGCGCGGCGGCGCCGATCAGCGAGGCATTCAGGAGCACCACCGCGTACATGACGCCCGCCGCGTGCCCGCGATAATGCGCCAGCCCGGCCGCGACCTGGCCGGCGTCGATGAACTTGCCGAAAGCGCTCGTCCCCTGGAAGACGAAAGCGCAGGTCACGACGATGGCGGTGGCGCCAAGGACGGTCACGAACGAGCCGAGCACGGTGTCGAACCGCTCGTAGCCGATCCAGCGCGGGGTGATCCGCTTGTCCACGATGTTCGACTGCTGGAAGAACAGCTGCCAGGGGGCCACGGTCGTCCCGACGATCGCGATGATGAGCAGGATCGAGTTGCCGTTCAGCCCTCCTTCCACCCCGGGCACAAGGAAGCCGTGGACGACCGGGCCAATCTGCGGATGGCTCATCACGGCCAGCGGGATGACCAGGAAGTTGGCCGCGATGAAGACGAACATCGCGCGCTCCCAGCGCCGGAAGCTCCCCGACGCCGTCACCGCGATCAGGATGAGAGCGGTCAGCGGCACCGAGATGTACGGGCTGACGCCGAGGTAGCTCATCGAGAGGCCGACGCCGATGAACTCCGTGACCAGGGTCAGGAAGTTCAACAGAAAGAGGTCGCCGACGGAGAAGGCGCCCCAGAACTTGCCGAAGCGCTCGAAGATCATCTTGCCGTGCCCCATGCCGGTGACGGCGCCAAGGCGCACGACCATTTCTTGGTTCACGATCAGGACCGGGATCAGGAGGAGCAGCACCCAGAGCAGGCTGGTCCCGTAGCTCTGGCCGGCCTGGCTGTAGGTGGCGACGCCCCCGGCGTCGTTGTCGCCGACCATGACGATGATGCCTGGGCCCAGGATGGCAGCCAGCGCCAGCAGCCGCCGCCGGAAGCTGCGCGGACGCTCAGCGCCAACGCGCAGGGTTCCGAGGGCGCCCGTGATGTCGCCCTGGTGGGCGGTATCGAGCACGGCGCGGCCGTTCTCGGCCGGGACCTCGGTCACGGCCGGCGGCGGATTGGGCCTGGCCGCGGGCGCCGAGGTCCGGCGGCGCTGCCCCGCTGGTCGCTTCGGGCTGGGTCTCTGCATGTCACACCTGAGCCGAGACGGACTTCTCCGACTGCTCGGGCGAACGGTCAGGTACGCCTAATCGCCTGCAGCAAACGGAGGATGGGCTAAGCCCACCGGTCTATCGGAGCTCATCCAACCTCCCTACAAGCCCGCCTCAGCGTCCACCTCTCGAGGGGGGTGACGCCCTGGGCAGGCTCTCCGGCGCGCCAGCACCGGGCACCCCACTCGTTCAGTTTTGGCACCGCCTGGCGTAGATCTCTGTCAGCCGCTTTGGGTGTCCCCTTGTGCCGGAAACACCTGTCCTGATCCGGCGCGTCTCTCGACGTGTGGGATCAGCGGCCTCTGTCCAAACGGTTGCCTCACCTAACGAGGTGCAGCTACTTCCAGCGAGGATACCACCTACCGCGCGCAGTTCCGTCCCGCAAAACGCGAGGTCGCCGCTGCCTGTGCTTGACGCGACGCTCTAGCAGGGTTCTGATGGTCGAAGCCAAGTTTTGGAGGTGTGGGGAATGATCGCGAAGGAGCACGTCCTCGAGCGCGGGAAGGTCCACTACAAATGGGACAACTCGCTGAAACCGGCGATCGAGGTCGAACCCGGCGACGTCGTTCATTTCGAGACCGAGGAGGTCACGGACGGGCAGGTCACGCCCGGCGCGCCTGCGTCTGTCCTGACCAGCCTCGATTTCGACCGCCTCTACCCGCTCGGCGGCCCCGTACACGTCAACGGCGCGGAGCCAGGGGACGCGCTCGAGGTCGAGATGCTCGAACTCCGGCCGCTCGACTGGGGCTGGACTGGAATCATCCCTGGCCTGGGTCTGCTCGCGGAGGACTTCCCCGACCCGTACATCAGGTACTTCGACCTCCGCAGCAGCGAGACCGCTGACCTGCGCGAAGACATTCGGATCCCGATCCAGCCGTTCTGCGGCACGATGGGCGTGGCGACCGACGAAGCCGGAGCGCACGACGTGCTGCCGCCGACAAAAGGGGCCGGAAACATCGATACCCGCCACCTGATCGCAGGCGCCCGGCTCCGTCTGCCCGTGTTCGTCCCCGGCGCCAGGTTTTCCGCCGGCGACTGCCATGCCGCCCAGGGCGACGGCGAGGTCTGCGTCACTGGAATCGAGTGCCCGATGCGATTCACGCTGCGCTTCAACGTCATCAAAGGCGCCGCCCCGAAGCCGTGGAGCTATGAGTTCACCACGCCGCCCGGTTCCCCTCAGCCCAAATCCGACACCAAGGGATACCAGGCGTTCACGGCGCTGGGCCCCGACCTGATGGCGGATGCCAAGAACGCGGTTCGCTACGCGATCTCCTGGCTGGAGCGCGAAAAGGGACTATCGCGCGAAGACGCCTACATCCTCTGCAGCCTGGCCGCCGACCTCAAGATCAGCCAGGTCGTCGACCAGCCGAACTGGGGAGTCTCAGCCTACTTGCCGCTAAGCCTGTTCAGCTAGCACCGTCCCAAGGGCCGTCACTCGGCCCCTCCGTCGGCGATTCGCGGCGACACCTCCCCGCCGAGCGGGCAGGAGACTCGCCTACGCTGCCTTTTGGTCGTCGGACTCCTCGTGGCGGCGCCAGGTCCGCGTCTCGCGGTCCCAGTGGAGGTGATCGAGCTCACCGTGAGGTGGCTGCGGTTCCCGGCGCAGGACCGCGTTCATCAGGGCGAGCACCGTCTCGTACATCTGGGTCCACCTCCATTGGGATTGCGGCTGGTTGTAGAGATCAATAACCAGCCGTAGCCAGCGAGGCTTCCATCGAAAAAACCCAAGATGGCGGATGTCAGCCGGTCGAGAGCACCTTCTCGATGTTGATCGGCAGGTCGCGCACGCGGACACCGGTGGCGTGGTAGACAGCGTTGGCGATAGCGGCGGCGGTGCCGACGATGCCGATCTCGCCGATCCCTTTGGCGCCGATCGGATTGAGGTTCGGGTCCTCTTCGTCGAGCCAATAGGCTTCGACGTTGCCCACGTCGGCACAGGACGCGACGTGGTAGCCGGCCAGGTCGTGGTTCACGTAGTCGCCGAAGTCGCGATCCATGACGCTCTCTTCGTAGAGCGCCATCGACTGCCCCATGATCATGCCGCCGATCAACTGCGACCGAGCGGTCTTCGGATTGATGATCCGTCCCGCGGCAAAGACACCGAGGAGGCGCCGGACTCGCACCTCGCCGGTCTCCATGTCTACCCCGACCTCCGCGAATTGGGCGCCGAAAGCGTGGCGCGAGAGGCTGCCGCCTGAGCGCAGTTCCTCCGCGGTATTCGCCCTGGCCTCGAGACCGTCCGGCGGGATTGCCAGGTCGCGCTCCTCCAGCTGCGCGTGCAGTTGCCGGCAGGCCCGCACCACCGCGGTGCCCCACGATGCGGTTCCCGACGAGCCTCCTGCGACGCTCGCCGGCGGCAGGTCGCTGTCGCCGATCTGCACCTCGACCGCTCCGACGGGGACCTGCAGCGCCTCGGCCGCGACAAGGGTGAGAGCGGTCCGCGCCCCGGTGCCTATGTCGGTGGCGTTGGTCATGACTGTGTAGCGGCCCTCGGCGTCGACTCTCGCGCTCGCTGATGCGGGCAGGCGAAAGGCCGGAAACGTGGAAGCGGCGACGCCGGTGCCGACAAGCCATCGCTCGTCTGTGCGAACGCCTGGGGTAGGGTCGCGCCCCGCCCATCCAAAACGCCTCGCCCCCTCCTCCATGCAGGCGACCAGGTGCCGGCTGCTGAAAGGGACCTGCTCCTCGGGGTCCGTCTGCGGCTCGTTGCGGATCCGGAACTCGATCGGATCGAGCCCGCAAGCGACGGCCATCTCGTCCATCGCCGACTCCAACGCGTACATGCCGGGACACTCCCCCGGCGCTCGCATCCACGCCGGCGTGGGCACGTCCAGCCTGGCCAACCGGTGTGTGGTGCGGCGGTTGGGCGCCGCATACATCATGCGAGATGGGACCGCCGTCTGTTCGGCGAACTCCTGCACCGTCGAGGTCTGCTCGACGGCGTCATGGGCGATCGCGACCAGCCGTCCCGACTCATCCGCGCCGAGCCGGAGCCGCTGAATCGTGGGTGTCCGGTAGCCGACGAAAGCGAACATCTGGTGGCGCGTAATGGAGAGCTTGACGGGCGCCCCAGTAGCCCGGGCGGCGAGCGCCGCCAGGATCGCTTGCGGCCGGGTCGTCTTCTGCCCGAAACCGCCGCCAACGTGATGGGTAATGACGCGTACCTGCTCCGGCCGGAGCCGGAAGGTCTGGGCGACGATGTCGCGGACGGCGGTCGATCCCTGGTTGGAGTCGTAGAGCACCAGCTCGTCGCCAGTCCATATGGCTAGGGTCGCGTGCGGCTCCATCGGGTTGTTGTGCTCGGCCGGCGTCCGGTAGGTGTGGTCAAGCTTCACCGGCGCGCTCGCGAAGGCGGCGTCGAAGTCACCTGACTCGGTGTCGCTCTCATAACCGGCGTTGACGCGGTCCGGCTTGTAGAGAGCCGGATCATCGGTTCGGAGCTCGACAGCCGGCTGCTCGGCGAAGTAGTCGAAACGAACCAGGCGGGCCGCCTCCTGAGCTATCTGGAGGCTCTCGGCGACGACCAAACCCACGATCTGTCCGCGATAGGCGACGGTGCTCGACTGGAGCACCGCCAGTTCCGGATCGACCAGGGTGACGTCGCCCACCGAGAGGGTCGCCGTGGCCAGGCGCTCGGCGTTCTCGTGAGTCAGCACCGCGACCACGCCAGGCAGAGCGCGTGCTGCCTCGGCGTCGACCATGTCGATCGTCCCTTTGGCGATCGTCGCCTGGACCGCCACAGCGTAGAGGACTCCGTCGATCGGGTACTCAGCGGCGTAGAGCGCGTGACCGGTGACCTTTTCGCGCCCCTCCAGGCGGGCCAGGCCCGCCGGCGTGCCCTCGCTCATGCGCCTTGGCTCAACTCATCCAGGGTTCGCACCAGCAGGTTACGTGCGAGGGGAACCTTGAAGCGGTTATTGGGAAGCGGGACGGCCTGGGCCAACTCGGCCTCGGCCGCCTGCTTGAAAGCATCCTGGGTCGCGGGCGCGCCCTGGAGCACAGCTTCGGCCCGCACCGCCCGCCAGGGTGCCGGAGCCACGCCGCCAAAGGCGATCCTGGCCTCCCGAGTGACTCCGTCCACCACATCCAGGGCGGCGGCGACGGACACGATCGCGAACGCGAATGAGGCGCGGTCGCGGACCTTGCGGTAGCGAGAACGAGCTGCGAACCCCAGCGGCGGCACCTCGACCGACGTGACGAGATCGCCATGCTCGAGAACGGTGTCCCGTTCGGGGTGGTCGCCGGGGAGGCGGTGGAACCCGACCAGCGGAATCCTCCGCTCGCCCTCCCGCCCCAACACGGTGACGCTGGCGTCCAGCGCCGCCAGGGCCACGGCCATGTCGGATGGGTGGGTGGCGATGCACGCCTCCGAGTGGCCGATGATGGCGAGGTTGCGATGGTCTCCCTTTATGGCGGGGCAGCCGGACCCGGGAAGCCGCTTGTTGCAGGGCTTCGTCGGGTCCTGAAAGTAGACGCAGCGCGTGCGCTGGAGCAGATTGCCGCCGACCGTCGCCAGGTTGCGCAGCTGGCCTGACGCCCCCGTCAAGAGCGCCTGCGCCAGCATCGGGTAGCGGCTGCGCACCGAGCGGTCGGCGGCCAGCTCGGAGTTCCGTACCGCGGCGCCGATGCGGAGGGCTCCGTCCGCAAGCTCCTCGACCTGGTTGTAGGGCAGGCGCGTGACATCGACCAGCAGCGAAGGCGTCTCGACCTCCAGCCGCATGAGGTCGACAAGGTTTGTGCCGCCGCCCAGGAACTTGGCGGTGGGCGAGGCGGCGACCTCGGCAACGGCCGCCTTGGCATCCACCGCAGCGGAGTAGCTGAAGGGCTTCATGGAGCTGCCGCCGCAACCGCCTGGACGATGCCCAGGTAGGCGCCGCAGCGACAGAGGTTGCCGCTCATCCGTTCCTTGATTTCAGCCTCGGTGAGAACCGGCTCCTCCTCCAGGTCGGCGGTGACCGCGCTCGGCCAGCCGAGCTCGACCTCGTCCAGCATCCCGGCCGCTGAGCAGATCTGACCGGGGGTGCAGTAGCCGCACTGGAAGCCCTCGTATTCGATGAAGCCGCGCTGGAGCGGATGCAGCTCATCGCCATCCGCGAGGCCTTCGACGGTCGTGACCTCCGAGCCCTGATGAGCGACCGCTAGCAGGAGGCAGCTGTTCGCCCGCCGGCCGTTGAGGAGGACCGTGCACGCCCCGCATTGACCGTGATCGCAGCCCTTCTTAGCGCCGGTCAGGCCGAGCGACTCGCGCAGCGCGTCCAGGATCGAGGTCCGCGTGTCGAGTCGCAGCCGCCGTGGTTTGCCGTTCACGGTCAGCTCGACGTCGACCATCACCTCGCCGGGTACGTCGCTGCCGGCTGGGACCACCTTCCTTGAGGCTAGGCGGGCGGTTGGCTAAGGCGCAACGTCCTTGGCGGCCAGGCGTAGGGTGAGAGCCGCGGGAAACTGGACTCAAAGGAGACTGGGGGCCTTATGAGCGAGGCAGTGAGCGAGCTTGCGGGCCGACCGGCCCCGCCGGAAGCGCTGATCAACATCGACGCTCTTCTGAACGCCTACTACGACAAGCGGCCCGATGCGTCGATCCCTGAGCAGCGAGTCGCTTTCGGGACCAGCGGTCACCGTGGGACGTCCCTGGACGCCAGCTTCAACGAAGACCACGTCCTCGCGATCACGGAGGCCGTGGTCCGCTATCGCACCTCCCAGGGCGTGGACGGCCCGCTGTTCGTCGGTCGGGACACGCACGCCCTCTCCGAAGTGGCGTTCCGCAGCGTGCTCGAGGTGCTGAGCGCCGGCAACGTCGAGGCCCGGATCGATTCCGCAGGCGGTTTCACACCCACGCCGTCCGTCTCCCACGCGATCCTGACGCACAACCGCGGCCGGACCGCGGGCGTGGCCGACGGAATCGTGATCACCCCGTCTCACAATCCCCCTGAAGACGGCGGTATCAAATACAACCCTCCCAACGGCGGTCCGGCCGAAACCGATGTCACGGGCTGGATCCAGGACGAGGCCAACAAGCTGCTCGCCGGTGGGCTCGACGGCATCAAGCGCATTCCTATCGAACGCGCGTTGACCGCGCCCCAAATTCAGCGCTATGACTTCTGCTCCGCCTACGTCGACGACCTCAAATCGGTGGTCGACATGGATGTGATCCGGGGAGCCGGCCTCCGGCTCGGGGTGGATCCTCTTGGCGGATCCAGCCTCGCCTACTGGCATGCGGTCGCCGAGCGCTACGACCTCGACCTGACCATCGTCAATGAGGCCATCGACCCCACCTTCCGATTCATGACGCTCGACTGGGACGGCAAGATCCGGATGGACTGCTCATCGCCGTACGCGATGTCGGGGCTGATCGAGCTCAAGGATCGCTTCGACCTGGCGTTTGGCAACGATCCCGACGCCGACCGCCACGGCATCGTCACTCGAGGCGCCGGCCTGCTCAACCCCAACCACTACCTGACAGCAGCCGCCGCCTATCTCTTCGGTGGCAGCCGATCCTGGCCAACGACCGCCGCCGTGGGCAAGACGGTGGTCACGACGAGCCTGATCGACCGCGTCAGCGAGGGACTCGGGCGACGTCTCTACGAGGTGCCGGTCGGGTTCAAGTGGTTCGTCGACGGACTGCTCGACGGATCCCTCGGGTTCGGGTGCGAAGAGAGCGCCGGGGCTTCTTTCCTTCGCAAGGATGCTTCGGCCTGGTCTACCGACAAGGACGGTCTCATCCTCTGCCTGCTTGCCGCCGAGCTGATGGCCAAGCAGGGGCGCGATCCCGGCCAGCTCTACGACCAGCTTGCGGACCGCTACGGCCGGCCGGCCTACCGGCGCGTGGACGCTCCCGCGACGCCGGACCAGAAGCAGACTCTGAAGCGGCTGTCGCCGGAGCAGGTCGGCGCCTCCGAACTGGCGGGCGAACGCGTGGTCTCCGTGCTCACAAAGGCTCCTGGCAACGGTGCCCCCATCGGTGGGATAAAAGTGATAACCGAGAGCGGCTGGTTCGCGGCGCGACCCTCGGGAACCGAGGACGTGTACAAGGTCTACGCCGAGAGCTTCAAGGGCGAAGACCACCTGGAACGCCTGCTGGCCGAGGCGCAAAGCCTGGTCGACAACGCTCTTGGTGGTTGAGCTATGACGCTCGCGGGTTGTCGGTAGACGCGGCTCGGTACCAGCCAAACACCACATAACCGACGATTCCGAGAACGACGACCGTTCCGACCGCGTAGACCCACGAGTGGGTGCCCACGAAGTGCAGGACCTGCCTCCCGTACTGGGCGGCCAGAAGCAGAAGAACGCCGGACCAGAGCGCCGTCGAGATCGCGACCGCGGGAGCAAACAGGCGGTACGGGAACCTGACCGTTGCCGCCACCACCGTCAACGGGACCCGAAAGCCCGGGATGTGACGGCCGAAGATCATCGTCAGCATCCCCCAGCGTGCGAACCAGCGCTCGGCCCTCTCGATCCGGTGGGGCTCGAGGTGGAGCACTGCGGCGAGCGGATGGGCGAGCAGGCGCGATCCCCAGCGCCGAGAGATGAAATAGAGGTTGGTGGAGCCGGCGGTCACGATGGCGATGATCGCGAGCCAGGAGCCGAGCAGGCGGACCGTGGCGCCGGCGCCGACGTGGCCGAGGTAGGCGACGTAGACGTCGCCCGGAACCGGAAGAGGAATCCCGCTCTCCTCCAGGTAGAGCAGTCCCAGGCTGCCGGGGGCGCCAAAGCGGCGGACGACGGTGATGACGGCCTTCCGGAGATGGACGAAGTGCTCCGGCAGGTCGCCTTCGAGAGCGATGTAGACGGCCAGTGCGGCAGCAAGCGCGAACAGTCCCGTCCCGCCCGCCCAGTGCCAGGGGCGGCGCCGGACATGGGACCGAAGGGCCGCGGCCGCGCTTTCCATCACTACTCCCTATCCCCTCCTCGGACCTTTACTAACCGATCCGCCTTGTCCCCTGCGCACTCGGGGGCAGTCTGGAAGTCGTTTCTGACCGCTGACTGAACGAGTGGAGAACTATCCCGCCGCGCTTGCCTGCCCGAAGGGCGTACCGAACCGCTCCGCGGATACAACCTCCAACAGCGGCTTTCGATTCTTCCTTCCCTTTCCGACCGGCCGCGCCGGATAGCCGAACGGAACAACGGCCAGCACGTCGTACGTCTCCGGCAGCCCGACTTTCTGACGCACTCCATCGAGTCCGCCGCCACCCGCCCAGTTGGAGCCGATGCCCTCCGCCCAGGCCGTGAGGATCATCGTTTGGATGGCTCGGCTGACGTCGGAAACGCCCCAGTTGCTGGACTTCTCGTAGGCGACCACCACCGCCAGCGGCGCCGAGGCGATGTAAGGGCCGGTCGGGACCAGCCGGCCTACCTCTTTAACGTTCTCGCGATCCCGGACGACGACGAAATGCCACGGCTGTTGATTTCCGGCACTCGCGCTCAGGTGCGCCGCCTCAACGATCCGCTCGACTGCGTCAGCCGGCACCTCCTTGTCCTGATACTCACGAACGGCGAGCACCGTGCGCGCGACGTCGAAGACTGGATTGGCCATGTACTCATTGTGTCTGGCCGACCCGCGTCAGTCAGCGCCACCAGGGCAGGCGCGCGGCCGCGACGGCTTCGTCGATGGGCCGGTCGAGCCGAGCCACCAGGTCGTCCAGGAACTGAATCCAGTCGGAGGCCGCGATGACGGCGAACGTCGACCGCTGCACGCTCGGGTCGTCTTTCATCTGCCCGAGCGAGGCCAGGGCAACTTCCTGCAAGGCGGTTGCGGACACCCTCTCGACGCCTGCGCGCTTGCCGTTCCGTCCCTCGATGCGGTCCGCTTGCCGGCTCAACTCGCCGACCAGGCGCTGCACCTGCGCCTCGAGGACGTCAAGCTCGGCGGCCTGCCGGTCGGCACGATAGCCAAGCGCGGGCAGGACGTCGATCAGCCGGCCGAAGAAAACGGCGTGGGTCCCTGAGGCCACCAGCGACGCTGCACCTTCAGAGCTGAGCGGACCGGCGGTCCGTTCGGCCAGAAACTGCTCCAGGGCCTCATTGGCGCGATCCTGGGCACGAACGGCGTCCGCTTTTTCCTGTTTGGCGCGGTCAGACGAGCCCCGGCCGAGCACCAGTTCGAGCGATTCGCCCAGAAATGCACCCGCCGCCGCGAAGAGCTTGGCGATGGCGTCGGTGAGGTCGCGCCGAGTCCCCTGCGGCCAGAGCAGCAGGCCCGTCACAACACTGATGCCGACGCCGAGGCCGACATCCTCGATCCGGGCCAGGCCGATCTGCCAGCCCGCGGGCGCGATCAAGTTGAACAGGATGATCACGAATACGCTGAACGCCGCCTGGCCGAGGACGAATCCGGCTGCCCCAGACACGTAGGTCGCCGCGAAGGCGGCCAACGGCAGCACCGCCCAGGCAGCGATCGCATTAGTCCCGATCAGGACGACGCCGAGGCCGCCGACGATTACGCCGATTAAAGTGCCGGCGACCGCCTGGAATGCCGTGCGGCCCGTGGCGAGGACGTTGGAGCGCAGCGCCGAGGAGGTTCCGAGAACCACCCAAAAGGCATGCGGGAGGGCAAGCAGCCGGCCGATCAGGACGGCCACGGCAAATCCGATGGCGACTCGAACTGCGTCGTGCAGCGCGGGTGAGCTCGGTGCCAGGTGATCTCGTATGGATTTCCCGACCCAGATCACCATGCCGCCAGAGCCTCCCCGGCGAGGCGCAAAGAACCGCCCTGAAGCACTGCCGGCAAGGTCTTGGCCGGCCGCCAAAATCGCGTTGGTGCCGATCGCAAGGGTCAGGTAAATGAGGAAGCTCAGCCGGTTGTCGACGTGGAGCTGATCGAGCACCTCTGGTATCGGCCTCCCCGATCGCAGCGCTTCTCCGGCCCAGCGGTCGAGCGACGTGCGGTGCCGCATCTGTGCACTCTCCAGCACTGAGAGATCAGGCGGCCCGCCGCCTGTCAGCAAGTCGCCGCAGTCGCGCAACGTCTGGACGATCATCGCTGAGACCTGGTAGCCCTCCTCGATCCACGGGTGTCCCCCAGCCGGCGACGTCGGGGTCGCCGGCTCATTCAGCCGTTTGAGGGACGGGACGGCGAACGCGACCGTGCTGTCGAGGTCGATGATGAGTGCCGCTAAAGCTTGGTCGCGCCGAGTCGGCCACGTGGGACGCCTGAGCGTTGCGTAGTAGTCACGGAAGAGGGCGCGGACGCTGTCGCCAGCGGCTCGACTACGCTCGTGGATCACCGCCGGCTCCGGGTCGCGTGCAGCTGCGACGAGTTCGGCGAGAGCCCGGCAGGCCGTCGCCGCCCGCTGACGTACGTCCGCCATCTCGAAGGCCGGCCACAGTACGAGGCCGGCGACTGTGGCGAGGGCGCCTGCGATCAACCAGCCGATAAGCCTGGGGACGATCGTCTGCGGAGGCCCCGGGAAGGCAACAGCCAGCACCAGCGAGAGCAGGAGGGCGCCTTGCGCGGCCCGGACGTAACCCCCGAAAAAACCGGCGAAGCGAACCCCAAAGGCGAGGACGAGGGTTGCGACCACCGCGCTCCAGGGGCTGTTGGAGGCCAGGGTCCCCGTTGCTATCAATCCCGCACCGGCCGCGACCGTCAGCAGGTATGCGAGTGCTCTGGGCCGCCGAGGCCCCCCGAAGTCCGCCAGCACCATGAGCGCGAAGCAGCCGAAAGCGACGAAGGTGGTGACCTCGGCGTTGCGGGCGAGGATGGTGGACGCCGCGAACGCGGACGGCATCACCAGGGCCACTCGCAGGGCCCGACGCAACGCCGCGCGGCCCTGCCTGCTCGTCGGATCACCGAAAAGGCGAACGCCCACGCGTTCAACGCCGGCTGCCGCGCTCACCTCGAGCCTCCTAGCCGGGGCATCGCCACAACCCCTAGGTCTACCGCGTCGGAGGGTCCCGAGCACCAAGCCAGCGGGCTCGCCTTACGCGCGCGTCCTAAGATCGGCTTCGAGCGATCCCGGTATGACCAAGGAGACCCGATGAGCAGCACGGCCACGACCTCAATCCCGAACTGGGCCCCCACCAAGATGCTGATCGGCGGCGATTGGGTAGACGCACGCTCCGCCGGTGTATTCGAGGTCGAGGATCCGGCTACCCAGCACGTGCTGGCGGAGGTGCCGGACGGTTCCGTGGAGGACGCGCTGGCGGCGGTGGAGGCGGCGTCGGCGGCTCAGGCCTCTTGGGCAGGCACGCCTCCGCGCGAGCGGGGCGAGGTCCTCCGCCGGGCGTACGAGCTGATGCTGTCCCGATCTGATGAGCTGGCGCGTTTGATCACGCTCGAGAACGGAAAGCCGATCGCCGAGGCCCGTGCCGAAGTGGCGTACGCGGCCGAGTTCTTCCGCTGGTTCAGCGAGGAAGCCGTCCGCATCGAGGGCCGCTGGACCGTGGCGCCGAACGGCACCAGCCGGCTGCTCGTGATGCACCAGCCAGTTGGAGTCTCGCTGCTGATCACGCCCTGGAACTTTCCCGCGGCGATGGCGACGCGAAAGATCGCGCCGGGTGTGGCGGCGGGCTGCGCGATGGTGCTCAAGCCGGCGGAGGAGACGCCGCTCACCGCCCTGGCGGTGGCCGCACTTCTCCAGGAAGCCGGCCTTCCAACGGGCGTCCTGAACGTGGTCACCACGACACGACCGGCTGCGTTAACCCCGCCCATGCTCCATCACGCGGCGGTTCGCAAAGTGAGCTTCACCGGTTCCACAGAGGTCGGCAAGATTCTGCTCAAAGGCGCTTCCGACCAGGTGCTGCGCACGTCCATGGAGCTCGGCGGCAACGCCCCCTTCCTGGTCTTCGGCGACGCCGACGTGGAGAGCGCGGTCGAGGGAGCCATGATCGCCAAGATGCGCAACGTGGGCGAGGCCTGCACATCGGCCAATCGCTTCTATGTGGCGAGCAGCCTGGCCGCCGACTTTGCGGAGCGCCTCGCCGACCGTATGCGCTCGCTGAAGATCGGGCACGGTCTGGAGGAGGACGTGAAGGTCGGCCCGCTGATCAACGAGGCGGGCCGGAGCAAGGTGAGCGAGCTGGTCGAGGACATGGTTAAGCAAGGCAGCCGTGTGGTCGCCGGCGGAGCGCGGGTTGACGGTCAGGGCTATTTCTACGAGCCCACGGTCGTCCTCGACGTTCCGGAGGGCGCGCGAGCGATGCGGGAGGAGATCTTCGGGCCGGTGGCTCCGATCTCCACCTTCGAAGACGAGAAGCAGGCCATCGCGTGGGCCAACCGCACCGAGTTCGGTCTCGTCGCCTACCTGTACACCCGTGATCTGGGCCGGGCGATCCGGGTCAGCGAGGCGCTGGAGGCGGGAATGATCGGCCTCAATGCGGGGATCGTGTCCAACCCCGCGGCGCCCTTCGGCGGCGTCAAGCAAAGTGGGATCGGCCGCGAGGGAGGTCGCGAGGGCATCCACGAGTTCCTCGAGACCAAGTACGTGGCGGTGAACTGGTAGTGGCTTGGCGCAGCCGCGACGGCGCCTCATGATGCCGTGACGGTGATCATCGTGGGCGGCGGTATGGCCGCCGGGAATGCCGCGGCTACGCTGCGCAGCGAGGGGTACGACGGGAGCCTGCTGGTTCTGGGCGATGAACCGGGCGTGCCCTTCGGGCGGCCACCGCTTTCGAAGACCTATCTCCGCGGCGAGGAAGAGCTCTCGGGTTGGTTCGTCCGTCCACCCGATTGGTACCGGGAAACCGAGGTCGAGCTGCGGACCGACGACCCCGTCGCCAGGGTGGACTTCGACGCGCGCCGGGTGACGACCCAGCGAGGAGAAGTTCTCGCCTTCGATCAGCTGTTGATCGCGACCGGCGTCCGGAACCGGGCGCTGACGGTTCCCGGGGCCGGCCTGGAGGGCGTGCTTTCGCTCCGCACACAGGCCGACTGCGACTTAATCCGGGCCTCTGTGCGGCCGGGGGACCGCGCGGTTATCGCGGGCATGGGGTTCATCGGCTCAGAGGTTGCCGCCTCGCTTGCGCAGCTGGGCGTCCAGGTGGCGGCCGTGTTTCCCGGACCGGCACCGCTGGCCCGAGTTCTCGGTAACGAGGTTGGAGCCGTGCTGGCCGGAATCCACCAGGAGCACGGTGTCGAGCTATTTGCTAACGACGGCGTCGAGCGGTTCGAAGGCTCGACCCGGATCGAGGCGGTGAGGACCACCTCCGGGCGCCGGCTGGAGTGCACGGTCGCGATCGTCGCCGTGGGTGTGCAGCCGAACGTCGAGTTCCTGAGTGGCAGCGGGATCGCGTTGGAAAACGGCGTCCTGGTGGATGCGCTTTGTCAGACGAGCGTGCCTGGCGTCTTCGCCTGCGGCGACGTCGCCAACATGGCGCATCCGCTTTTCGGCCGGTTGCGCGTCGAGCACTTCAACAATGCCGAGAAACACGGCGCGGCCGCCGCCCGCGCGATGCTCGGCAGTAAAGCTCCGTACGACTACAACTTCACGTTCTGGTCGGATCAGTACGACCAGACGATCGAGTACGTCGGCATCGCGCACAGTTGGGACCAATTCGTGGTCCGCGGCAGCTTCGAGGCCCGCTCCTTCCTCGGCTTCTATCTAAAGTCGGGTGCGCTCCGGGCGGCCGTCGGCTTGGGGCGAGGCGGTGATCCGGAGCTGGACCCCCAATCCGAGATGGCGGCGTGCGGCGAGCTGATCAAGAACTGGAAACCGGACAAGGAAACGGTGAGCGCGCTGGCCGACGACTCGGTCGACCTTTGGGAGCTGGCCGGGCGGCGATCATCCTGAAAAATGAATTAATTCCGGCTCCGATTGAAAGCCTGAACGAGGTCTAAACAAGCAGCGTTCAGAGCCCGCAGATGTAGCTGCTGGACGCTTTTTGGAGGCGAAGACCGGGCCGCCTGATGGCGCCTCGCAGGCCGCCGGACTCGCTATACGATCAACTCACTGGTATGTCGTGGTGGAGCTGGCTTTCGGGCGGCTTCGGCATCGACCTTGGGACCGCCAACACGGTGGTCTGCCATCCACGGCGGGGAATCGTCCTCGACGAACCCTCCGTCATGGTGGTGCGCCTGAACAGCCAGAAGCCCTCCAAGCCGCTGCTGGTCGGGAGCGCAGCGCGCGATCTGATCGGCCGCACCCCGGTTGGAATGGCGACGGCGCGCCCACTTCACGACGGTGTAATCACCGACCTCGAATCGGCTCGGGCGTTCATCGTCGCCATCCTCCAGAAGGTGACCCGCCAGCCCTGGGAACGAATGCGCCCGCGCGGGGTGTTGGGGGTGCCGGCCGGCGCGACTCCGCTTGAGCGGCGCGCTTTGATGGAGGCCGCGGAGGAGGCCGGGTTCGGCGACGTTTCGGTGATTCCGGAGCCCATCGCCGGCGCCATCGGGGCGGGTCTCGATCCGCTCGCTCCGCAGGCCCAGATGGTCGTCGATGTCGGCGGCGGTACCGCCGAGGTGACCTGCTTCTGCTTTGGAGGTGTCCTCGCCACCCGCTCCTGCCGGGTCGCCGGCGACGACATGACGCTGACCCTGTACCAGCACCTGCGCAACCAGCATCAGATCGTGGTCAGCGAACTGACGACCGAGGATCTCAAGATGCGCCTCGACGTCGGTGCCGACGGCAAGCTCCATGTCGAAGGCCAGGATGCCGCGACCGGCCGTCCGCGCCTGGCGATCCTGGCGCCCGCGGAGATCATCGCCGCCATTCGCCCGACCAGCGACGGAATCGTCCAGGCCCTGGTCGACTGCCTCGAGGATCTCCCTCCCCAGGCGGTCAGCGACGTCCTCCAATCTGGGATCCTGGCCTTCGGAGGAGGCACCATGCTGAGCGGCTTTGCCGGCGATCTGGAGCAGGCCTTCGGGTTCCGCGTCCGGCTCGCCGAGCATCCGCTCACGTGCGTTGCTGAGGGTGCGGCCGCCTGTCTTGGCCGTCCGGACGTGGTCGCCGCTTACGGGAGTGCGTGAGCTCAGGTGCCGGCGCCGCCGGTAAAGCCGGCGCGGTGGTCCAGGTAGTAGCTGAGCAAGGTCTTGGCTGCTGGCTCGGCAGTCATGTGACCCTCCCCGCCGCCCCGGACCATCACGGTGACGACTACATCGGGTTGGCCTACCGGGGCCGCCCCCGTGAACCAGGCGTCCGGCTGGCCGTTGGGGTTGGAAGGGTCTTCCGCGGTGCCGGTCTTGCCGCCGGCCGCCACCGGGAGGTCGCGGAGCATAGTGCCCGTTCCCTCAGTCACGGCCAGGCGCATTCCGTCTTGCACCACCGACAGATTGGAGGCGAAAGGCAGCTGGACAGCAGCCGGCGCCTGGATCGGGGTCAGCACCGGACCCGCCTGGAAGGCCATCCCCAGCCGCGGCGTCAGGAGTCTGCCGCCGGCGACGGCGGCCGTCCAGCGGGCGGCCTGGAGCGGAGTCGCGGTGACGTAGCCCTGACCAATACCGAGAGCCACCGTGGAACCGGGGTACCAGGTCTCCCCCTCACGCCCGACGCTCGCGGGAGTGCCGAGATATCCGGACTGCTCTTCGGGCAGGTCGATGCCGGTCAGCTGACCGACTCCGAGCTGGCTGCCGATGTCGTGGACGCGCTCGGGGCCGAGCGCGACCGCCAGCTTGTAGAAGTAGACGTCGTTCGACCAG
>CAZHAC010000032.1:0-17980 GCA_964529765.1 uncultured Actinomycetes bacterium
GCGTGAGCGCGGCCTTCCTCGACCTGCTGGCGGCTCTCGCCGGCTACACCGACGACGAGATGGCGCGACCCTGGGACTGGCCCGGCCACGAGGGAGTGCCGCTCCAGATCCGCGACGCCCACTGGCGGATCTACGAGGGCGAATCAGCCGCTTTCGTGGCAGCGCCCGCCCCGAGCAGCGAGGCGGCCGCCGTGATGGACGCCGCGCAGGCGGCGTACGGCGACCTCCGCGGCCTGCTCGCGGGACAGCCCGACGATCTCCTGGACAGCCCACCACCCAACGGCGAATGGACGCTGCGCCAGGTCCTCGCCCACATCCTGCTCGTGGATCGTCGATACCTCTGGCAAATCGAATATGCGACCACGCGCAGCGACGCACAGCCTGTCTCCCTCAAGCCGGAGGTTGACCTCGAGGCGGCCGAGGTGGCGGGCGGAATGCGTGATTGGCTGGACCGAATGGCCGTCACGCGCCGCGACTTCGACGGCTTCGGCCGCAACATCGGCCCCACAGCGCTTTCCCGGCCGACCGTGTGGGCCGGCTACACCATCGACGTTCGGTTCCGCATTCACCGGATCGCCGCTCATTTGGCCGAGCACACGATCCACGCCCAGAAGGTGCTGCGCGCGCTGGGCCGGCCCCCCTCCGAAGCCCGCGAGATAGTCCGCCGGATCTCGGTCCTCCGGGGCGCCCACGAGTTCCGCACCTCGGCGGCCGAGCTCGATCGCCTGGACGCGGCGCACGCCGCGCTGGCCCGCTCGATCAAGAACGACTAGCGTCAAGCCGAGGGCGCTACCGCAGGCAGGACGAGTGCGGCGGCGCCGACGACTCCCGAGTGCTCCTGGAAACGCGCCGGCCGGACGGTGACACGCCGGGGGCCAGGCAGTGCCTGCGCGCGCATGGCTTCCTCAAGAGGAGCCAGGAAGCGCTCGCCGGCCAGTACTACCCCGCCCCCGAGCACCAGCACTTCGGGGTCGACGAGGTTGAGGATGCCGCCCAGGGCCGTTCCCAGGATCGCCCCGGCGTCGCGCAACACAGCAGCGGCCAGGCGGTCACCAGCTTCGGCTCGCTCGGCCACCACGTCGAGACCCCAAACGCCGTCAATACCGGCCAGCTCGGCGTACCGTTGCGCGATCGCTGGACCCGAGGAATAAGCCTCCACGTGGTCCTTGACGCCGCACGCACAGCGGCGTCCCTCGCGGACCACCGCCGGCACGTGACCCAGCTCGCCGGCCGTGCCAGTGGCACCGGCCACTACCTCCCCGTCGTACACGACGGCGCCGCCGATGCCGGTTCCGACGGCGACGCAGAGAACCGTACGCCAGCCACGGGCAGCCCCGAATCGCGATTCCCCGAGGGCCAGCGCGTGCACGTCGTTCGCGGCACGCACCGGCAGGCCGAGCCTGCGCTCGAGCTCCTCGGCAAGTCGCGTTCCCTGCCAGCCCAAGATGGCGTCCGTCGCGAAGGTGACCCGGCCCTGGCGGTCAATTACGCCGGCCGCGCCAGCACCGCAATGCGCGACTTCGATCTGCCTGGCCGCTGCCCAGTCAAGCAGACGGGCGCCGAGTCCGGCCGCCGCCACGAGCACAGCCTCCGGGCCCTCCCTCGACGGGCACGGGATGCGCTCCGCTTGGAGCACGCGCCCGCCGGATTCGACGATGCCGGCGGCAATCTTTGTGCCCCCGATGTCCAGACCGAGCGCGGCCGCGCTCACAGTTCCCTGAGCGCGGCGGCGAACCAGGAGGTGATCGCCCGGGGATCGGTGATGGCGGTTCCGACCACGACAGCCTGCGCCCCCAGCCGGAGCGCCTGCGCCACCTCCGCGGGTGTGCGGAACCGCCCCTCGCCCACGGTCGGCACTCCGGAACTGGCGAGGCGCTCGATGAGCTCGAGGTCGGGACCCGCCTGCTGCCGGCTGTAGGACGTGTAGCCGGACAGCGTGGTCGCGACCAGGTCGGCGCCGGCCTGCCGGGCGGCGAGCCCTTCCTCGAAAGTGGAGACGTCTGCCATAAGAGGAACGCCGAGCTCGTCGTGCACCCGCTGCACGAGCGCCGGCAGCCGGCGCAGCGTGTCGGTTTCGGCGGTGGCTTCGACGGCAACCACGCTTGCGCCCGCCTTTGCCACCACGCGGGCACCGGCAAAGCCAGGCGTGATCGCCGGCCGCGGCAGGCCCGGCAAGCGCGTCTTCCTGATCCCGATGACCGGCAGGCCGAGGGCCCGCGCCACCGACCGGACATCGGCCGCGCCGTTGACACGCAGCCCGTTCGCCCCGCCTTCGGCTGCACATCGCGCAAGCGCCACGATGGCGGGTGTCGAACGCAGTGGATGGCCGGCCGGCGCCTGGCAGGACACGATCAGCCCGCGCAGCCGCTCCAGCACCGAACCGTCGGTCGTCATGCCTCAGTAGCCCGCGACGGCCGGCCACCGGCGCTCGACGCCTTCGCGGTCGAGCCGTCCCTGAAAGTCCTCGAGGTGTGCGGCGGTGCCGTGGACATTGCCCGGAGTAAGCGATCGGTCCAGGCAATGGGCGGCGAGCAGGCCCACCACCTCCCCGATGTTCCATTCCGTCGGATGCATCCGGAAGCAGCCGTTGGTGATGTGAGTGGTGCCGATGTTCTTGCAGCCCGGGAGCAGGTTGGTGTCGCGCTGAGGCAGCAGCGCACCGAGGGGGATCTCAAACGGACATGAGGGCACGTCGATGTAGTTGTCGCCGCCTGTCGAGGGGTGGAGATCGATCCGGTAGCAGCCGACGCCGACCGAATCCCTGTAGGAGGCGGCGACCGGGGACACCTCGCCCTCGACGATCGTGTGCCGGGCGCGAATGCGCCGCGATTCCCTGATATAGGGCCGCATGGCGAAGCCGTCGTCAGTGCCGGTGATGTCCGGCCTTAGCCGGAGGCCGGGAAAACCGCTTCCGCCGTCCGCTCGCGGGGCCTCGGTCTGGAGCCAGTACAGCAAGCTCAGGCTGAGCTCGCGGGCAGCCCGCTCGTGGCGTGCCGCCTCCTCGGCGGGAACCTCGAACAGGACGCCCTCCAGGTAGTCCGCCATCGGCCAATTGACCAGCGTGACGTCGGAGTCAAACGCCGGCTCAAAGTTGAGGCGGGCCAGGATCCGGCGGAAAAGCCAGAGATCGTTACCTCCTGGATCGCGACTCTGGTCAGCGTTGATGGCACGGGGATCTGCGTCGGGATTCGGGATGAAGGAGTGCTCGAGCACCTCGAGGGTCCGAGGGTGGACGGCCCGCCAGCCCAACAGGGGTCCCGGCCAAAACGAAGGCTGGTAAGAGCGCCAGAAGTCATATGTCGCGGGTCTCGCGATCGTGTAGTCCTCGCCGGCCCGGTGGTCAACCGCGAAGCACCAGGTGACCGCCTGCATGTTCAGCGGGTCGGCCTTGGCCGGGGCCCGAGATTCGCCGGTCTCCGCCCGCGACTCGGCACCGGTGACGTAGTCGATGCCCGTCAGCGGAAGCAGCTCGCCGGTCTCCGTGGCGTCGATGAAGTAGCGGGCGCTGACGGTGAGGTCCCCGAACGTGACAGCCCGCACCTGGTCGCCGTCCATGTCCGCGGCAGTGGGCCGCCGCCCAGTGAGGAGGCGGATCCGTCCTGCTGCCGCGTGAGGGGCGAGCATGGACTCCAGCGCGGCCAGGCCGGCGCGGGGCTCCGCGCAGAGCTTGCTGACCTTGCCGGCGCCTGGGTTGAGGTGGCGATCTTCCCGGGCCGAACCAGTCAGCGGGTACCAGTCACGGTAGTAGCCTCGGATGCGGTCACGCAGTTCGCGATACGTACGCGTGCATCCGAACTGCTCGATCCACGGATGCTCATCGGGCGGGACGGCCTGCGAGGTGAGCTGCCCCCCAATCCACGGCGTCTCCTCGGTCAGCACCACGCTGCGACCCGCACGCGCGGCCGCCAACGCGGCGGCGACCCCGCCCAGACCACCGCCCGCAACCAGGATGTCCGCGCTCAGCTCGGCGGCGCGTCCGCCGGAGAAATCCGTCATGGCGAGACAGCATAGCCGCTGCTACTATCCCCGAAATATTCGGACGCTTCCGCATGAGGAGGAACGACTAATGCGTATTAGCTTTAAAGCCCGAGCGGCGCTCGCGGCCGCCATGGCCACGCTCGTTGTGGCCTGTGGCGGCCCGACGCCTTCCGGGCAGTCCTCGTCGCCCACCCCCTCCGGACCGGTCAGTCTTCGAGTGACGCTTTGGGACGGGAACAAGGACCACCTGGCAGTCTTCCAGGCCATCGCCGACGCCTACAAGCAGCAGCACCCGGAGGTGCAGTCGATCACCTATGACGTCCTCCCGTTCGCGACTTACACGCAGGCGCTGACGACGCAGCTTGCGGGCGGCAACGCGCCCGATCTGGGCTGGATCTTCGAAAGCTCGGCCCCCGACTTCCTCAGCTCCGGCACCCTCTTGGACCTCACCCCGATCCTTAAGTCGACATCCGGCTACCAGTTCGATGATCTGTCGCCGGCCGCCATGAAGTTGTGGGAAAGCGGAGGCAAGGTCTTCGCGTATCCCTTCTCGACCTCGCCCTTCGGCGTCTTCTACAACGCCGACATGTTCCGGGCGGCCGGGATCCCGACCCCCGATCAGCTCCTGACTTCCGGCAAGTGGAACTGGACCGACCTGGAGTCGATGATGACCAAGCTGGTCGCGGCCAACTCCGGTAAGTGGGGATTGATCGCGCGCGACTGGGACTACAAGGACTGGACCAACCTGGCTCCGATCTACCGCGGCTTCGGAGCCGACGCCTGGAGTTCGGACGGCACCAAGTGCACGTTCGCGGACAAGCCTATGGTCGACGCCATGACCTACATTAGCCGGCTCATATTCAGCGACAAGGTCATGCCCCCGCCGGGGGTGAGCGCCGACTTCTTCGCCGGTGACTCTGCGATGACGATCACGCAGATCAGCCGCGCCTCGCTGCTCAAGAACGCCGGCTTCAAGTGGGGCCTGGTGCCGCTGCCGGCAGGGCCCGCGGCGAACGCGCAAGTGATCGGTCAGGCCGGCTTCGGCGTGTTCAAACAGGGCGCGCACCCGCAGGCGGCGGCGCAGTTCCTCGCTTTCCTCTCCAATCCCGAGAACGCCCGCAAACTGGCGGCGTTCTATCCGCCGCCGCGGAAGTCACTCCTCACCTCGGACGTTCTCGCTCAGGCCAACCCGATGCTGACCCCGCAGCAGCTCCAGTCGGTGGTCGTGGACGGGATCAAGACGGGGGCCGTCAAGCCCGCCCACCGCAACTTCCAGCAGGTCTACGATGCCGTCCGTTCGGCACTCGATCCGCTGTGGCAGCCGAACGCTAATGTCACCTCGGTGTTGAAGAGCGTTTGCACGACCGAGCAGCCGCTCCTGAAGTAGGCCCGGAGGAGAGGGTTGCTTCGGCGCGGCCCTCTCCCTTCGGCCTGAGCGAGCGTCACCGTGACTGGATCGCGGGCTACCTGTTCGTCCTGCCCCAGATCTTCGGGTTCGCCATTTTCGCGCTCATCCCCCTGGTCGCGGTGGCCTGGTACAGCCTCAACGACTGGAACGTGCTGGCCGGCACCTTCACCTTCGCGGGCATTCAGAACTACCGTGACCTCCTCGGCGATGCCGAGTTCATCGGCTCGCTTCGGACAACCGCTGCCTTCTCAGCCGGGCTCGTGATCTTCAACCTCTCGCTGGCCCTGGCCCTCGCCGTGCTGGTCAACCAGAAGTTGAGGTTTGGGGGCCTCTTCCGCGCCGCCTTCTTCTCACCGGTGGTCGTTTCGGTCGTGGCCTGGACCATCGTCTGGAAATTCCTGCTCCAGGCCAACGGCGGCGTCAACGGCCTGCTCCTCCTGGCCGGCATTCACGGCCCCAACTGGCTGCGCGAACCAGTGGCGGCGCTGTTTTCGGTGATCGTGGTGCAGGTCTTCAAAAACGTCGGACTGAACATGATCCTGTTCCTGGCCGCGCTGCAGGGCGTGCCCGCCGACCTATACGAAGCCGCCCACCTGGACGGTGCCCGGGCGCTGCCTACGTTCTGGCGGATCACTCTGCCGCTGCTCACTCCGACGGTCCTGCTCACCAGCATCCTGACCGTGATCGGGTCGCTTCAGGTCTTCTCTCAGATCCAGGTGCTCACCGGCGGCGGCCCCGGCTCGTCGACCACTGTGATCGCCTATTACCTGTACAAGCAGGCCTTCGCCTACAACCACTTCGGCTACGCGAGTGCAATCGCGGTTGTGCTCTTCGCTGTCGTCCTTGGGCTGACCGTTCTCCAGTGGACGCTGCGCAGGCGCTGGGTGTTCTATGAGAACTAAGCGCGGAAGGATTGCCATCTACGTGCTGGCGCTGCTTCTTGCCGTGCCATTCGTATACCCGACATGGTGGATGGTCACCTCGTCGCTGGCCCCGGTCAATGAGATTCTCGCCTTCCCGCCCCGGCTCTTCCCTGCCCATCCGAACCTCGAGGGCTACGTCCGCGCCTTCCAGATGCAGCCGCTCGCCCGTCAGTACTTCAACAGCCTCTACATAGCCGCGCTGGTGACGGCCGGGACGATGACCGTTTCCGCGCTCTCTGGCTATGCTTTCGCCCGCATCCGCTTCCCGGGGCAGAACCTTCTTTTCGTCGTGCTGCTGAGCGGGCTGCTGCTGCCTTCGGAGGTGACCATCGTGCCTCTCTTCCAGCTGATTCGGCGGCTGCACTGGATCAACACGCACTGGCCGTTGATCGTCGTCCCCATCCTGGGCGCGCCCTCGGTGCTGGCCACCTTCGTCATGCGGCAGTTCTTTCTCGCCGTGCCGGTCGAACTCGAGGAGGCGGGTCGCGTCGACGGACTCGGCCGGCTGGGCCTGTTCTGGTACATCGCGCTGCCCCTTGCCCGACCGGCACTGGCCGCCGTCAGCATCTTCAGCTTCCTGAACAGCTGGAATCTGTTCCTGGAGCCGCTCGTCTACATCAGCAATCGCGACCTGCTAACGCTGCCGGTCGCGCTGACGCTTTACACGGATGCTTACGGCACCCCGGTCTGGAACGTGCAGCTGGCGGCGACCGCCCTCACCGTGTTGCCGGTGCTGGCCGTTTTCCTGCTCGCGCAACGGCAGTTCATCGAAGGTATCGCGCATGCGGGTCTGAAGGGATGAAGCACCGATTCAACCGGCGCCTCCGGCCGCGCCAGGCCGACATAGCAAAGCTCGCCGGCGTATCGCAGTCGACGGTCTCATTGGTTCTGGGTGGAAGTTCGGCTGGCCAGCAGCTGTCGCCAAAGACACGCGAGCGCGTTCTCGACGCCGCTCGCCGGCTGGGCTACGCGGCCGACCCAGCCGCCCGCAAGCTGGCCGGAGGGCGCAATCTCTTGGTCGGCCTGTACACGTTCGAACCCGCCTTCCCAATCGATCACCACGACTTCTACTACCCGTTTCTGGTCGGCGTCGAGGAGGCGGCGGCGGCCGCAGGCCACGACCTCCTGCTCTTCACCAGCGCCGGCCAGGACGACACCCGGACCGTATTCCGCGGCGGCGCCAACCGCCTGCTCATGGCCGACGGGTGCATCCTGCTCGGCCGTAACGCACCGTCCGAGCAGCTGGCCCGGCTGCTCGAGGCCGACTTTCCATTCGTCTTCATCGGCAGGCGCGACCTCGCCGGGCTTTCCTATGTGGGCGCCGACTACGACACCGCTACCGCCGCCGTTGTCCGCCACCTGCACGAGTTGGGACACCGCTCGCTCGCGTATCTCGGTGACCTGCGCCCTGACACCTCGGCCACCGACCGCGAGTCAGGCTTTGTTCGGGCCGCCGCCGAGCTCGACCTCGAAGGACGGACCTTGCGTGATAACAGGTTCAGCGCCGGTACCCTGCACTCGCTCATGACGGCCGGCACGACCGCGATCCTCTGCGAGGCACAGCAGATCCCGGCGCTCACGCGCGCAGTGGCCGACCTCCGGCTCGTCGTGCCTCGCGACCTCAGCTACTGCGTGCTGGGCGACCCGATCGGCGATGAGACCGCAGAGACTCGGCTGGCCACGCGCTTTACGATCCCGCGGCGCGAGATGGGAGCCGCCGCGGTTCGCCTCCTGCTCGAGGCAATCGCCACCTGGCCGGACTCACGTCAGGCGCCGGAGCGCCTCCTCCTGCCGTGCCACCTGGTGGAGGGCAAGACGTCAGGACCCATGCCGCTGCCTGCCTGACTCTCAGGCCCGTCCTCGTCCTGCCGGCGTGTTGCCGAAGCTATGTCTGGAGCACGGACAGGATGTTGCCGGCCGGATCCTTGAACCATGCGATGGGCGGACCGTCCCCGCGGTGGATTCCGCGCTCGTCCTGGTTGAGGCCCGCATAGCGCTCGAATTGGACACCCGCCTTCGCCAGGTCGTCGACCGCCTGGTCGATGTTCGCGACCGGGAAGTTCAGCACCGTGAACGAGGCCGGTTCGTGGTTTGGCTTGGGGTAGATGAGGACGGTTCCGCCACCGGCCAGGTGCAGCGTCAGCAAGCCGTTCGCTTCCGTCACCTGTAGCCCAAGAGTCCGGCCGTAGAAGTCCTTCTCGGCGGCGACGTCGCTCGCTGAGAACCCCGAGAAGGCGTTGCTGTCGCTGAGCATCGAACTCCTCCTTGACTGCGATTTCAAAAGGGCGGCGGAAGCCCAAGGTCAGTCTAGGCGTGAGCGCAGCCGCCACCTAGCGACCAGTGCGCCTCCCGCCTCCGGCTAGGATCGGCGGCGTGCGGATTGGCGTCGCGCTGCCCAGCAAGGACCTGGACATGGACCAGACATGGCTTGTGCTTGAGCACGCGGAGCAGTCCGGCTACGCCCACATTTGGCTGGGCGACGGCGTGGACGCTGCCGGGCCGGCGCCACTGATCACACTCACCTTTTTGGCCGCCCGGTCTCAGCGTCTCCGTCTCGGCACCCCGATGCTGCCGGACGCGTATCGCCAGCAGGCGCCCATGGCCCGCGAGTTGGCGGCGCTCGGCAGCAAGGGCCGCCTGATCCTCACGCTCGCTCCTGGAACAACCGCGCCCGATAGCGCAGGCGAGGTCTGGATCAGCACCGGCGACCAGGCTGACCTGGTCCCGGAGGCGCTCGCAACCTTCGCTCAGAGCGGCGACGGAATCATCGCCAGCGACCTCGGACCCGACGCGTGCGCCGAGCTCCGGCGGCAGGCTGAGACCGCGCTTCTGAGCAGCCAACGCAATCTCGGAGACTTTCCGCTCGCTCTGCGCGTGACCGTCCCGCCCGAAGGCAACGCACCCTTGATGAGCCGTCTGGCACGCTACGCGCTCGCCGGTGTTACGGACCTGGTCGTCCGTTTCCAGTCAGACGATCAGATCGGACGGCTGCGCCGTTTTACCGAGGACGTCAAGCCTCACCTGGAGCTCGGCGATCTGGTGGCGGCCATCGAAGCGCGCGCCGCCGAGCCGGGCTGGGGGGACTCGCCCGAGGGCCTCATGTACCTGCAGTCGATCGCGCTTGCGCTGGTGCCGCAGACCGGTCTCGACCTCGATGCCGCCCGCGCCAACGCGCGAATCTTTCTCGAGAACTTCCCGCCGATGAGCCTCCCGTTCGGCGACGTCGACCAGCGCGCCGCCCGCTGGCTGGCTCAGCTCCTCGATGAAGGTGGCTCGCGGTCCGACCTCCGCCGGTCGATCGCGGCCCTGGCTGAAGCCTGGCAGCCCGTCGCCTCGGTGGCGGCGGAGCAGCTCGGGAAGTGGTCAGCCGGCGAAGCGCCGGCCGACCCTCGAGAAGACAGCCCCTGGTTTCAAGCCCTGGTCGCGCTCGCGCGCACCGAGCTCCAGACCTAAGACGCGAGAGCGGCTTTCACCCGCTCCGGGGTGAAGGGCACGGTCCGGATCCGCTTTCCCGTGGCATCGAAGATGGCGTTGCCGATCGCGCCCGCGATCACAGAGATCGTCGACTCCCCGGCGCCGAGCGCGGGTAGGTCGGGATGGTCGATCAGCGTGATCCGGATGTCGTCCGGCAGCTCTGTGAAGGTGGCGATCGGATAGCTCGTCCAGTCCACGCTGAGGACGCCCGTGGAGTCGAACTTGATCTCCTCCTTCAGCGAGCGGCTGAGACCCTGCACGATGTTGCCCTCGACCTGGCTTGTCAGCCCGTCCGGGTTGATGATCACGCCGCAGTCGTGCGCGACTGCGACCTGGCTCACCGTCACGGCGCCCGACACCGTGTCCACTGTCAGGGTGATCACCGCCGCCACCCAGGCCGAGTTCCCCTCGTAACGAACCGCCGCGATGCCACGGCCCGTCTTCAGCGTCCCCGTTTGCGGTGGAGCTGGAGAGAGCCGCGGCTGCCAGTCCGCGAGCTTCGCAGCGCCCTCGATCACGGCGCGCAGCCGCGCGTCATCCGTGTGCTGGAGCCGGAAAGCGATGGGATCCTGGCCGGCCGCCACCGCCAGCTCGTCCATGAAGGACTCGGTCGCGAATGTGTTCTGAAGGCGGCTGGGTGAGCGCAGCGGTCCCGTGAAGAGCCAAGGCTGGTAGACGCCATAGGAGAGGACGCGAAGATTTGCGAACGAGTACCAGGGCGTCGAATTGAGACCGTCGTCGCCGAGTGGCGGCGATGGCGGCGGCGACTTCGGCGGCGCCGGCTCCGGGAAACGCGCGGCGACCCCGGTCGGGAGGTTTCCCGGCGGCCCGGGCCGGCTGCCCCGGTTGGCCGTCCAGCCCTTGTAATCCCAGCCGACGATCTTGCCGGCGGAGTCGAGACCGGCTCGCAGCGTCATCACCATCGGGGTGCCGAAGTTCTCGAAGGAGATCTCGTCGGCGCGCATGAACTGGAGCCGGACCGGCTTGCCGACCGCCTGCGATATCAGCGCCGCGCCGAGCGACACGTCGTCGGCTCCGTTGAGGCCGTAGCAGCCCGATCCCTCGACGTAGTTGACCCGGACCGTCTCCGGCTTCACGTTGAGCGCGGTCGCGACCGCCGCCCGCAGCTGGTAGACCCCCTGGGTGCCCGACCACACCTCGCAAACCCCGTCGTGGACGTCCGCCACCGCGCACGACGGCCCGATCGAGGCATGTGCCTGGTACGGGTAGTTGTAGGTCGACTCCATCACTTTCGCGGCCCCCGCGATCGCGTGCTCGACGTCGCCGCTGTTCTGGATCACACGCGTGTTGTCGACCTTGGCTTTGACGATGGCGTCGTAAAGCCCGGCCTGATCCGGCAGATTCGGCTTGTCCTTCCAGGTGACCTTCAAAGCCTGGGCCGCAGCGACCGCCTGCTCCTCCCGCTCGGCGACCACGGCGACGAAGTCGCCCTTGATCACCAGCTTCACAAAACCAGGCAGGTCTTTGACCGACGACTCGTCGACCGAGTCGAGGGCGGTGTTGGCGCGCGTGCCCTTGATCACGGTCGCGAGAGGGCTTGCGCTCGGCTCCCCGGACAGGCGCGCGGGACGGACCACCCGAGCGTGGAGCATGCCCGGGAGCTTGACGTCCTGCACATAGGTGAACTCGCCGGTGACCTTGGCCGGGATGTCCTCCCGAGGGATCGACTGGCCGACCACCTTGTAGGCATTCGACGGCTTTGTCTTGACCTGCTGGGAGACCTTGCTGCTGAACTTGCCGCCGGCGACCAGGTCGGCGTAGCTGACCGTCTTCGAGCTGTCGCCGCGGACCGAGACGGCGCCGCCGCTGACCGTCAGGCCGGCGACCGGGACACCGAGCCGCGCGGACGCGAGCTGAAGGAGCGTCGCCCGCGCGTTGGCGGCGGCGATACGGAGCCCGCTCGCCCACTGCGTGCGCATCGTCTGGCTCCCGGCGGTGTATCCCTGGTCGACGGTCTGACCGGTGATCCCCTGGATCAGCTCCGTCTTCTCGAAGGCGACGTCGAGCTCCTCGGCGACGATCTGGCGTGTCGCCGTGGTCGTGCCGGTGCCCAGCTCGACCTTGCCCGTGAAGATCGTGACCGTGCCGTCCTTACCCACGGCCAGCCAGGAATCCAGGTTTTCGGCAGGGACGGTCAGCGGTCCGAACGCACCGCCGGGCGTCAGCACCGCGGCCGCCGCCCGCCGCTGATCGAGGTAGACGGGGAGGCTAATGGCCACGACGAGGCCGCCGGCAGCCTTGATGAAATCGCGCCGCGAGGGTTTGAGGGCGGACATCAGAGGGTCCCCGCCGCGGCCTTCACCGCCTTCACGATCCGGTAGTGCGTCCCGCAGCGACAGAGATGACCGTCGAGCGCGGTTTTGATGGCGGCCGTGGTCGGCTTTGGCGTCGAGCGGAGGAATGCCTCCGCCTCCATGATCATGCCGCTGATGCAGTAACCGCACTGCGCAGCCTGCTGCTCGATGAAGGCCTTCTGGAGCGGATGCGGATTGCTCGTGCTCCCAAGGCCCTCCAGGGTGGTCACAGCCCGCCCGGCAACGTCGGAGACCTTGGTGACGCAGGAGCGGACGGGACGGCCGTCCAACTGCACCGTGCAGGCACCGCACTGCGATAGGCCGCAGCCGAAGCGCGGCCCCTGCAGCCCGAGGTCATTGCGGAGAACGTAGAGGAGCGGGGTCGAGGGATTGACCTGGATCCGGTGATCGTGGCCGTTCACGTGCAGCGTCGTGTCGCGCACGGCCTGGCGCCACTGCTGCATCGCTCCGACCGTCCCACCGAACACCGCGAGCCCAACCGCGGCGGCGCCAAGACCCAGCGCCGCGCGCCGGCTCTTCTCGTCCTCCCTCGTATCCATCGGAAACTCCTATGTGTTGACAACCATCAGCGCCTGCCTCGTTGCGCTGGAGCCGCGAAATGAGGCCGCGAGAAGACGCCTCCCCGCGAGCTCGGGGGGAATCTTAGTCCGCGGTTACGAGCGGGGCCGGCCTGGAGGCGGCCGCTACGCGGCTGGACTGCCGGGACCACCGCTCGCTGGCGCCGGCGGGAGGCCGGCCACCACCGTCAGCTGGTCGCTGTGACCTCTTCCCGTCGGGTGGCGCGGTCGGCGGCCTCGAGCACCATGTCAGATGCCTTCTCGCCGACCATGATGACGGGCGCGTTGGTGTTGCCACGGGGCACGGCCGGCATGATCGACGCGTCTGCCACCCGCAGTCGCTCGAACCCGTGCACGCGCAGCTGGTCGTCGACCACCGCCAGCGGGTCGGACCCCATCTTGCACGTGCCGACGGGGTGGTAGAGCGTCGCCGCGTGCTCGCGGACGTAGTCGCCGAGGTCGGCCTCATGCTCCGGCCCCGGCAGCAGCTCGTCGCCCCGATAGGTGTCGAGCGGGCGGCCCTGGGCGATCTTCCTGCACAGCTTGACGCCCTCCACCAGCCGTCGCAGATCCTCGCCCTCGGGGTCGCTCAGGTAGCTGGCGTGGATGCCGGGCGGATAGGTCGGATGGGGTGAGCGGAGCTCGATCCAGCCCGCGCTCCTGGGCTGGAGCAGGATCGCCCCGATCGCAAACCCGTGCTCGGTCGGGGCATCCTGTTCCGGGTTGTAGAGCGCCGCCGCGAAGACCAGCTGCAGGTCCGGTGCTGGTAGCGAGGGATCGGTTTTGAGGAAGGCGTTGCCCTCGGCCACATTCGAGGTCAGCATGCCCCGGCCGCGGGCGATGAAGTCGACGAGCGCTCGCTGGCTGGTGGCGTTGAGCATCGAGATCGGCCGCGTCATGCGGTACATGACCGCGGCGGCCAGGTGGTCCTGCAGGTTGCGGCCGACGCCGGGCAGATCGGCGACCACCTCGATGCCCGTCGAGCGCAGGTGTTCGCCAGGGCCGACACCCGAAAGCAGCAGAAGCTGCGGCGAGTTGACGGCGCCGCCGGCCAGGATCACCTCGCGCCGTGCACGGACGGTCTGGCGCGTGAGGCCGTTCTCGATGAACTGGACGCCGGCTGCGCGCCGGCCCTCGAAGACGATCCGCTCGGCCAGCGCTCGAGTGACCACCGTCAGGTTCGGCCTCGGCAGGGCCGGCTTGAGATAGGCGCTCGCTGCGCTCCAGCGCCGGCCCCCGCGCTGGGTGACCTGGTTGACGCCGATGCCCTCGATGTCGCCTCCGGCGTTGAAGTCGTGCCGTTCGGGCATCCCGAGCGCCTTCCCCGACTCGACGATCGCGCGCACCACGGGGTGGACGTGACGGAGGTCGGCGACATTCAGCGGCCCGCCCACGCCGTGGTACTGGTCGGCGCCGCGCTCGTTGTTCTCGGAGCGCTTGAAGTACGGCAGGACGTCGTCCCAGCCCCAGCCCTCGTTGCCCAGTTTCTCCCAGCCGTCGTAGTCGGCCGGGTGACCGCGCATGTAGATCATTGCGTTGATCGCGGAGCTGCCCCCGAGCGTCTTGCCGCGCGGCCAGTACACGCCGCGCCCGTGAAGGCCCGGCTCGGGCTCCGTTCGGTAGTCCCAGTCGACCTCGGTGTGGAAGAGCTTGCTGAAGGCGGCCGGGACGGGGATTTCACGCCGGCTGTCGGGCGGACCCGCCTCGAGCAGCAGCACTTTAAAGCGGCCATTGGCGGTGAGCCGGTTGGCCAGCACGCAGCCGGCCGACCCGGCGCCGACGATGATGAAGTCGTACTCGCTCAAGCGGCAGATTCCACGCGCAATTTTTGAAGGCGACAGCGGCAGAAAGTCAACGTCGGCGCTGAATCGTGTAGCCCGACAGGATGCGGCGTCGTTCAGTGGCGGGTCGCGCAGCGGCATCGTCGTCGGTTGCCGGTGATCTTTGTCTGGGTGTCAGAGCATCCGGTCGGCGATCGCGAAGGCGACCGGGCGCAGCTCGTCAAGCAGTCGCTCGCGATCGGTCATGGCTCGACCTGCGGGGAGGGCTCGTACTCGTCGTGGCGGCGGATCCAGAGCTGGATCCCCTCGCCCTCGTCGCGACCTTTCGGCATCCGATCGAGTACCCCGTAGTAGCCCATCAGGAACTCGGCCCCGCGAAGCGCGGTCGAATAGGTGTCGTAAATGATCCCGCCGTCCAGGGCGAAGGCGCTAAAGCCGGGTCCCTCGGCGAGGTAGCTAACCACGTCGGTGCCGGCTCTGCTCGCAAGGCGGTAGGGAGTCGGCGGCATCTCTCCTTCGAGCTTTGGCCACACCGGCGCGACCGTCTGCTCACCGGTGGTACCCCGAGAAACCGAGGTCGGCGTTGAAGTCGCTCTCGTAGCTCGACGCCCAGTTGAAGCTCCAGCCCATCCGCTCGCGGTAGGCAAGCAGCTTTTCGATCGGGGCGCGCGAGACGCAGATCATGGTCACGTCGCGAGCCTTGAGGTGTGGAAGCAGCCCGTTGAAGCCGTCGGCCATGGAAGAGCAGGTCGTACATCCGGCCTCGTAGCTCGGGCCGAACATGAAGTGGTAGACCGCGAGTTGCGAGCAGCCGTCGAACAGCTGCGCAAGCGTCTTGGGTCCGTCACCCGTCTGAAGCGTGTACTCCTTCTCCACCGGCACCCAGGGAAGCTCCCGCCGCTGCCGGGCGAGCTCGTCGCCCATCCGTGTGTGCTCCTTTTCTCGCTTTAGCAGTTCCGTGCGCGCGGCATCCCGTTCCTCGCGAGTTCCGATCTTGTGGTCGGTCATCGGGTGTCTCCTTGCAGAGCACTTTCGTGGGCTTGCGACACAATGTGCCGAGGCCGACCGCTCGGGATGGGACGCTTATCGAGGCGTCGAATCGGCCCGCACCCTGTGCTTCCAACGTACCGCGCTCTGTTTGCGCAGTGCGTTGTCGGAGGCTTGAGTCATTCGGGAGACCTCCTTTCAGCGAACCAGGCCGCCATCCAAGGAGCGGCGTGGACTCACGCTAGGCCCGCGCCGACCCGACGCCCCGGTGATTGCTTTCGCCTCGAGACCGAAGCTGAGGGGGAACCATGGCTTTGGCAGCCGCCACCGGCCGGGCGAGTCTTCCCGCATCGCGGCAAACCGCTTCCATCTGGAGAAGTCGAACTCCTCGAACCTGGTTAGTGTCAGCCCGGCGCCAAGCAAGGCGCTGATCACCGCCGACATCGTGTGCTGCCACTCCTCGGTTTCGATCTGGAAATCGTCCGGCGCGTCCGTATATGTGCCGTGGACTTCGCGGACGGACTCCGGATCGAAGTACGGATAGTCGAAGGTGAGGTCTGGTCCGAAGACATTCGATTGCGGATGGAATTCGAACATCAGGAATCGTCCGTCGGGCGCTAGATGGCGACGGACGGTAGCCGCCCACGCTGTGAGATCAGGCAGCCACGTAAGGATGCCCCACGAGGTGTAGACGAGGTTGAACTGCTCGCCCAGGTCGACGTCAAGGACGTTCGCCTCTACAAAGCGAGTGTCGAGTCCGAGTTCGGACGCCAGCGCGCGGGCACGGGCGACGGCGGCGGAACTGAAGTCAACGCCCGTGGCCCGCGCCCCAAGCCGGCTCAGACTCATGGTGTCGAGGCCGAAGTGGCACATCAGGTGGAGGACCGACTTGCCACGGGGATCGCCGATCCACTCAATGTCGGGCGTCCTGATCGTCTGCCGGCCCGCGCGAAATCCCTCCACGTCATAGAAGCGCGACGCCTCGTGCACCGGCACACGCACATCCCAGCTCTGCCGATTCACCTCCATCCCGTGGTGACCTTCACTCACTCCTCGACCGTCATCGCGGGCCATGCGCAGATCGGCTCCTTTCCACAGTTCCGTCCGCGGCCGAGTGAGTGACGGCGTCGATGATTCCGTAGCGGCGGGCCTCCTCGGGCGTCAGGAAGTAGTCTCGCTCGATGTCGCGCTCGATTCGCTCCGCGGGCTGACCAGTGTGCTGTGCGTAGATCCGGACGATCGCGGCTCGCTGCCGTATCAGTTCGCGAGTGTGGATTTCGAGGTCAGTTGCCTACCCCTGCAGCCCGCCGGACCATGGCTGGTGCATCAAAATCTGCGCGTGCGGCAAAGCCAAACGCTTCCCCGGGGCGCCGGCCGCTAGCAGCAGCGAGCCGCCGGATGCCGCCATCCCCGTACACACGGTCACGACTTGTGAGGGGACGAACTGCATGGTGTCATAGATCGCCATGGCTGCCGTCATCGATCCGCCGGGCGTGTTGATGTAGAGGTAGATGTCGCGCTCGGAATTCTCGGCCGCCAGCAACAACAGCTGCGCCGTCACCAGGTTTGCCAGCCGGTCGTCGATCGGCTGGCCGACAAAGATGATCCGATCGCGCAGCAGTCTCGAATAGATGTCGTAAGCGCGCTCGCCTCGGCCCGTTTGCTCAATGACTGTAGGGATCAGTTCCACAGCTCGGATCTCGCTCACGCCGATCCGCCCGCCGACAGCCACTGAACTAAGGCGGCTCGCGAGAACCGCCAGCTCTGTCCAATCCGCTGAGCTGGTACTCGAGCCGCGCTGACCTCTTCGAGGAGGTCCTCAGGTGAGACCTTGAGGAAGGTCGCGGCTTCCTCCAGGGTCATGACTTCCGGTTCGGGGTACTCATGAAAGGAGTACCGGCCGAGGAGCGCCGTTCCCGACGCAACGGCCTCGGCCGGGGCGCCAGACCCTTCCGTGCTTAGGTAGCGGTCAACCATCTCCACGACCAACTCCTTCTTCGGTATCGCGAGCCTCTCAGCCGCTTTGTCCAGCCTGTCCGCGGCATCGATCGGAAGCCGGACATAGAGGGCTGCCGTCGCCTGTCTCTGACGTCGCATATCCACATGATATCTAATAGCTATCACACTAGCAAGTCGCCTGAAATGCTCGGACGCCGGGCGTCAGGTCACTCCTGACAAACTGATGGGAAGCTCCTCAGCGGCCGGTGCGGCTGAGGTGTTTGGCAGTGTCGCTCGCCCTTGCGGGCGCACCAACGCGTCGTCGACACTGTGCAGGGCGTGGGCCTTCTACCAGCCCATCTGACAAGCCGTCACGGGCGTGAACCGCACGACGGCCATTCGGGGGATGAATGACCGTCGAAGATGCGGCGAAGATAGCTCTCGGCCTGCCCGAGGTCACCGAAGGGGTGCGTTTTGGCCACCGCACCTGGTTTGTCGCGGGCAAGGCGTTCGCATGGGAGCGGCCGCTGTCGAAGGCAGACGTGAAGCGGCTCGGCGACCACCCGTCGCCAGAGGGACCGCTGCTCGCGGTGCGGGT
>CAZHAC010000033.1:0-17887 GCA_964529765.1 uncultured Actinomycetes bacterium
ACGCCGGTGAAGACCGTCAGCCGGCGCTTGGGGATCTCCACGCTGACGTTCTTCAGGTTGTTCTCGCGGGCACCATGCACCCGGATGAGATCGTGCGAGTCGGCAGCATGCACCGGGCTCAACCGCGGGTCTGTCACGTCCACGGACACGAAGCCTATCCGCCCTCCGGTGGTGGCCGCTTCTCGATTCCTGACCTCTCGCAGCGCCGAGCCGGGGAGCCCAGCCCAAAAAGTGCCGCAGACTGCGAAGGGCGATCAGCCAGCTCCCCGCCCCGGGTCTTGGTACTGTGGCCACGTTGGCTCGGTATGTCCGGCCCGACTGGTTCACGGCTGGGATCTTCAATCCGTCGATGGCGGCGCTCACGCGCTTGGGCATCAGCGTTTTCGACTCGCGAATCCTGCGCGTGCGCGGCCGCAGAACCGGTGAGTGGCGCAGCACGCCTGTCAACCTGATGCGATTTGAGGGTGCCACCTATTTGGTGGCCCCGCGCGGTCACACCAACTGGGTGCGGAACCTGCGGGCGAGCGGTACAGGCGAGCTTCAGCTCGGAAGGCATAGCGAACCGTTCACGGCCGTGGAAGTGCCCGATGGCGCGAAGCCGCCGCTGCTCCGTACCTATCTGCGCCGCTGGTGGTTTGAGGCGGGTGTTTTCTTCGGGGGCGTCAACGCGCAGTCTCCTGACTTCGAACTCCAACGCATCGCCTCAGACCACCCAGTGTTCAAGATCGACATGGCGCCGAGCCCTCGTCGGTAACCCGACCCACCGGCCAGATAGGCAGGTCGTGTGAGTTGGCGGCGGTTCCTAGGATGGAGCGGATGGCGGACGGTGAGCAGGCTGCGGCTGCGCGCACGCGACTCGTCGAAGAGCGGGCACGGAATCTCGTAGCCGACTGCAGTCGATGCTTCGGACTCTGCTGCGTCGCCCCCGCGTTCCAGAAGTCCGCCGACTTCGCGATCGACAAGCCGGCGGGAGTGCGCTGCCCGAACCTGGATGACCGGTTTCAGTGCCTGACCCATGCAACGCTTCGGCGCGCCGGATTCGCGGGATGCGCCAACTACGACTGCTTTGGCGCGGGTCAGAAGGTCGCCCAGATCAGCTTTGCCGGCAAGGACTGGCGCCAGAACCCAGCCTCGGCCTCCCAAATGTTCAACGTCTTCCCCGTGATGCGGCGGCTTCACGAGCTTCTCTGGCACCTGAACGAAGCGCTGGCTCTGGAGCCAGACGAACAGCTTGCAGAAGAGCTGGAGTCGGAGTTCTGCCGCGTCGACGCTTTGACGAACCGGGCGCCGGACGCCTTCGCCGGCCTCGATCCCAACGAGGAGCGGCGCCGGGTCGCGCCATTGCTGCTCAGGACCAGCGAGCGCGTGCGCGCCAACGCCCGACCCGGCGGGCGGAATCTCCAGGGCGCAGACCTGTCAGGCGCCAATCTGCGCCGCCTCGCCCTCGCCGGCGCAAACCTCGGCGGCGCTCTGCTCATCGCCGCCGACGGCCGTCAGGCGGACCTGCGATTCGCTGACCTCATCGGAGCCGACATGCGAGGCGTCGATCTTCGCGGCGCCGATCTTCGCGGGGCCATCTTCGTCACCCAGTCCCAGATCGACTCCGCGAACGGTGATGCTCGAACGCGGCTGCCCGAACGCATTCGGACGCCGTCACACTGGACCGCCAGGCCTCGCAGCTGACTGCATGGAGCGGGTGCGCCCGGCGGTAAACGCACTCGGAAGCCGATGTTCATGGCATGTTCACGCAAAACGTCGGACCGAATCCGGCTTTCGTACAGTGGGCCTCTGAGCTTGCTCTTGCCGACCTGAGATCAGGAGGTTTGCGCTGTGCGGATCGCAGAGGTCGCGCCACTCTTCGTCCGTGTCCCACCGCGTGAATACGGCGGCACCGAGCGTGTGGTGCATGCGCTCGGCCAGGAGCTCAGCCGGCGCGGCGAGCATGAACTCGTTCTCTTTGCCGCCGGAACATCGGAATGGCCGGGCGAACTCGTCGCCATCTGCCCGCGACCGCTCTGGGAGATCCACACCACCGATCCACTCGCCTATCGAGTGCTCCAGGTCGAGGAGGTGGTCCGCCGCTCGTCTGAATTCGACGTCATCCACTCGCACGTCGACTACCTGCCGTGGCTGGCCGAGGGCCGCCTGCGGGCGCCGGTTGTGACCACGCTGCACGGCCGCCTGGACTTACCGGAGCTCCGGCCCCTGTTCGAGCGCCACCCCGAGCAACCGCTCGTCTCCATCTCCGACGCTCAGCGCAAGCCGGTCCTCGACCTCGGTCTTAATTGGGTGGCCACGGTCTACCACGGCTTCCGCCTGCAGGACATCTACGATCTCGGCCCCGGCGACGGCGGTTACCTGGTCTTTCTGGGCCGCACCTCGCCAGAGAAAGGTCCCGCGACTGCGCTCCGGGTCGCCATACAGGCGGGCATCCCGATCAAGGTCGCCGGCAAGATCGATACGGTGAACTACGACTACTTCCAACGGGAGGTGGAGCCACTCCTGAGCCATCCGCTGGTGGAGTGGGTCGGTGAGCAGAACGACCAGGGCAAGGCGCAGCTTCTCGAGCACGCCCTCGGGCTCCTGGCTCCCATCGACTGGGAGGAACCGTTCGGAATCGTCTATATCGAAGCCCTGGCCGCCGGCACGCCAGTGATTTCGCGGCCGCGAGGCTCGCTGCCCGAGCTGATGCGCCATGGCGAGCACGGCTTCCTCGTCTCGACCGAGGAGGAGATGGTTGCCGCTTGCCGCCGGCTGAGTGACATCGATCGGCGACGCTGCCGCGAATGGGTCCTGGAGCAGTTCAGCGTAGAGCGGATGGCCGACGGCTACGACCGCGCATTCCGGATCGTGGCCAACCGCAGCTTCCGCTCGGTCTCCCCGGAGACGGAACCGGCCGGCTACCGGCAGCCCGTCCACGCCTGAGATGGAAGTCCAGCCTGGCGCACGGCGCACCCAGACCAGCCTGGTTTCGGTCTACCGGGGGGAGCCCGCGGTGCACGTCAACGACGGCGCCACTTTCCTGGTCGCGCATCAGAACGGCGGGATTCCGTTCAGCACCGGTGAGTATGGTCTTTACGCCGACGACACTCGATTTCTAGCCGGCCACGAACTCCGGCTCAACGGCCGCCTGCTCGAGCCATTGGCATTCAGCCGGCTTTCCTTCCGGCACGCCCGCTGGCACCTTCTCGGCTACGAGGCTCAGGGCCTGGAGGAGGTCGGTGAGAGTCTCCGCGTTGCAATCACCGTCGACCGCGTATTGAGCTCACGCCAGCTGCACGAGGACCTGGTCGTGCGCCGTTACGGGAACCGGCCGGCGAGCCTGATGCTGACCCTGGCCGTCTCCAGCGACTTCGCCGACATCTTCGAGGTCAGAGCCGGCCGCTGGCAGCGCCGGCCTCAGCTCACCACCGATTGGATCGAGCCCGCCCGGCTCCTGACCAGCTACCGGCGGGACGACTTCTTTCGGGCCTGCCTGATCCGCACCCTGGGCGTCCAACCCGGCGCCACCTACGCCAACGGTGTGCTCCGCTTCCCGATCGACTTGATGCCGGATGAGGAGTGGCGAGTCTGTCTCCAGTACGACCTCCTGACCCAGGATCACGGCGAGCCGGAGCTGGAGCGCGCCTGTCCCACTGAGGGCCTGGGGGAGTACGGCGGCGACTTGCACGTGCGGGCGTGGAGCCGAGCTGCTTCGCGGATCGAGGCGGGCGATGTCCGACTCCAGTTCGCTTACGAGCAGGCGGTCGAGGATTTCGCCGCGCTCACCCTCTATGACTACAGCCGAGGTGGAGAGGCGTCGATTCCCGCCGCCGGTGTGCCCTGGTTCGTCGCCCTCTTCGGGCGCGACAGCGAGATCGCCTCGCTGCAAGCGGGGGCCACGCAGCCGAAGTTTGCGCTTGGGGTGCTGCAGACGCTCGCTCGCTGGCAGTCGGACGTGGACGACCCGCTGCGCGATGCCGAGCCAGGAAAGATGCCGCACGAGCTGCGGGTGGGTGAGTGGGCGCACTTCGGCGTCGTCCCCCACCGTCCCTACTACGGCACCGCGGACGCCACGTCGCTCTATCTGCTGGTCCTGGCCCAGGCTTACAGGACGCTCGACCATCCGGAGAACCTGAGCGCCTTCCGAGCGACCGCCGAGAGGTGCCTCGAGTGGATCGACCGCTACGGAGATCGGGATGGCGACGGCTTCCAGGAGTGGGCGCCGCGCTCGCTGCAGAGCTACCGCAATCAGTCCTGGCGAGACGCCGAGGATGGCGTCCTCGACCCTGAGGGCGGCTTCCCCGAACACCCGATCGCCGGCTGCGAGCTGCAGGCCTACGTCTACGGCGCCAAGCTCGCTGTGGCGCCGCTGTTCGCGGCCTGGGGCGACGAGCCGACCGCTCAACGCCTGCGTGACGAGGCGGCCGACCTGCGGCGCCGATTCCTCGACGCCTTCTGGCTCGACCCGCCCGGCCAGCTGGCCTTCGTTCTCGACGGTCAAAAGCGGGCTCTCAATACCGCCGTCTCCAACCCCGGCCACTGCCTCTGGATGGGCATCCTCGACCGCGAGCGCGGCCTCCAGGCCGGCGAGCGCCTGCTCTGGCCCGACCTCTTCAGCGGCTGGGGTCTGCGCACGCTCTCCGACCGTCATCCGGCCTACGACCCCCACTCTTACCAGCGAGGTTCCGTCTGGCCACACGACACGGTGATCGCGGCGGCCGGCCTGCGCCGCTACGGACTGATCGAGAAGGCCTGGCAGCTGCTGGAGGGGCTGCTGGGGGCTGTGATGTCCTTCGAGTACGTTCAGATGCCCGAGCTCTTCTCGGGCCTGCCGCGCAGCCCGCGCGGTGTCCCCGTGCCCTATCGCTACGCGAATGTCCCTCAAGCCTGGGGAGCGGGTGCGGTCCTGCACATGGTGCGCATCCTTCTCGGCTTGGAGCCCGACCTTCCAGCCGGGCGGGTCTACGTCGACCCCGCGCTGCCCCCGTGGTGCCCGCGGCTGGCGATCGAGAACGTTCAGGTCGGCCGCCACCTCCTCCGGGTCGAGGCTTGGCGGCAGGCCGATGGCTCCTCCACGGTCGACGTGGCTGCCCCGCCAGACCTCGAAGTCGTGACGGGCACTCCGCCCTGGCTGGGACTAGCCGAATTCTGAGACTGCGGCCGGCACGTCAGCGAGCGGCGCTGGCCGCGGCGGAGCGCTTTATCTGCACCAGCCGGGCGAGGTCGGCAGGAGAGACGATGCCGACCAGCCGGTCGCCGTCGTAGACCAGGACACGCTTCTGCAGGTTCTCCCCCACCCTGTCGACCATCGCGTTCAGGTCCTCGTCAGGCCGCGCTCGCGGCGTCTCAGTGATCGGAATCGCCACCTCACGCAGACGCAGCTGGCTTTGAGTGCGAGCGTGGCGGACCAGGTCCTGAAGCCGTACGACACCGGTAACGGCGCCTTGCGGGTCGTGGACCGGGTAGGTGGTGAAGGGGTGACCGTGAGCCACCTCGGCAAGGAACTGCTCGACGGTGATCCAGTTCGGGATGGTGACCACCGGGGAAGTCATGGCCGCTGAAACCGGCAGTCCTCGCAGCGCTTCGTGGGCAACCGCCCCGCTCTCCTCCGCCGACGCCGCCGAGAGCAGGAACCAGCCGAGGAAAGCTATCCAGACGCCATTGAGCACGGAGCCCAGGAACAGCTCGACGAACCCCAGGGCGATCATCGCGTAGGCGAACAGGCGGCCGACCTGAACCGCCCGATGCACGCCACGCTGTCGAGTGCCCGACTGCCACCACAGAAGCGAGGCGAGCAGCCGTCCGCCGTCCAGAGGAAATGCCGGGATGAGGTTGAACAGTCCGAGGATCAGGTTGATGTACGCCAGCCAGACCAGCACGTAGGCCACGATCGGGGGCCCGCCGACCGCCAGGACGGCGGTGCCGAGCACGTAGCAGAGGATCGCCACGGCGATGCTCGTAAGGGGGCCGACGGCCGTGATCGCCGCCTCCTGGGTGGCGCGCTGTGGTTCGCCCTCCAGCTGTGAGACGCCACCGAAGAGCCAGAGCGTGATGCCCCGCACGCGGACGCCGTAGCGGCGCGCGACCACTGAGTGCGCGAGCTCATGCGCGAGCAGACAGGCATAGAAACCGATGGCGCCGAGGATGCCGGCCGTCCAGTACTCCGCCGTCGACAGCCCGCGGACCTGGGCGGGGAGCGAGGTTGCCAGGCTCCAGGCGACGAGAACGAATACGAAGATCAGGCTCCAGTTGAAGCCAACATCGATACCGAAGATCCGTCCCAGGCGGAGCGTGGGGTTCATGTGCGACCTCCCGAACGCGCGCCGCCAGCCTGCGCGCACACCCTGACCACCCGCGTCGGTGCCCGCGACCGCACTTTGGTACTAGCGGCCCGAGCAGCTAGGACCAACGGCACATACGGTTCCGGCCGAATATGAACGATCGTAGCTGTATGACGGCAGTCACGACGACGAAGTGGGTCTACCTGTTCAGTGAAGGCGCTGCCGAGATGCGGGACCTCCTCGGTGGCAAAGGCGCGGGCGTCGCCGAGATGGCTCGCATCGGGATACCTGTCCCACCCGGCTTCACGGTGACCACGGAAGCCTGCCGGGCCTACTACCAAAACCCCGAACACCGATTCCCCAAGGGGATGTGGGAACAGGTGCTCGCGGGCATGCGGTCCGTCGAGTCCTCTCTCGGACGCACCTTCGGCGACGCCCGGCGGCCGCTGCTGGTCAGCGTGCGCTCGGGCGCCAAGTTCTCGATGCCGGGGATGATGGACACGATCCTCAACATCGGTCTCAACGACGAGACGGTAGGCGGGCTCAGCCGCGAGACCGGCGGCGACATGCGATTCGCGCTCGACGCCTACCGCCGCCTGGTCCAGATGTTCGGCAAGACGGCCAAGGGCGTGAGCGGCGAGCTCTTCGAACAGGCGCTGAGCCACGCCCGCCAGCAGGCAGGAGTCAAGTCGGACTCCGAGCTCAACGCGCCCCAGCTCGAAAAGCTGGTCGAACGCTTCCTCGAGATCTACGAGAGGGCCGCCGGCGAACAGTTCCCGCAGGCGCCCGAGACCCAGCTTCGGGAGGCGGTCGAAGCCGTCTTCGGCTCCTGGAACAGCGACCGCGCGATCGCCTACCGCCACCATGAAGGCATCGCCGACGACCTGGGGACGGCGGTCAACGTGCAGGCGATGGTCTTCGGCAACCTGGGCGACGACTCGGGGACGGGCGTGGCGTTCACGCGCGATCCGAACATCGGCCGCCGCGAGCTGTACGGCGACTATCTGCCCAACGCGCAGGGCGAGGACGTTGTCGCGGGCATCAGGTCTACGCAGCCGATCTCTGCCCTGGCCGAACTGGCGCCCGGCGCCTGGAGCGAGCTGGTCGCGACCGCCAACAAGCTGGAGGAGCACTACCGCGACATCCAGGACATCGAGTTCACGATCGAAAAAGGCCGGCTCTGGATGCTGCAGACGCGGTCGGCCAAGCGGACCGGCGAGGCGGCGGTCAACGCCGCCGTCGACATGGCCGGCGAGGGCCTGATCACGCGCGAAGAGGCGGTGATGCGGGTCGAGCCAGGGCACCTCGAGCAGCTGCTGCATCCCCGGATCGATCCGAACGCCGGCGCGGTGCCGCTGGCCACTGGCGTTCCGGCCGCCCCCGGGGCCGCCGGCGGCTTGGCCGTCTTCGATCCGGACACCGCAGAAGAGTGGGGCAAGGCTGGCAAGGCGGTCATCCTGGTGCGCGTAGCGACCAGCCCCGACGATGTGCACGGCATGATCTACGCGCGGGGCATCCTGACCTCGACCGGCGGCACCCTCAGCCACGCGGCAGTCGTCGCCCGCGGTATGGGCCGGCCCTGCATCGTCGGCGCCTCGGATGTCGTCGTTGACCTGCGTGGGCGCAGCCTGACAGCGAGCGGGCGCACGATTCGCCAGGGCGAGGAGATCACGATCGACGGCACCACGGGCGCCGTCTACGCGGGGTCGGTGAAGACGGTCCCACCCACCGCCTCACCGAAGCTGCAAACACTGCTTGGATGGGCCGACGGCTTCCGCCGGCTCGAGGTTTGGGCGAACGCCGACTACCCCCGCGATGCCCACACCGCGGTCGCCAATGGGGCCCAGGGCGTCGGCCTCTGCCGGACCGAGCACATGTTCATGGAGGAGGAGCGGCTGCCGATCGTCCAGGCCATGATCCTGGCCCGAACCGTGGCCGAGCGGGAACGGGAGCTGGCGCGCCTGCTTCCGATCCAGCGGGAAGACTTCCGGGGCATCTTCCGCGAGATGGGCGGCCGGCCGGTCGTCGTCCGTTTGATCGACCCGCCTCTCCACGAGTTCTTGCCCGACTACGAGGACCTGCTGGCGGAGACGGTCGAGCTCAGGGTGACGGGCAAGAAGCCCCGGCGGCTGAAGCACCTGGAGTCTCTACTCGAGCGCGTGGGGGAGCTCCGAGAAGCCAACCCGATGATGGGCCTGCGCGGTTGCCGGCTGGGCATCCTGTTTCCGGAGATCACCCGGATGCAGGTGCGGGCCATCATGGAGGCGGCGTGCGAGGTCCGCCTCGAGGGGATCGACGTGCACCCGGAGATCATGGTCCCGCTGGTCGGGACCGGGGCCGAGCTCAGGGTGGAGCGGGCGGACCTGGAGCCGGTTGCGGAGGCGGTGCAGGCCGAGAAGGGCGTCCAGATCGACTACCAGCTGGGCACCATGATCGAGCTCCCGCGTGCAGCGCTCGTCGCCGGTGAGATCGCGCGCGACGCCGAGTTCTTCAGCTTCGGGACGAACGACCTCACGCAGATGACCTTTGGCTACTCTCGGGACGACGCGGAGAGGGCGTTCCTGGTCAAGTATCTCGAACGCGGGATTCTCCCAAGCAACCCGTTCGACACCTTGGATCCGGCGGTCGTCAGACTGATGCGGCTGGCGGTCGCGGAAGGAAGGCAGGCGCGGCCCGATCTCGTCGTCGGAATCTGTGGTGAACACGGCGGCGACCCGAAGTCGATCCGTTACTGCCACGAGCTCGGCCTCGACTATGTGTCGTGCAGCCCCTTCCGGGTACCGGTCGCGCGCCTCGCCGCCGCCCACGCGGCGTTGGAGTCCGCCTCAAAGCTGGCTTGAGGGATCCGGATCGCTTGCGGCGATCGCCAGGACTTGGGAAAACCAATGGCGACACGCCCGGTCGTACGGATGACGGCACTTTGACGGCGTTTTGCACTTGGAAAAACGAATCGGGCGGCTATATTGCCGTCACGCCAACAGGCGACCACTAGCTTCGAAACCAACCCCCCAACTCGAGGGCCGGTGCCGGCAGCAACGCCGGCGCCGGCCTCGCCTTTTCAGGAAGCCTCGTCTTGCCCTTCGTTCTGCCCTTCGCCGCTCGTCACGCCCGCCAGCTCGAGGGTGGTCGCTACAAACCTCGGCTCCGGCAGCGCGCCGACGAAAGACCCGCCCCGGTTGACGATCGTGCGCGGCACCGAAGAGACCGCGAACTGGCTGGCCAGGTCCGGGAACTCGTTTGCCTCCACGGTCAGCGCCCTCACGCGCTGGGATGCGATCGCCATCCGGTTCGCCAGGCTCACGGCCTGGGGGCAATAGCGTCAACCGGGGGTGACGAAGACCAGGACCTCCACATCCGATTCGACCCTCTCCAGCGCCTCCGACGACTCCGGGCTCAACCCCGGCTCCGATCGGGACACGCGCTCAACCGCATCCACGAGAGCGGCGAACTCGAAGCCGCCCATCAGCCCCTGAAAGGTGATCCGCGGTTCCTCGGCCGGCGCGCCCACCGTCAGCGCTGGGACTTCGTGGCCGTCGGGCTCGACGCTGACGTCGGTGATGCTCAACCGCAGCTTGTCGGGCGCGGCTCCGGCCAGAGCCTCCGCGAGCTCCTGGGCCTCGCCGCAGGTCGGGCAGCCGTAACCGGTCGGCAGGATCAGCCGTCCCGTACTCGGTCGCGTGTACAGGTGAAGCTCGACGGGACCGGTCAGACGTTCCGTGAAGCGGGCGCGCAGTTCCTCACGCGTGCGCTCATCGATGATCGCCACTCAACACCTAGCCTAACCCCGACACGGCGGGCCAGCGTGGCACAGCCCGTGACCCGCGGCGGCTCCTTGGCGTTATCTCGACCATGAGGCTCCTTGCCGCGGCCGCGGCCGGACTGGCCCTGACCGCCTGTGGCGCCGGCAGCATTCCGCTTGCCCCGGGCCGCGTTCATGGTCACGTGACGATCTCGCCCTGCACGCCGGTCGAGCGCTTCCCGCCTTCGCCGTGCCCACCTGCGGCCGGCGTCAAGGTCGCCTTCGGTGGCTTCGTGACGGTTACGGACGCCGCCGGCGACTACCAGGTGACCCTACCGCCCGCTGACTACCAGGTCGTCGTCCGCGCTGGTGTCACTGGGCAGGGGGCGCACATTCGGGTGAAACCCGGCGACGACCTCACCCTCGACCTCGACGTGGATTCCGGGATCCGCTAGACGCCGCGAGCGCTTGAGCAGCGAGTAGACGATCGGGATCACGAGCAGGGTCAGGAAGGTTGACGAGATCAGGCCGCCCTCGACGACGACCGCCAGCCCCTGCGAGATGAGCCCGCCCCCGCCGCCGGCTGAGACGCCGGCTGCGACCGGGAGCAGAGCCGCGATGGTCGCCACCGCGGTCATGAGGATCGGCCGCAAACGCGTCGACCCCGCCTCCAGCAGGGCCTCCCGAAGCGGCAGCCGCCGGCCGGACCGCTCGGTGAAGTCGACCAGCAGGATGGCGTTGCTGACCACGATTCCGAAAACCATGAGGACGCCGAGCAGCGCGGGCAGGCCGAGCGGCTGCCCGGTCAGGAAGAGCGCGAAGAAGGCGCCGATCAGCGCCAGCGGCATTGTCATCAGGATCACGAATGGCGTCACGACCGAGCGGAAGAAGGCGACCAGGATCAAGAACACGATCGCGACCGCGACTCCCATCGCCACGAACATCGAGTTGAAGGAGTCGTTGATGTCGGCGTTGGTGCCGCCGGAAGTGTCAAGCGCGACGCCGGCCGGCAGCGAGAGCTTCTCGACCCGCTGGTTGGCGCGATTCGAGATGCCACTGACGTCGTTGCCGATGATGGTCGCCGACACCGACAGCTGCTGAGAACCGTCGACGCGCTGGATCGCGGTCGCCGCCAGGTCGTTGCTCACCGTGGCCACGTCCTTCAAAGTCGTGCCCGGCCCGACCGGCATCGAGGCCAGGTTGCTCGCCGTAATTCGAGAGGGATCGACGAGGATGCTGACCGCCGGCCCGCCGGCGCCGAGCGTCCCCAGCGGCTGCGAACCCAAGGTCCCGGCAACCAACTGCCCGACCTGACGCGGGGTCAAGCCGTGAGCGGCCGCCTTCGAAGGATCGACGGTCACCCTCAGCTCAGGCTTCTCCGCGGCCAGGTTCGACTTGACGTTGCTCAGGCCAGACTGCTTCTGAAGCTCGGTCACGATCATGTCCGAGGCCTGGCGAAGTGCCTGCGGGTCGCGCCCTTTGGCGCTGATCACATAGTCGGACGACGGCGGCCCCGGCTGGGATAGCGCCAGCGTCGAGTTGCCCTGTCCATAGAGGTCGTCGAGCTTCGCTTTCAGGCGGTCGAGCGCCGCCTGCGAGTGGTTCTTGCTCTTGAGCTCGACCAGCACGCGGGCCGAGTTGGTCTCGTAGCCGGCCGTGAAGCCGCCGTAATCCGTGCTCGCCACCGTGACCTGCGCCAGCTTCACGTCGGGGTCGGTTTTGGCGTAGTCCTCGAATGAGCGCAGCGCCTGTGACGTCTGGGCGGTGGTCGTCCCGGCGGGTAGCGTGACCGTTCCCTGGATTTCCTCAGAACCGCCGAAGGAGAAGAAGTTCTTGGGGACGAAGAGCGCCACGCAGGCGACCGAGCCGGCCAGGAAGATGGCGGCGACGACCAGGACCAGCGCCTTGTGGAGGCGGCCGGAGAGGGACCAGGCGAGCGCTGGGCGGTAGAAGCGGACGAGACGGCTCTGCTGCTCACCCGCTGTCACGCTGCGCCTGGCCAGGAAGAAGCTGACCAGGACGGGCACGATCGTGAGCGCAACCAGGAGCGAGGCCAGGAGCGAGATCGTGACCGTGATCGAGAAGGGCAGGAAGAAGCGGCTGATGATGCCGCCCACGAGCCCGATCGGCAGGAAGACGGCGACCGTGGTCAGGGTCGAGGAGATCACCGCCGAGGAGACTTCGGTCGCGCCGTTGAGGGCGGCCTCGATGGGTGATTGGCCCTCCTGCAGGTGGCGGTAGCTGTTCTCGAGCACGACGATGGCGTCGTCGACGATGCGACCGACCGCGATCGTCAGGCCGGCCAGCGTCAGGACGTTCAGCGAGTAGCCGGTGAGCTGGGTGCCCAGGAGGGCGACCAGCACCGAGGTCGGCAGCGAGACCGCCGTGACCAGCGTCGCCCGCAGGCTGCCCAGGAACAGGAAGATGACGATGATCGCGAGCACGGCGCCGAGCAGGCCTTCGAGGATGAGGTCGTTGAGCGAGCTGCTGATCCCTTTGGCGGTGTCGTTGACGAGAACCACCTCGTCGTTTGGGTCGAGGTGCAGCTTGGCCATCCGGGACTTGACGTCGTTGCTGAGCGTCACCGCGTTGCCGTTGCTGGCCCGGATGACCTGGATCGAGAGCGAGGGAGTGCCGTCGGTCCGTGAGATGCCGTTTACAGGCGCGGCCCCCTGGGTTACGGTCGCGACGTCGGCGAGCTTGACGGGTGCACCGAGACGGCCGGGCACCTGGGACGTGCCGACGGCTATGCCTTTCAGATCGTCGACCGTGCGCACGCTGCCCAGCACCTCGACCGGGACCTGCTTGCCGCCGTCGAGGGTCTCGCCCGCCGGCATGTCGACCTGCGCCCCCTGCAGGGCCTGGACGACCTGGAAGGAGGACAGACCGGCAGCTGCCAGCTTGACCGGGTCGAGTGTGATCTGGATAGCGCTCTGTTCGCCGCCGACGACCTTGATCTGGGCGACGCCGGTCGCTCCCTGGAGCGCTGGGGCGACGACGTCCTTGGCTTCGGTGGTCGCGCGGGTCAGGTTGCCGTCCCGAGCTTTGACGGCGTAGATCATGGTCGGAAAGGCGCTGAAGGAGAAGGTCTGAGCGCTGGGCTTGCCGGCGCCGGCGGGCAGTTGAACAGACGCCAGGCGCTGGTTGACGGCGTCGAGGTCGTCTTTGAGCTGGGTGTCGAGGCCGAAGTCGACCGCGACCGTTGAGAAGCCCTGGCCGGATTCGGTGGTCACGTGGCGTTCCCCCGGCAGGCCGGTGAGCGCGTTCGAGAGCGGCTGCGAGACGTCGCGGTCGACCACGTCCGGGCTGGCCCCCGGCTCGGCAGTGACGATGTAGACCGAGGGGAACTCGATCGAGGGCAGCAGCTCCTGGTTGAGCTTGAACATCGAGACGGCGCCCGACGCCATCAGGATCAGAGCGAAGAGCAGGACGACAGGGCGATTGGACAGGCAGAAGCGAACGATCGAGCGCATGGTTCTCCTAAGCAGCACCGCCACCCAGACCCGTGTGACGGGACGGCAGATGGTAATGGTTACCTGGTTAAGGGCGCGGTTACAGGTCTGAAACCAGGTCCAGGAGCTGGTGGGCGGCCGTCAGCTGCTCCTTGTCCGTCAATCCGAACCAGGGAACGCTGAGGCTGAGCCGGTCGCAGAACGGGCGCCAGCGCTGGATCGCGGCCGGGAGCTGATCGAGCAGGGTGACTCCCAGGAGATGCAGGTAGCGGTCCTGGATCAGTGCGGCGGCCTCCGAACGGCGCCCCTCTGCGGATGCCCGCATGACGGCGTCGGCGACCTCCCCCAGTCCCTCGTGATCGAGCACGCGCCGGTAGGCGGGCACCGTGTAAGCCACCATCTGCTTGGCGGCGTCCTCGAGGCGCGGCGCGACCACCAGCTGGAGCAGCAGTGGCGGCGCCTCCCTCCCCGCCCGGCGTGCGCCTTCGGCCAGGGCCGGACGCAGCACCTCCTCGAGGTAGCGCTCGGTGATGAAGGGATGAGCAGCCAGCCCATCCGCGCACTCGCCCGCGATCGCGGTCATGTAAGGGTTGACCGCGGCCAGGTAGACCGGGGGTGCGATAACCCCTTCATCGGCGCCCGGCTGGAGGGCGGGCCGGCGAATCGAGTAGTACGGACCGTCGTGGCGGCCGTAGCCACGGGCGAAGGCCTGAAAGCAGTCGCGGACGGCGCCCACGTAGTCACGCATGCGGGGACCCGGGTGGTCGGCCTGCACACCGAAGCGGGCGGCAAGTGTAGGGCCGACCTGGGAGCCAAGCCCGAGAACGAAGCGGCCGCCCGACCACACGCTCAGGTCCCACGCGGTCGCGGCGGTCACGGTCGGGCTGCGGGCAAAGGCGACGGCGACGTTCGTCCCTACCTGGAGCGACTCGGTGGCGTCGAGCGCGGCCGCCGCCAGCAGGTAGGGATCGCGGCGGACGTCGAGCGTCCAAACGGCATCGCAGCCCAGACGCTCGGCGCGCCGTGCCAGCTCTTTGGCCTCCTGCGGACGCACGGCGCCGGGGAGAGCTATCCCCGGTTTGGCGCTGCTAGCGGGCGCGCTCATCCAGGGCCCCGCGAAAGGCTCACGGGACCAGGTTCAGGATCTTGTTCGGAACGTAGATGACCTTGCTCGGCCGTCCGTCCGGCAGGTGCTGACGAACCTTCTCGCTCTGCAAGGCCAGCTCCACCGCCTCCGCCTCGGGAAGGCCGGCCGGCACCTCGAGCCGGTCACGCACCTTGCCCGCCACCTGCACGACCAGAGTGACCATCGGCTCAACCGCCTGGGCGGGGTCGTAGATGGGCCACGCCGCATTGGCGCACAGGCCGGCATGGCCCGTCTGCTCCCAGAGCTCCTCGGTGATGTGCGGTGCGGTCGGATGCAGCAGGCGGAGCATGACGTCCACCGCCTGTGACCAGTCCTCACCGAGCTCGCCACCCTGCTGGAGGTAGTCCTGCAGGTCGTTGCTGAACTTCATCAGGTGGGCGACCGCGGTGTTGAACTTGAACGCCTGGTAGTCCTCGGTGACGGCGCCGATCGCCTGCTGTGTCCGGCGCCGGAGTACCTCGCCGGACGCGCCGGTGCCTGTCCGCTCGACGCTCTCCGGCTCCAGGACCAGCCGCCAGAGCGACTGCAGGAAGCGAACCGGACCGGCGATGGCGGCGTCCGACCACTCGGAGTCGTCTTCGGGCGGCCCGATGAACATCTCGTAGACCCGGCCGGCGTCCGCACCCTCGCGTTGCACCAGGTCGTCGGGCGCGACGCCGTTCCCGGCCGACTTGGACATCACCTGGCCGTAGCGTTTGACCATGCCCTGGGTGAAGAGCTTCATGAAGGGCTCGACCGGCTCCACCATGCCGGCGTCGTGCAGCACCTTCTCGACGAACCGCGAGTAGAGCAGGTGCAGGATCGCGTGCTCGACGCCACCTGTGTACTGGTCGACGGCCATCCAGCGATTGGCCAGCTCAGGGTCGAAGGGCTCGGTCGGGTCATGCGCCGACGTGTAGCGCAGGAAGTACCACGAGGAGTCGATGAAGGTGTCCATGGTGTCGGTCTCGCGGCGCGCGGGACCGCCGCACTGCGGACAGGTTGTGCTGAACCATTCCGGTTGGTCGGCGAGCGGCTTGTTCAGCGGGGGGAGTTCGACCGGCAGCTGCTCTTTGGGGACGGGGACGATGCCGCAGCGAGGACAGTGCACCATCGGGATCGGGCAGCCCCAATAGCGCTGGCGGGAAATCAGCCAGTCGCGCAGCCGGTAGCGAACCGCGCGTTCGGCGACGCCGCGCTTTTCGAGCCAGTCGACGATGGCATCGAAGCCCTGCTGCCAGGCCAGTCCAGAGAACTGGCCGCTGTTGACCAGCCTGCCCTCCTTGCCGACGTAAGCCTCCTTGAGCTCGCCCTGTGGACCGCTCGGCGGCGCCACCACTTCGACGATCGGCAGCCCGAACTTCTTGGCGAACTCGAAGTCACGCTCGTCATGCCCGGGGACGGCCATGATGGCGCCCGTGCCGTAACCCATGAGTACGTAGTCGGCGATCCAGATCGGAATCTCCGCGCCGTTGACGGGATTGATCGCGTAGCCGCCCGTGAAAACGCCGGTCTTCTCGCGGTCCGTGGAGAGCCTTTCGATCTCGGTCTCGTTACGCGCCTGCTCGCGATAGGACTCGACTGCCGCCCGGCGTTCGGGCGCGGTCACCTGCTCGACCAGCGGGTGCTCCGGCGCCAGCACCATGAAGGTGGCGCCGAAGAGCGTGTCCGGCCGAGTGGTGAAGATGCGGATCCTCTCGTCGGAGCCGGCCACCTCGAAGTCGACGTCGGCGCCCTCGGAGCGGCCGATCCAGTTGGCCTGCATCACCCGCACCTTCTCCGGCCACTTGCCTTCGAGGAGGGAGAGGTCGTCGAGCAGGCGTTGGGCGTAGTCCGTGATCTTCAGAAACCACTGCTCCAGGTCCCGCTTCTCGACCGCAGTGTCGGGATGGCGCCAGCAGCGGCCGTTGATCACCTGCTCGTTGGCGAGGACGGTCTGGTCGACCGGGCACCAGTTGACGGGCGACAGCTTGCGGTAGGCCAGCCCCCGCTCCCAGAAGAGCAGGAACAGCCACTGGGTCCAGGAGTAGTAGTCGGGCAGGCAGGTCGTGACCTCGCGCGACCAGTCGTAAAGGACGCCCATCATCGCCAGCTGGCGCTTGGCGATGGCGATGTTGTTCGACGTTTCCGTCCAGGGGTGCGTGCCCTTCTTGATGGCCGCGTTCTCGGCCGGCAGCCCGAAGGCGTCCCAGCCGAACGGGTTGAGCACCTCCATCCCGCGCATCCGGTAAAAGCGGCTGACCAGGTCGCCGATCACGTAGTTCCGCATGTGCCCCATGTGGAGCTCCCCGCTCGGGTAGGGGAACATCACGAGGTTGTAGAACTTCGGCTTGGTCGAGGCGTCGTCGGCGCGCATGACGCCACGCTCCGCCCAGATCCGCTGCCACTTGGGCTCGATCTCCTGAGGCACGTAGCGTGCATGCTTTATGGCGGCCATGGTTGAACCTGAGATTTTACGTTCGGCCGTTCCAGACCCCCGCTTCGCGGCTTTCGTCGGCGTGATGGCGATCCTGATCGTCACGCCGGGCCCGGACATGGCGATGGTCACCCGGCAGGTGCTTGCGGGCGGGCGGCGGCGCGGCTCCATAACCGCGCTCGGCACCGTCACCGGGAGCGCCCTTTGGGCCGCCATGTCCGCGCTCGGAGTCGCCGTCCTCCTCGAACGCTCGGTGACGGCATTCACCGCGTTCAAGCTGGCCGGCGCGGTTTTGCTGGCCCTGCTCGGGCTGCGGACGCTGCTCGCCCCGCGGACGCCCAAGGAACCTGCGCCGCCCAAATCCAGAGCCCACGGAGCATTCCTTCAGGGCCTGGCCGCGAACCTCCTGAATCCGAAGGCGGGTGCCATCTTCGCGCTCATCTTCCCGCAGTTCGTCATTCCCGGTGATTCGCCAGTGCGCCTGGTGGCGATGCTGGCCGTCTTCGAGGTGATGGTGCTGGCCTGGCTCAACCTCTACTCGCTCGTGCTCGACCGCGCCGGGCGGTCGGCGGCTGGCCGGCGGGCGCGGCATGCGCTGGAGCGGGCGAGCGGGGCCGTGCTCGTGGGCTTCGGGGTCAGACTGGCTCTCGAGCGGCGGTGAGCCTGGCGGCCGCCAGCTCGTGGCCGACGATCGCTGCCAGCACCAACGCGGCGCCGGCGGCCTGAATCAATCCCAAACGCTGCCCGGCCAGTAGGACCGCGAACGCGAGCGCCCATGCGGGCTCGGTGGCCAGGACGAGCGCGGTCCGGCTGGCGGAAAGGTGGACCTGGGCCCAGGTCTGCACGAAGAACGCGAGCGCGCTCGCGAAGACCCCGGTGATCACAATCGCG
>CAZHAC010000034.1:0-17556 GCA_964529765.1 uncultured Actinomycetes bacterium
CCTGATGGAGGAATCGCTGCGGACTCCCGACTTCCAGGAGGGAGTGGCCAGCTACGTCGAGCAGCGTCCTCCCCACTTCCAACCGCTCGAGAGCTAGGAGCTCACTTCCGCCCGGAGCTCCGCGAAGGCGGTGACCAGCCCGGCGAGCTGGTAGTGGGCATTGAGCCCGCTCGGGTTGGGCAAGACCCAGATTCGGGTGCTGCCGATGCAGTCGGGTTGACGCCCGACGTTTGCTGCGGGCCGGTTGAACGCCAGGCGGTAAGCCGTCACGCCAAGAACAGCCAGCCAGCGCGGCGACGCCCGCTCGATCTTGGCAGCGAGATCGGCAGCGCCGGCACGCAGCTCATCCGTGGTGAGCTCGTCAGCCCGGGCGGTCGTGCGCGGCACCAGGTTGGTCACGCCGAGCCCCCGTTCGAGCAGAGAACGCTGCTCGCTCGGTTCCAGGAGCCGGTCTGTGAACCCGGAGAGGTACAGAGCCTTCCAGAAGCGGTTGCCAGGCCGCCCGAAGTGGTGCCCGACCCAGGCTGTGTAGAGCCCGGGATTGATGCCACAGAAGACCACGTCCAGGCGCGGCGCAAGCACGTCTGGAACCATGAGAGAACGCGCGGCCTCGAGTTCGGCGCGGGTCGGGCCTCGCCCGCGCCTCGGCCGGCTCGTCTCAGCCGTCAGTGCTGATCCGGGCGATCGGCTGGCCGGAGATCACCTCGGCACCCTCGGGCACCAGGAGCTCCTCGATCACGCCTGCCACCGGGGACTCGATCTCCGCATTAACCTTGTCAGTCAACGCTTCGGCGACCGGCTCGCCGACTTCGACCCGGTCGCCGGTCCTCTTCAACCAGCTCCCCAGCGTGATCTCCGTCGCGCCCTCGAGTTCGGGAACGCGAATTTCCTCCGGCATGGCCTAGATCATCGCTGATCACGGCCAGCCGAGACGTGCGCCGAAAGTCAGGCCTGCCGGCCCTCAACACCGGCGAGAAAGCGCGCGGGCTCGGCCTCGAATTTGACGCGGCAGGTCTCGCAGCAGAAGTAATAGTCAGCGCCCTCATAACTGGTGTGCTGGCGCGATGGCAGCTCCACGGTCATGCCGCAAACCGGGTCGGTCTCAAACCGGGGCTGCTCACGTCCACCGGGATCCGTCGCAATAGGCACCGAGGCCGAGGCGCTCGGCGAACCGCGGTTGTGCCGGGCGGCGACCACGTCAGCGAGTGCGAATAGTGCGATCTCCGCTTGCGACGTGCCTCGCTGCCGGCCCGCGGGCGCCCGCACGCGATCGAGCTGCACCTGCTCAATACCTCTTGTCACGAGTGCTTCTCTCACCGCCGCCGTACGGCGGCCGGAGGCAACCAAAGTGATGTCCAGCTGTGGATAGGCGAGGGCCGCTTCCAGTGCATCCTCGTCGTAGTGGCCCATGGTGACGACCACGGCTGCGGAATCCTGGCCGATTCCCGCCGGGGCCAGGTCGAGATCGGACAGGACGAGGTCCGCGTCAGGGAAGTCCTCAGCGCGTGCCCCGGGATGGACCGCGCAGGTTCGGAAGCCAACCAGGGACCCGATCCGAACCAGAACCCGCGCCGCCGGTGCTCCACCGAAGACGATCAACTGGGGCCGCGGCAGGCGCGGCTCGACGAAGATGTCCAGTGAGCCGCCGCTCGGACAAGTGGTCGCCATCCGCAGCTCACCCGGTCGCTGCTGCTGCTCAACAGTGCCGGAGCTGCCCACGATCTGGACCAGCCGAGGCTGCCCATCCTCCAGCGCTCGCAGCGCCTCACGTTTTACGAGTGGCTCCGAGCAGGAGCCGCCCACCCAACCGCGCAGGCGGCCGTCGGCCGTGATGACCGCCTTGTCACCGGGTCGTGCGGACGTCGGTGCTTCACAACGGACGACCGTCGCCAGCACGCAGGGAGTGCCGGCGGCGGCGTAAGCCGACAGCAGATCCAGGACGTCCTCAGCTATTCCGTCACTCCCGCGGCGCGAAGCTCCATCCAAACCTTGTCCGAGGTCACCGGCATGTCGATGTTGCGGGTGCCGAGGGGCGCCAGCGCGTCGATCACCGCGTTCACATAAGCCGCCGGTGAGCCGACGGTTGCCGATTCACCGACCCCCTTGGCGCCCAACGGGTGGTGCGGCGAGGGAGTGACGGTGGCGAAGGTTTCAAAGCGAGGCGCCTCCCAGGCGGTCGGCAGCAGGTAGTCCATGAAGTTGGAGCCGAGGCAGTTGCCATCCTGGTCGAAGGTGATGAGCTCGGTGAACGCGATGCCCCACCCTTCCGTCAGCCCGCCGTGGATTTGCCCGTCGACGATCATCGGGTTGATCCGGACACCGCAATCATCGACCGCAACCATCCGGCGCACCTTGACCTGCCCGGTTCCCTTGTCGAGGTCGACGACCACGGCATAGGTCCCGAATGGGAAGGTCATGTTGGGTGGGTCGTAGTAATGGACGCCTTCAAGTCCCGGCTCCATCCCCTCAGGCAGGTTGGTGTAGGCGGCGAAGGCGAGCTCCTGAATCGTCTTGGCCCGATCGGGCGAGCCTTTGACGTAGAACGCTCCGCGCTCCCAAACCAGGTCTTCCTCGTCCGCCTCGAGGAGGTGAGCGGCCAGCTTGCGCGCCTTGTCGCGGAGGCGGCGGGCGACCACGGCGGTTGCCGCCCCGGCTACCGGGGTCGACCGTGATGCATAGGTGCCCAGCCCGTATGGCGCGGTGTCAGTGTCGCCCTCCTCGACCGATACGTCGGCCGCGGGGATGCCCAGCTCCTCGGCGACGATCTGCGCGAAGGTCGTCTCGTGGCCCTGGCCCTGCGCCTTGGTGCCGATCCTGAGCATCGCCTTCCCGGTCGGGTGAACACGCAGCTCGGCGGAATCGAACATCCGAATGCCCAGGATGTCGAAGTCCGCTCCGTGGCCGGCTCCGACGACTTCTGTGAAGGACGCCAGGCCAATTCCCATGTACTCGCCGTGTGCCCGTTTCTCCGCCTGCTCCCTCTTCAGCGCCTCGTAGCCGAGCTTCTCGAGGGCCACGTTCATAGCCCCGGGATAGTCGCCCGAGTCATACACCCAGCCAGTTGCCGACCGGTATGGGAACGCTTCCTTGGGCACGAAGTTCTTGAGCCGGATCTCGGCTTGGTCCATGCCCAGCTCGATCGCCGCGTTGGTAACCAGCCGCTCGATCAGGTATGAAGCCTCGGTTACGCGGAACGAGCAGCGATAGGCGACGCCGCCAGGCGCTTTGTTCGTGTAGTAACCGTCCGCTACAACATGGGCGGCCGGGATCTCGTAGGAGCCGGTGACGATGTGGAACAGCCCAGCCTTGAACTTCGACGGCTGCGCGTCCGCGAAGAAGGCCCCTTGGTCGCTCTCGAGCGACACCCGAAGACCCAACATCCGCCCCGACGAGTCGAGCGCCAGGTCGCCGTGCATGTGGTAGTCGCGAGCAAAGCCGGTTGACATCAGGTTTTCGGTGCGGTCCTCGACCCACTTGACGGGCCGCCCGAGCAGCAGCGAAGCGGCCGTAGCCACCACATAGCCCGGGTAGACCGGCACCTTGTTGCCGAAGCCCCCGCCAATGTCCGGCGCGACGATGCGAATGTTCTGCTCGGGCAAGCCGGCAACGAGCGCGAATACGGTTCGGATCGCGTGGGGCGCCTGGCTCGTCATATAGAGCGTGGCCTTTGCCGTCACCGGGCTGACATCGGCCACGATTCCGCACGTCTCCAAGGGCGCGGGGTGTGAACGCGGGTAGTGCGTCGATAGCGAAACGACCTTGTCAGCACGAGCGAACGCAGCCTCGGTGGCGGCAGCATCGCCGGACTCCCAGTGGTAGACGTGGTTGTCCTGCTGGCCTTCCTTGTCGTCGCGAATCACGGGCGCGCCGGCGGCATGGGCCTGTTCTGGGTTGGTAACCGGCGGCAGCACCTCGTAGTCGACGTCGAGCAGGCCGAGCGCGTCTTCGGCCGCATATTTGGTGTCGGCGATGACCGCCGCCACTTCCTGGCCCTGGAACCGCACCTTGTCGGTTGCCAGCACGGCCTGGGTGTCCGCGGACAGCGTCGGCATCCAGGCCAGTCCGTGCTGTGCCATCAGCTCCCCGGTCACGACCGCCACCACGCCGGGGGCGGCCGAGGCGGCTGCAGTGTCAATCGAACGAAGGCGGGCGTGAGCGTAGGGGCTGCGAAGGATGACCATGTGCAGCATTCCGGGCAGCGTGATGTCGTCCAGGTAGTTGCCCTTACCGCGCAGAAAGCGCGCGTCCTCCTTGCGCTTGAACGACTCCCCGATGCCACCGTGAGGCTTGACCTCGACGCTCATTGCGCCACCTCCACACCGACGGCCGCGGGCGCGCCCGCCCTCTCGGCAAGCGCCGTGGCCGCGTGCTGGACCGCCTTGACGATGTTTGTGTAGCCGGTGCAGCGGCAGATGTTGCCGCTGATCGCCCACCGGATCTCCTCTTCGGTTGGGTTCGGATTGCGGGCAAGCAGGGCGGCGCCGACGAGCATCATTCCAGGGGTACAAAACCCGCACTGGAGGCCATGCTCCTCATGGAAGCCGGCCTGGATCGCATGGAGATCGGGGCCAGCGGCCAATCCTTCCACCGTTGTGATCTCGCGTCCGGCCACCTGCACCGCCAGCTGCGTGCACGACTTGACCGGTTCACCGTCGAGCAGAACGGTGCAAGCACCGCAGCTGCTGGTGTCGCATCCGATGTGAGTGCCGGTCAATCCGAGATTGCTGCGGATGAAGTCGACGAGCAGTACGCGCGGCTCGATATCCGCGCTCCTGTCGGCACCGTTGATCCTGACCGTGACGTTCATGCGCCCATCCCCTGTGCCCGGTTGACTGCTGTTCGCAGCCCGCGCTTTACGAAAACTCGGACGATGTCACGCTTGTACTCGGCACTGCCTCGCAAGTCGTCGTGTGGCTCGGCCGCCGCGGCGGCCATGCGCGCGACGGTGTCGATTGCGTCAGCAGACGGCTCCTCGCCTTCGAGCGCTTGCTCAGCCTCGGTCGCTTTCAGATTCGTCGGCCCAACCGCGGTCAACCCGATGCCGGCGCGGCCAACCCGACCATTTGTCATCTCGACCTGAATGGCGGCCGCCGCCGTCGCAAAGTCGCCGACCTTGCGCTCCAGCTTGAGGTACGTCCCGGCTGACGGACCCATGGGGGCTGGGATCCGGATCTCGGTCAGGACCTCGTCCGGCGCCAGATTGGTCGTAAAGGGACCATCGAAGAACTGAGCGGCCGGGATGACCCGCTCTCCTCGGGTCGAAGCGACGACCATCTCGGCGTTGAGCGCGAGCATCACCGACCCCCAGTCGCCGGCCGGATCGGCATGGCAGAGCGAGCCGCCGACAGTGCCGGCGTTGCGGACGAGCGGGTCGGAGATCTGGGGCGCCGCATCGAGCAGGATCGGGAACGCCGAGCCAAGCGCCTGGTTCCGCTCGACGTCGCAGTGACGTGTCCGAGCCCCCATTCGCAGACCGCCGTCCGCCAGCTGCATGCCAATGAGGGCGTCGACGTGTCCGAGGTCGATCAGAACCGAGGGTGACGCGAGCCGCAGCTTGAGGAGGGGCAGCAGGCTCTGGCCGCCCGACATCAGCTTGGCCTCGTCTCCGTACTGCTGCAGGAGGGACAGGGCCTCGTCCAGTGCGGCTGGAGCTCGATACTCGAACGCGCCTGGAAGCATCTCCACCTCCCGACCGAAAACCCTTCCCGGTCAACCCCCCGCTATGACAAGAGGCGAAAGTCGGCCACGCCGGCGCCGAACCTTCGCCTCTTCTCTGGCCGGTATACACCCGCCTCCTAGCGCTGTCAAACTGACGCGTTCAGGGCTTTGACGATTGCGCTCAGAGCCTCGGCCCGGTTAGTGTTGTTCAAGAAATGATGGGAGCCAGGATCGTCAACGCCGCGGCTTCGATCATTTCGATTATTTAGGCGCGCAGCCAACCTCTGCTGCGTGCCGCCACCGCCTCCGGGCGGTTTTTCTTTTTTCCAGCGGTCGCGCAGCTCGAGAGGAACGGCTCGCCAGTTCAGGAGGCGAGATGCGAATCACGGGTGGGCAGGCATTGTTTAGGGCTCTCGAAGCCGAGGGCGTGGATACTCTCTTTGGCATTCCCGGCGGCGCCATCCTGCCTGCCTACGACAAGCTCCTGGACAGCTCAGTGCGTCACGTGTTGATGAGACACGAGCAGGGTGCGGGGCACGCCGCCGAGGGCTATGCACACGTGACTGGGCGGCCGGGCGTTTGCATGGCGACCTCAGGCCCTGGCGCGACCAACCTGGTTACCCCCATCACCGACGCCATGATGGACTCGGTACCGCTGGTCGCGATCACCGGACAGGTCGCCCGCGCCGGACTGGGCAAGCAGGCGTTCCAGGAAGCGCCGGTGACGGCGATCACGAAGCCGGTCACAAAAGCCAACTGGCTGGTCATGGACGCCGGCCAGGTCGCGGATACGGTCCACGAGGCCTTCCGAGTTGCCCGCAGCGGCAGGCCCGGACCGGTCTTGGTGGACATCCCGAAGGACGTCTTCCAGATGGCCACCGACGCCCCTGACGGCGGCCCCCTACCCCTGGCCGGGCTGCCTCTGCCGCCGCCGGATGCGCTCCGCGAGGCGGCACGGCTGATCAGCGAAGCCGATCGGCCGGTGCTGTACGTGGGCGGCGGCGCCGTCCGGTCTGGCGCCTTTGCCGAGGTCTTCGAACTCGGGGTCCGCCAGCAGCTCCCGGTCACGACCACGCTCATGGCTCGGGGCGCCTTCCCCGACAGCCACCCCCTGTCGCTCGGAATGCCGGGCATGCACGGTGGCTACGCGGCGGTTACCGCGATGCAGAAAGCCGACCTGTTGCTTGCCATCGGCGCGCGCTTCGACGATCGGGTCACTGGCCGGCTTGACGGCTTTGCACCAGGCGCGAAGGTCGTGCACCTGGACGTCGACCGCCGCGAAATCGGCAAGAACCGGGAGGCTGACGTGGCCCTCTGCGGCGATGCCGCAGCGGTTATCCGCGAACTGCTCCAGCTGCTCCCCGCGTTTGCTGAACTGCCGAACCAAGCCGCCCGCCGCGCCTGGCTGGCGCAGTTGGATGCCTGGAAGGAGCAGTACCCGTTCGCTTACCGCCAGGAAGTGGATGGCGAGCTAAAGCCTCAGTACGTGCTCGAACGTCTGCGCGAGTTGACGCGAGGCCGCGCGGTCTTCACCGCCGGCGTGGGCCAGCATCAGATGTGGGCTTCACAGTTCTTGCGCTTCGATCGGCCGCGCAGCTGGGCGAACTCGGGCGGACTGGGCACGATGGGATTCGCGCTGCCGGCGGCCCTCGGCGCTAAGGCCGCGAGGCCGGATGAGCTGGTCGTGGCGGTGGACGGTGACGGCTGCTTCCAGATGACGAGCCAGGAGCTGGCGACGGCGGTCGCCGAAAACCTGCCCGTGCTGGTGGTCCTCATCAACAACGGACACCTCGGGATGGTCAAGCAGTGGCAGGAGATGTTCTACGACGGCCGCCTGGCCCATGTCCGGCTCCAGGTCGACCTCCCCGACTACGTCCGGCTCGCCGAGTCTTATGGCTGTGCCGGCCTGAGGGTGAGCCGCATGGGCGAAGTCGACCAAGCGTTGCAGACCGCACTCGAACTGGCGATGTCGCGGCCGGTCGTCCTCGACTGCCGCTGCGACGCGGCCGAGCACTGCTACCCGATTGTTCCCGCCGGAGCCACCAACGACGAGATCCTGCTCGGGCAAGCTATCGAGGCTGCGGCAGGGGCTCGGGGGGCGTGATCCCCTCGAAGGGATCCGGCTCGTAACGCAACCGCTTGCACTCGCCGAGCTCGGAACACGCCTGCGGCGCGATCGGACTCTCCTCAAAGGTTTCCACGCCGCGCGTCGGCGAGTACCAGACCATGGCGCGGCCATCCTAACCGCGACCTCTCGTTCGCTGCTACGTCGTGGCCCGGTTAAGCTCGCCTAAATGCAGGCCTCCGACGGGGAAGGTTTCGAGCGTCACTTCCGCGCCGTCCTCGGCCACTTCGCCAGCGGCGTGGCGGTGGTGACGGCCATCGACGATGGGAACCCTGTCGGGGTGACCATCCAGTCGTTCTGCTCGCTCTCCCTCGACCCACCGCTGATCCTGCTTTGCCCGAGCCGCGCTTCCACCAGTTGGCCGCACATCCGGGAGGCCGGGCGGCTTTGCGTCAACCTTCTGGCCGAGGGGCAAGCCGACCTCGCGCGCCAATTCGCGCAGCCCGGAAGCGACAAGTACCGAAGCACGCCCTGGCGGCCGGCGCCGGTGTCCGGCAGCCCGATCCTGGAAGAGGCGCTGGCCTGGATCGACTGCGAAATCCAGTCCGAGCACGATGGCGGCGACCACACGGTAGCGATCTGCCGAGTGGTCGACCTCGAGGCGGATCACTCTCGGCGGCCACTCGTGTTCTTCCAAAGCGGCTTCCAGCGCCTGCTCGATTCGGGAACCGAAGCGCTCGGCGACGTGCGTTCGGTGGTGCTCTCGGTTGCCAACATGGACCGCGCCTTTGACTACTACGCGAACGGCCTCGGCTTGGCCCCCCTCTTCCGCGACGGCGACCGCTGGGCTGTCTTCAGCGGCGGTGACTTCAACATCGCCCTCGCCGGTGGCGGGCAGAAGATCGCGGCCGAGGTGGCGGTCAACATCAAGGTTCCCAACGTCGAGCTGGCCCTCGCCCGGGCGGCCGCCGCGGGCGCCGTCGTGGTCGAGCAGCCATCGCGAGGTTCCCACGAGATCCGCGGAGCCTTCCGGGACCTCGACGGGCACCTGTTCTACGTCTACTCGCCGCTCGAAGGCAGCGACTGAGCGGTCAGCGCCGACTCAGGCCTTCGTGAGCTTGAGCTCGAACTCCAAGGTGACCTGTGGTTGCACCGTGGTGATCGGGAGCGCGGGAGGCTGGATCCCAAAGTCGGTCATGTTGAAGGTCGTCTGGCCGACCACATCGGCTGTCGTACCGCTGAGCCGAAATTGCTTGAGGCTGACCTGTTCGGGCTTGGTCACGCCATGAACCGTCAGCTGCCCGGGAATCGTCAGGTCGGCCGCGGAGCCGGCTGCGAGGCCGGCCGGAAGCTGGACATTCTTCGTCGCGAAAACGGCGTCGGGATACTGGGCCGTCGCCAGGCTCTGCTGCACGATGCGATCGCGGGAGGCGACGTTGTATCCAGCCACGCTGTCGATGCTGTGCAGGCTGCTGAGGTGAGCCGTGATCTTGAGATCGCTCAGCTCGTCACTCCCGGAAGCGGACTGGACAGATAGGGATCCGCTGAGCTCAGGCGTCTCTGCCACAGCCTGGTGATTGGACGACGTGCCCGCGAAGACCTCGTTGACGCGATAGCGCGCGACGGAGCCCGAGCTCACTGACCAGATGCCAGCGAGCCCCGATGCCGTAGAGCCGGCTCCCGGCGGCGACGAGCCGGCCAGCGCGAGCGGCTTGGGTGCGCTGCGCAGGCCGGTGAAGAAGTAGGCGTATCCGCCGGCGAGCGCCAGCACGATGAGGGCACCCGCGCCGCCCACCGCAACCAGCGCGGGACGCCTCACGAACCCGCGCTCCCGCTGCATTCGTAGAGACCGCTGGTCGAGCTGCCGGGAACGCTGACCTGTTTGCAGTTCTGGGTCACCCAGTCCAGAACCGAGTTCGACTGAGCCTGGGGACCGCCCATCCGGCCGCTGATCAGCACATACCTGAGCTGACCACTCGCAACCAGCTGCTTCAGCTTGGTCACCGTCATCGCGGAATCACCGCCGCTGAATCCTCCCATGGCGAGGACGGCTTTGTGCGTCGCGATCTCAATTGGGGCGCCCTGATTCGCGGACGCCACGGCAACCAGCCAGGTTGCGCTGGCCTGATTCTTGACCAGGTAGTTGATCAGCGCCGCGTCCCCAGCCTGGCCCTCCGGCCCGCCGAAAGCGCGTCCGGCTGGGCCTCCGGGAACGCCACCTTTCGGAAAGGCACGGGATGGCGGATTGCCAGGGAGGCCACCCGCGAACCTGGCGCCTGGTGGCATCTGGTTTCCCTCTTGATGCAGGCCACCGTTGGCACCGATCCGCTGAGGGAAGCGGCCCTCACCCGGACTGCGGTCCGCCGCCAGGCTCGCCGGTCCCGAGATCGGGATCGCGCCCGCGACGGACCTGGTCACGTTGCCGATCGCGTAGGCCGCTGGCCCAAGGAGGACGGCAACCAGGCCGGCGGCCAGCACCACCTGCATGGCGGGGGCCGGCACGCCGACCTTCTTGGGCATAAGCAGCATCAGCGACGCGGCAACCGCAACCACCAACTCGGCCAGGCCGAGGCCGGGCACAAAGTTTGGCGTCCTCGCGAGCAGTTGGTAGCCCCACCAAGCGGTCGGCACCAGGGCCGCCGCGGCGACGGCACCCGCCAGCAGTTGATGCCGCTGCCGCACGCGCCAGATCTCGACCACGCCCGCGCCCGCCAGCGCGCCCACCGCCGGCGCCATGGCAATCGTGTAGTAGGAGTGGAAGATTCCCGAGGCGTAACTGAAGACGGCGAAGTGGGTTGCCAGCCACAGGCCCCACAGCACGTAGCTCGCGCGGGCAAGGTCGGTGCGGGGAGCCGAACGCCGGGCCCAGAGGCCGAACAGCAGGAGGACGCCGACGAACGGAAGCAGCCAGCTGACCTCGCCTGCGATCTGGTTGTTGAAGAGGCGCAACAGCCCTGTCTGACCGCCGAACCCGCCCCCAAAACCACCGCCGCCGCTTACCGGAGCGCCTCCGCGACCCTGGCCGAAGATGCGACCCAGCCCGTCGTATCCGAGGACCAGGTTGAGCACTGAGTTGTCGGTGCTGCCGCCGATATAGGGCCGCATACCGGCGGGTATGGCGTCGACGATCAGCATCCACCAACCGGTGCTCACGGCCAGTACGCCCGCCGCCCCCAGCAGTTGCAGCAGGCGGGACCCAAGGCGTGGTGGGCCGAACAGCAGGTAGGTCAGGACCAATGCGGGCAGGACGATGTAGCCCTGCAGGTACTTGGTGTTGAAGGCGAAGCCGATGGCGGCGGCTGAGATGAGGAGCCACCGAGTCCGGCCCGTCTGCAGAGCGCGGACGAGCGCCCAGCCAGCCGCCACCATCAGGAATGTGAGCATCGCGTCGGGATTGTTGAAACGGAACATGAGAATCGCGACCGGGGTAAGCGCGGTGACGACCCCAGCAATAAGCCCCGCGACTGGGCCGAACGCGCGGCGGACGCTGTCCATCACGAGCCCCACGGTCGCCACGCCGAGCAGTGCTTCGGGAAGCAGGATCGACCAGGAGCTGATTCCAAAGACACGCGTCGAGAGCTCCATCAACCAGAGCGCGACCGGCGGCTTGTCGACAGTTATGAAACTGCCGGCGTCGAAAGCGCCGAAGAAGAAGGCCTTCCAGCTCTCGGTCCCCGCGACCACGGCAGCCGAGTAGTAGTTGTTGGCATAACCGTTGCGATCGAGGCCCCAGATGTAGAGAACCGCGGTCAAGACGAGGACCGCGAGCGACGCGGGGCGCACCCATGCCTCACGACGAGCCTCGGTGACAGCAGGGCGCGCCGGCCAGTCAAGCACGGGCTTGGATACGGATTCCATCAGAAACTCCTCCGAGAGCTTTCAATCAGAGTTGGGCGGTCAGGGCCGGCGGGTAGGGCTGACTGTCTGTGCCCGGCTGCCCGAAGGGGGGCACTACCCCCTCCCTTCTGTGGATGGGCTGTCCGGATGAACCGCCGCAGGAGCGCGAAGCGCCCCAGAGTTGCGACTACGTTGGCCACCACGAGGACCGCCAGCTCCAGTTCGCGGCCGGCGTGAGGCTCGACCAAGGCCAGACCAAGCATGGCGAAATTGGTGATGGCGAGCGCCAACACGAAGGCGGCCGCGCCACCGAGGTGATCGCGGGCGAGCCCCTCGCAACCGGAGACCCCGAAGGTGAAGCGCCGGTTGGCGGCGGTATTGGCGACCGCTGTTACGGCCAAAGCGGCCAGATTGGCGATGGCGCCAGTCGTGAAGGATCGGAATCCCCAGAAGAGCGCGGCATAGGCGGCCGTGCTGAGAAGCCCGATGGCGGCGAACATCAGGAGCTCGCGAATGCCAAGCAGACGCCAGATCCCCTGCAGGTCGGAGACCGCGGTAGGCACAATGTCGACCCGAGAGTCGGCATCCTCCGTCCAATCGACTGGAACCTCGGTGATGCGCAGGCCTGAACGCTGCGCGAGGACGAGCAGTTCGGTGTCGAAGAAAAACCCCGTGTCTTCGATGGCAGGCAGCAGCCGCCGCGCGGTCGCGGCGCGGACGGCCTTGAAGCCACACTGCGCGTCGCTGAATCCGGCGCGGAGCGTGGCCTTGAGGAGCAGGTTGTAGCCGCGGGAAATCACCTCCCGCTTCGGCCCCCGTCGCACGTGGGCGCCGCGCACCAGCCGGCTGCCGATGGCCAGGTCACTGTGACCCGAGAGGATCGGAGCCACCAGCGGCAGCAGCGCCCTGAGGTCGGTTGAGAGGTCGACGTCCATGTAGGCGACGACGGTGGCTTCGCTGGCCGTCCATGCCGCCGCCAGCGCCCGCCCGCGACCCTTCTCCTCGAGTCGAAGCGCCCGCACCTCCTCGTACTGGCCGGCCAGCCGCTCGGCTATCTGCCACGTGCGATCGCTACTGGCGTTGTCCGCGATGGTCACGCAGGCGGGGAAAGGAAATTCTTCGCGCAGGTAGGCAACCAGGCGCGTCACGCTCCACTCGAGGTCCTGCTCCTCGTTGAAGGTCGGAAGCACGATCTCGACAGCGGGCGCTGCGGTATCGAGGGCTGACGACATGCAGCCCAAGATCGAGCATGGGGATGGAGCCGCCATGGGAGCCGGCTTGGAAGTTGCTGGGCGCTCTCGCCTGAGCAGTGGAGCCGCTGCCACCCGCTAACCCTCGCTTAACTTACTTCTGGTAGCCTGGCGGCCAATCATGGCGCGACTGGCGCCCTCGACACTGATTCCTCACGACGTCTTGCACCAGGTGACAGCCGCCGCTGGCGGAGTGCTCTGGCGGCCATCCCGTGGCCGTGTGGAGGTCGCTGTCGTGCACCGCCGCCGCAAAGACGATTGGAGCTTTCCGAAGGGTGGGCTCCGCCTGGGCGAGTCAAGCATCGATGGCGCCGTGCGCGAAGTTCGCGAAGAGACCGGCTACGCAGCCCGGCCCGAAACCCTTCTGGGAAGCGTTCTCTACCGTTCGCGCCGCGGCCGCTCGAAGATCGCGACTTACTGGCTGATGACGCCGGTGGCTGGTGGATTCAGGTCGTCGCGCGAGGTCGACTCGCTGGCCTGGCTCGACCTCGACGACGCGGAGCGATTGCTGGAGGGCCGGCCGGAAGCCGTGCTCTTCGACGCGCTCCGCGAACTCCTCGGCCTAAGGCTGGCGACCACCGCTTAGTGGCGGCACCGGCACCAAATAACCAAGGTTCTATTTCCCACCCTCCGGAGTAGCCCGCCCACCCCGGGGGGTACGGGCGAAGAGTAGCTCGGGCGTCAAGGGGCGCCTTAACAGCGAGTTGGGGAGCGTCCGGAAGCCCGCCCACCCACGCCAGCGGACGCCGCCGGGGGCGAGCCTAAGCCCGGGACGCCTCCCACGACCGCAGGAGCTCGCGGTCGTGCTCGTAGCTGAGCAGCTCGAGAGCCTCTTCGACGGTCAGCCAGCGCATCTCGTCGACCTCCCGCGAGGGCTCGAAGTGACCCCCGAGCGTCCGCATCTCCCAGTAGCGCGCAACTTTGTCGCGACCCTTGTGGTCGGTGTAACGAGTCGTCCCGACGGGGCCGATCAGACGGCAGCGGAGCCCCGTCTCCTCTTTCACCTCGCGCAGCGCCGCCGCCTCACCGGACTCGCGGACGTCGACCAGCTTCCCCTTCGGGAAGGTCCAGTCGTCGTAACCAGGACGGTGGACGACGACGATCTCCGGCATTCCGGCCGGGCCGGGCCGGACGACGATCCCACCGCCGGCGTGAACGAGGGAGGGATTGTCCCAGTCGTCGTCGACAAAGTCTTCGGCCGCGGCCCTCATGGCATCCACCTTCGCAGGCTCCCCCGGCGAGATGCCTGCCAGGCGGCCGGGAAGGCGGCAAACGCCCGTCGGGCGGCGGCCAGCTCGAGCTGGTAGAGCTGGCCGCCGACGAAGGCTCGGCGGCCGCTGCCTGCATGGGCCCGCAACCACTCTTGCACGGTCGCGCTGTCGTGATGCTCGCCAAGGACATCCTGGAGCGAGCTCAGGGCGGTGACGTAGGCGCCGGAATCGGCGCCCGCCAGCCCGGCCAGCTCGGCCGCGTAGCGGGCACGCTTGGCGCGGACGCGCACGCCGTGCAGTTCCTCCTCCCCGCTGGCGCTGCGTCCGATTGCGGACGCCGCCTTGCGCAGCTTCTTCCAGGGCGTCAGCGCGAGCCGGGGCAGCAGCTCGGCGGCGGGCGCATCCTTGTCTCCTCTCAACGGAGGCGCGGTCGCGGCCTCGACCAGCAGGTCGAGCAGCGCCACGTAGCGCGTCGAATCGAAGGTCGCGGCCAGGCGGCTGCGCTGGCCGGCGGCCTCCGCCGCTGGAAGGGCAGCCAGCGCCAGGGCCGCCTGCCTGTCCGCCGGCGGCGCCTCGGAAGCCCGCTGGCGCAGTCGCGCGGCCGCGACTTCCAGGTCGCGAACCGCGCCCAGCTCGCCGGCCAGCCAGCTGAGCTCCGTCGCCAAGCGGTCGGACCACTCCGGATCGAGCAGGGGCGCAAACGTCCGCAGGTGCGAGCGGAGGCGGCGGGCGGCAACCCGGATCCGGCGGATGTGGTCCGGGTCCTGGCCGAGGCGCGCGCCGGGGTCGCTGGCAAGGAGGGATTCGACGGCCTTTGCCAGTCCTGCCTGCACCACCTCACCGGCCGTCGCGTTGACGTCCGTAGGGAGAGCGCGCACGTCCGGAGGACGCAGTGCGGGCGGGCCAAGCGCCCGGATGTGCACCGGTATCGCTTCCTGCTCACCGGCGCCCACCTCCAGAAGGCGCTCGCGGAGGAGGTCGAGCGCCTCTGGTTTGGCTCCATCCGAGATCGCCAGCTCGACCTCTCGGAAGCGCGCCGCCACCCGGCGGCCTTCGAGGACTGAGACCTCGTCGTCGGTCACCGCCCCCAGCTCACCGCCCGACTCGTCTTGCAAGCGCACCCGGCGCCGCCAGGTCGACAGCCTGGCCACCGGGCGCAGCTCGGCGGTGCGCCGAAGGGCCGTCACCAGGCGGACCGCCTCGGCTGGCGGCTCGCCCGGCCGACCTTCAAACTCCAGCTGCCCGGTTTCGGGGAGTGTGAGCGTCCAGCCGCCTCCAGCCTGATGGCGGAGGCTGCTGCCCGAGCGGGCCAAGCCGAGATCAGGGGTGTCGTAGTAGGTCGCCTCGATCCGCCGCTCCTCAGGCTCGCCGACCACGACTCCCGGAACGGTGCCGTTGAGGTCGGGGAGGTGGAAACCGGGCGAAGCGACAAGCTTCAGCTTTCGCTCAGCCGCCATTCGAACGCTCAAGCGCCTCCCGCGCGAGCTGCTCGTGGACGTTGATGCCCCGCTCCGTCGGCACCTTGCGCCAGCGGCCGTCGCTGCACAGCTCCCAGCTCAGGACGTCGTCGGCGAGCGAAACCTCGAGCCAGTGGTCCAGCTCCTGCCGCAGCTCCGGGTCGGAGACCGGGGCGATCACCTCCACCCGCCGGTCGAGATTGCGATCCATCAGGTCGGGAGAGCCGATCCAGTATTCGGCCTGCTCGCCGCTCCCGAACCGAAAGATTCGCGAATGCTCCAGGAAGCGCCCGACTATCGAGCGCACTCGGATGCGCTCCGACAGGCCGTCCACGCCCGGCCGCAAGCAGCACATGCTGCGGATGATGAGGTCGATGTCGGCGCCCGCCTGGCCGGCCGCGTAGAGCGCCTCGATCACGTCGGGATCGACCAGGTTGTTGACCTTGAGCACGATCCGGCCCTCGGGCTTAGCCTGGCGCGCGATCAGATCGAGGATGCCTTTGCGGACGGAGGCCGGCGCGACCAGGATCTCGCGGTACCGGCGCTGCCGGCTGTAGCCGGTCAGGTAGTTGAAAAGGTCGCTCACGTCGGCACCGAGGTCGGGCTCGGTTGAGAGGAGACCGACGTCCTCATAGGTCTGGGCGGTCGCGGGATTGTAGTTGCCAGTCCCGATGTGCACATAGCGGCGGATGCCGTCGGTTTCCTGGCGGACGACCAGCACCACCTTGGCGTGCGTCTTCAGCCCGACCAGCCCATAGACGACGTGAACGCCCGCCTCCTCCAGCTTCTGCGCCCACTCGATGTTGGCCTGCTCGTCGCCCCGCGCTTTGAGCTCGACCAGGGCCACCACCTGGATGCCCGACTCGGCCGCCTGGATCAGGGAGCGAGCGATCGGGCTGGCCGGTCCGGAGGTCCGGTAGAGCGTCTGCTTGATCGCGAGCACGGCGGGATCGGCGGCGGCCTCGGCGATGAACGCCTCGACCGAGGTCGAGAAGGAGTCGTACGGGTGATGGATGAGCAAATCGCCCTGTCGCATCACGCTGAAGATGTCCGGCGGCTGGCTGCCGTTTGCCCGCAGCCGAGGCTGCGTGGTCGGGGTCCAGACCTCGGGCTTGAGATCGGGACGGGGCAGCTTGGCCAGCATGGACAAGCCCTGGAGGTCGAGCAAGCGGCCGACCTCGTACACGTCCTCGGGCTCCAGCTCGAGCTCCCGGACCAGGATCTGGAGCACCTCGAAGGGAATCCCCGGCTCGACCTCGAGCCGGACGCCCGGTGCCCGGCGCCGCTGGCGCCTGAGCTCCGTCTGGATCGTTGACAGCAGGTCCTCGGCTTCGCTCTCGACGACCTCGAGATCGGCGTCGCGCGTGACCCGGAAGACGTGGCTGCTGACGATGTTCATCCCCGGGAACAGCGACTGCAGGTTGGCGGCGATGACCTGCTCGACGGGCACGTAGCGCCGGCCGTCCGGCATCGGTACGAATCGCGGCAGCAGCGGCGGCACCTTCAGCCGCGCGAAACTGCGGCGGCGGCGGAGCGGGTCGCGGACCAGCACCGCCAGGTTCAGAGAGAGGTTCGAGATGTACGGGAATGGGTGCCCGGGGTCCACGGCCAGCGGGGTCAGGACCGGGAAGATGCGCTCCCGGTAGTAGCGCTCGAGGTAATCGCGATCCTCTTTGCTCAGCTCCGATGCGCTCGCGATCACGATGCCTGCGCTGGCCAGGGACGGCACCAGGTCGTCGACATAGAGCCGAGAGTGGCGGTCGACGATCTCCTCGATCCGGAGCCGGATCGCGTGTAGCTGCTCGGCTGCCGTCATGCCGTCGGCCGAGGTCCGGCTGGGTGCCGCGAGGAGCTGCTCCTTGAGGCCGGCCACCCGGATCTGGAAGAAGTCGTCGAGCGAGAAGCTCGACATAGCGAGGAAGGCGACGCGCTCGAGGAGTGGGCGCGAACGGTCCTCGGCGATCGCGAGAACACGCTCCATGTAGTCGGTCATGGAGAGTTCGCGGTTGAGAAAGCGCGACGGGTCGGCGCTCGGCCGGATGCCGGCCGCGGCCGCCTCAGGACGAGCTTGCAAGCCT